>DATLUX010000364.1:0-5465 GCA_035577805.1 Verrucomicrobiia bacterium
CGGCGGCGGGAGAGGACGTTCTCATCGCCGTTGCTTCCGGTTTTCAGAATCGCGGTTACACGGTGGCCCTGGCCGCAGACGCGAAGAATGAAGCCACCCGAAAGCTCTGGACTCAGAACAAATACTCGCCCGATTGCCCAACACCGGTTGTCTATGAGGGTATGGTATTTATGATGCGCGACGATGGCAATGCTTCCTGCCTCGAGCTCAAAACGGGCGAACCGCTTTGGCAAGAGCGACTCTTCAGTGACAATGTCAAAGTCTCCCCCGTGGCCGGGGATGAAAAGGTTTATTTTCTTAGTGGTCAGGGGAACTGCACGGTTGTTAAAGCCAGCAGGAAATTTGAAGCTTTGGCAACCAACGAACTGCACCAGGCTACACTCAGCACCCCCGGCATCAGTCATGGTGCGTTGTTTATCCGGACAGAAGGGTTTCTGTACTCTTTTGCGAAGCAGTGATCCAACTCGCCGGGCGAGACGCCCGGCTTTCCGGCAGGCGAGGACGCCCGCCGCTACAGAGGCGGCGCTTGTCGATTAGGGGGTGTTCGACTATGACTGTGCGGATGAAAGCAAGCCTCCGTTTGGCATCCTGCCTTTTTGCCGCTTTTGGGACTTTGATGGCCAGTCCCGCGATGGCGGCGGAGAAGCCGCGGGTCGATATTATTCTGTGGTTTGATACCGAGGATTACCTGTTGCCGGCCGACGACGATGCTTGTCTGCGGCTTGCAACTATGCTGAACGAGCGGCACATTCGCGCCACTTTCAAAGTCGTGGGCGAAAAGGCTCGCGTGCTCGAGAAGCGAGGGCGCCATGATGTGATCGCGGCACTCAAGAAGCACGACATTGGGTATCACGCCAACTTCCATTCGGTTCATCCGGCGCCGACGGAGTATCTTGCTGATTGCGGATTACTGGACGGGATGGCCGAATTTGTGCGGCGTGAAGGAGGGGGTGCTGCGGACATTCGCCGTATTTTCGCCCTGAATACCTTGGTCTGTTACGGCCAGCCGGGTTCTTCCTGGGCGCCACAAACGATCGCTGCGCTGCGGCAGATCGGCATCGCGCCGCATGGGGTTCCTTGTTACGTCGATGAAGGCGAGCACGTGGGACTAAATCAAAAGCCGTTTTGGTATGCGGGGACTTTGAACGTATATCACATGGGCCAGAATTACACGCGGATGGAGTTGCATGATCCGGCCGCAGTCGAGCCAGCCAAACAACATGTCGCCGAGGTTGCCAAACGGCTGGTGGCCCAAGATGGCGGTGGTTTGATCAGCATCTTTTATCATCCCTGCGAATGGGTACACCAGGAATTCTGGGATGGCGTAAATTTCCGTCGTGGAGCCAACCCGCCGCGTGAACAATGGAAAGCGCCGCCGCAAAGATCTGCGGAGGAAACCGAAGGGGCTTTCCGTCGGTTCGCAGAATATATCGATTACATCCGTTCGATACCCGGGGTGCGCTTCGTGACTGCCGGCGATTTGCCGCTGATATATCCCGATGCGACTCACTCTACGGGAGCTTCTGAAAAGGATTTGGGAGAGATTGCGGCGCGATTGGTGAGCACCGGGAGTGCCGGCGCCGATTTTATCGTGATCGAGAACCGTGCCTATTCCGCAGCAGATCAATTTGAGCTTTTGACCAGGGCCGTGAGTCAGATGATTGCGGGAAGGGCGCCGGCTTTTCCAATGAAGGTGCTCGGACTTCTAGGTCCCGACGCTGTTCCACCCCAGTGCGAAAGAAGCCATCTGAATTGGCTGGCATTTCGCGACACAACGCGCGACGTGCTTAACTACATTCAGACAGAGGGCCGGGTTCCAGCGCGTGTGTTCGTGGGATCCGATACGGTCGCGCCGACTGATTATCTGGTTGCACTTGCCAGAGTGTATGATTCGTACCGAAAGAACGGAAAGTTACCGACGGATGAAGGAGTGAGTGTGCCCTCCAACGTGGAGTTGCTGCCGACGCGGCATATCGCCGAAGATACGCCGGGATTATTTGGCGGGTGGATCATCCATAAAGAGGGTTTTCGCGCGCCGAAGGTTTTGGAGGTGGCACGGCTGCAGGCATGGACACTGAAACCCGCCGTTCCCATACGCTAAACGTCTTGGAAACCTTTGAGGTGAGGACCATGACCCCGGCCGATGTGGCTGCGGCCGATGAGCTGCGGCGATTGGCGGGGTGGAATCAGAAACCTCGGGATTGGCAGCGGTTATTGGAGCTTGAGCCGCATGGCTGCTTCGTCGCGCAGCGGAACCAGGCCGTAGTGGGCACGGTGACCACCACGGTGTACGGCAAGGCGTTAGCCTGGGTTGGTATGATGTTGGTGCATCCCGAGCATCGCCGAATCGGCGTTGCTACGCAGCTGATGAAGCGCGCTCTTGAATACCTGAAGCAAGGGCAGGTGAGCTGTGTCAAATTGGACGCGACCCCGGCAGGCCAGCCGGTTTATGAAAAACTCGGGTTCATTTCTGAATGGCGATTGCAGCGCTGGCAACGCATGGCGAATTGCGCTGGATCGGCCCCGGACAGAGGAGTTGCCCGGACGCGAGCCCTTGAGGAGCGGGACTGGCCTTTCGTCCTGGAGATGGACGCGGCGGCCTTCGGCGCGCATCGAGCGGAGTTGCTACACCGATTGGCGCAGGAGAGCCGGCGAATATTAGTCTGGCCAGCCAGCGGCAAGGTCCTCGGATTCGGTTTTCTGCGTCCCGGTGCCGATTCTGATTACCTGGGGCCGGTGGTGTGCGTGACTGCAGACGCGTCCGCCGGACTTTTGCACGACCTTCTCAGTGAACCACCAGGTTCTGCCGTGACGTGGGACATCCCTGAGCATAATGATGCCGCCAAAGCGCTGGCGCAGAAGTTTGGGTTTAAACCCGTTCGCTCTTTGACACGTATGCGACTTGGCCCGCCAGTTGATGCGCTCCAACCTTACGCACTTTTCGGGATTGCCGACCCGGCGGTTGGATGAGTGGTGAGACGCGGAGCCGGAGCGCGGGACGTCCCGGCCCGCAGCAGATGGTGCAAAACCCTTCGCAACCCAAACACGCCCCAACGTGCTGCGGGCCGGGACGTCCCGCGCTCCGAAACGCAGCAGGCCGATCCTCACCTGCAATGATGAGAATTGCCAATTGAAAATTTTCAATTTGCAATTGGGAACTGTGCTTCCGATTTCGGATTTGAAATTCCGCACGACTTTCAGGTATTCAGAAACGGACATGCCAGCCTATATCATTGCGAGAGTCGAAGTAACGGATTGGACGCGGTATCGGGAATACACCAAAGCGACGCCGGCCGCCATAGCGCGTTTCGGCGGGAAGTTCATCGTGCGTGGGGGCGAGATCGTAAATCTGGAAGGTGAACCGGAATCGCGTCGCCTGGTGGTGATTGAATTTCCGAGCCTGGAGCAGGCCAAAGCGTTTTACAGCTCGCCGGAGTACGCTGAGGCTAAAAAACTGCGGGCTGGCGCTGCCGTCGGTCAGTTTATAGCAGTTGAAGGCGCGTAGCGGCAGCGATCGATGCGCGTGGCCGTCCCGCAGGATCGACGAGAATAGCCCGGCGCTACAACGACGTTTCAACGACGGGATTGGGTGCCTGAGGGATTAAGTCTCGAAGGGACGGCCGATCGGGTGGCCATTCAGCCGTCCCGTTGGGACTTGGCGCAATTGGACCTCGATCCCAGCGTTGAAACGCTTGTCATTACCCACATCTCTTTCATCCTCCGCTTAAGCTTTCTAATCCCTCACACATCCACATCAGACGCTGCCAGCCGCGCCAGATCGTCTGCCAGCCTGGCATCCCGTCATGCTTGCGGGCCAGAAAACCTCCCAGACGTGCCGTGGCCACCAGCACGTTGCAATTGCTCCAGCCACCCTTGGGTCGACCGAACCTCTTCTCCAAAATGGTGAGCGCTTCTGGGCCGAAGCTCTCCTTTGCCTCCGATCCGTCTGGTCGGCTGCGCGCCAGCATTTTCGTGTTCAGCAGCCGCACGGCTACAACCGCTAGCACCGCAATCAGCGGCTCCAGCCTACCTGCCCGTTCCAGTTGGCTCTCTTCTACACCGGCACCGCTCTTGAGCGCCTTATGATACTCCTCAACCCACCAGCGTGCCGTATAGCGGCCGACCACGCGCCGCGCCTCGGCCAAAGTCGTGCACGGCAGTGAGGTCAGCAAAATCCAGTGCAGCGGCTGCCTTACCCCCTCAGGTGCATGCACCTCCCGCACTTCCAGCACCCACACCCCTCTCAAAGGTTCCTGCCAACCTCCGGGCCGCCACGGGCCATCCAGATCTACCCGCACACTACACAGCTCCACTATCGCCGTACGCGCAGGCTCCCCGCCTCGCGAGCGCAGTTCCACGGTGCTCTGTCCTAACACGGCTGCCCCGGCCAGCGCTTGGCGCAGCTTTCCAGCCTCATCGGCTAAACGCCTGTCCTGGAACCCGCGAATAATAAAATCCACCCCCAGTTGCTGACAGGTTTGTATCGGCTCGTAAAAATCCGATTCCCGATCGGCACTGTAAATCCAGCGACACCCCTTGGCTGGAGAACCCACCCGCCGAAACGCCTCCGCCCACCAACTGGACTGGCGCCGACGTTTCAACCGCTCTCGGCGGCTCTCTCCCTGGGGCGCCGGCCGCGGCCGCCGACATCTCTGGTCAAACAGGCCCACCACCTGACCTTCGGGCCGTTGCTCCAGCGTCCAGCTCTCCACCCGAACCGCCAGCGCACTATGCAGTTCAAAACCCTTGCCCTTACCATCGCCAATCACACCCAGATCCCGCGTCTGCCAGTGTCGGGAAAAATCCAAAAGGCTGGAGTCCTCAATAATCAAATACTCCCCCGGCTCTTGGCACTTTAACCGCGTCCGTATCAAGTGAGGCTCCAGCACTTTCTCAAAATCCACTACCGCATTATCGAAGAAGCGATAGGCCGCCTTGAGCTCAGCCCAGTCCGGGAAAGCCTGCGGCAATGTCCCACCTGGGTTGGCGGCCAGTTTGCTGGCGATGTTCACAAGGCGTTTATTACGACGTGGGTCGCCCAGTTCGGCAAACCCAAATTCCTCCTGGGCCCACTGACCAGTTGGCTGCAGAGTCGTGATACTCATAAACCGACCGGTGAGGAACCGACAGAACTAACCCCCTAGGCCGCCCCGCAACCAATTGCAAATCAGCTTAGTTGATTCAAGTACGGAAAAGATGTGGGTAATGACAAGCGTTTCAACGCTGGGAAAGACGTTTGAGGTACCAAGTCTTGAAGGGACGGCTGAATGGGTGCGCTATCGCGGCCGTCCCTTCGGGACTTAAGCCCTCGGGCGTCCATACCCAGCGTTGAAACGGCGTTGAAACGCTGGGCTATTCTCGGCGGTCCCTCCAGGACGCCCACGGGGATCGGTCTGAAAACCGGCATTGTACAGGAATGTCTGCGCGACAAAGGCTCGTGACGCTAAACTCGTACGGGCGGGTTG
>DATLUX010000365.1:0-4639 GCA_035577805.1 Verrucomicrobiia bacterium
CGGCGCGCCAGACGCGGGGTTTTCAAGAAAAGTGCCGGCCTGGTCATGCGCCGCGAGCAACGACTCGACCTCGCGGCGCAGGCCGGCGTCACCGGCACAGGCCTGGTCGAGGTACGCACCACGTTCCCTGCGGTCGCCGACAGCGGTGGCGGCGGCGAGCACTGCCTCGACTCGTGGGTCGGCACTCATGGCTCGTTACGTCTCAGCTTTGTCTCGTTTCCTTCTTACGAGATCCCGGCCCGAAATAGATCAGTTATCGTTCTTCAGCCGAGGAATACCCGGACAGATGCGGAAGTGATTTGCTGGTCTGCGATCAGCTGCGCCATCCGCAGTAGTTCATCCTGCCTGGCCCTCGCCTCGATCACGACGCAAGTTCGCGATAGAGCCAGGCCCGCGCGTAAGTCCAGTAGCGCTTGGCCGTCGGCTCGGAAAGGCCCAGCGCCTCCGCCGCCTCGGCCAGCGGCAGGCCAACAAAAAACCTCAACTTGACCAGTTCCGCCTTGATCGGATCGTGGGCGGCCAGACGATCCAGCGCCTCGTTTATTTCCAACAACTGCTCGTCCGGCGCGCCGCCGATAATATTGCTCTCGGTGAGATCGACGCGTTCCATATCGCCGCCATGACGCACGGCGGCTTTGCGGCGTGCCTGGTCGATGAGGATTTGCCGCATGGCCTGGGCGGCGGCGCCGAAGAAATGGGCGCGGTTCTGCCAGCGCTGGTCGCTGCCTCCTAGTTTGAGCCAGGCCTCGTGGACAAGGGCGGTGGCTTGGAGCGTCTGACCTGGGGGTTGGCGCGAGAGTTGGCTGGCGGCGATCTGGCGCAGTTCGTTGTAGAGCCGCGTGGACCAGGTTGACACCGGTTCCGGCCCGGTTGTTTCGGGGCAATCCTCTGTCATGGCTGGCCTCTGTGGCACACAATGCGCTACCATGAGGCGTAGGCAAGCCGAAAAACTGCCGGCTCTTTTTGTCTACGGTGCCACCCCGAAGGCTTCCTCGAGCTTTGGAAGGACCGTTGACAAATTCCCAACAGCCGGACCATGAGCTGTGGGCTTTCAGCCGGCGTGCGGCGCAACCTAATTGAGCAAACGGAGTTTAGTTTCCGGCTATGATCTCCAGGAAACGTTCTCGTCAGATCGGCATGCTGCTGTGGTTTGGGGTGATCATTGCCATGGGCGGTTTCTGGCTGTTTCGGCGCAGCGAGCCGTTCATTCCGATCGAGCCTTCCGTCCAGTTTCTGGCGGCGGACAGCCGGATTCCACCGCAACCCGTCAGCGCGTTTGAGCGATGGGTGCCCATAAGTTGGTCCTGGCTCTGGCGCCTGCACGATTTTGTTCGTGGTCCGCTGCCAGGCATTCTGATTGATGCCAAGGTCATTGATTGCGCCATGCTTCCCGAGCAGATGGTCGCGGACTTGGCGCGCGGACACGCCCGGGGGGAAACCAACGGGCTGCGCGGATGGATTTTGGACAATCCGCCTCTGGCGGCTCTCGGCCGGAAGCTGGAAACGACCGGCCAGCTGATCACGCGCCCTCGTGTCCAGACGGCTCACGGCATTCAATCGACGTTGTTCGTTGGCAGCGCTCAATCGGTTCTGCCCGGTTCCCAGGTCGGGTTCACCTTCGACCTGCTCCCGCTCATTCAACGCGACGGAACGGATTTGATCACGATCCTCACGCTGACCGAAGCAGTCACGAATCGCTCCGCCGATGTCCCGGAAGCTCCGTCGGCAAGCGGCGTCGCCCTGACACCCGGGATTTCCGTCCACACCAATTTGGCCGCAGGCATCCGCTGGCGATTTTTAGATGGCACCGGTTTATTTTTGCTCTGCCCGCCGGCCTCCAATGAGACGCGTCGCCTTGGCGTGATCGTTTCTGCGACAGTCCAGCGGCCGAAATAGGTCCTGCCTTCCAGCCAGGAACCTACTTACGGACGGGCGGCCGGGGAGCCGCCAGGTCTCCCAACGCGCTTGCGACCGGCAGGACATTGCCCGTGGCGTCAAAGAAGGAACGCCGATCGAAGCCGGCCAGGCCCAAGCCGGAGAGCTGTTGATACTCCGTTCCCCACCAGACGATGCCGGTCAAGTTGGGGACACCTTGGAGGATGTCTTTGACCGCGTGAATGAATTGGACTTGTCCCTCCGGGGTCGCGGGTATGCCGCACACATTGGTGGAGCCGCTCCACGGGAAGGCGGTTTCCACAATCACGACCGGTTTGCCATAACGCTGCACCGTGTTGGTGAGGCATTGGCGCAAGGCGTCCAGGTTGCCATGCCAGAAGGGATAATAACTCTGGCCAATCAGGTCGAACTCGACTTGTTGCTCGCGTAGATGATCGAAGAACCATTTTGTTCCGGGCCAATCTCCACCGCGATCGATGTGAATCATGATCCGCGGAGCAGCCGATCCGGCAGCCTCTTTGATCCCGCGGCTGGCTGCCTTGAGGAGTGCGGCCAAATGCTGCCATTGCACTGGCGCATTGGAGCGCCCGCCGACTTTGCCATCGGGCCACAGCAGACCCTGAATGATCTCGTTGCCGACCTGGACGTATTCGGGCAGCGCCTCCGCCGCTTTGAACGACGCGATGGTGTCACGGGTGTAGTCGTGCATTTGTCGTTCGAGTTGGGCGAAGGTGAGGTTGGTCCAGGCGCGGGGCTTGGTTTGTTTGCCGGGATCAGCCCAGGAATCGGAGAAATGGAAGTCGAGCAACAACTGGAAGCCGGCTTGTTTGGCGCGCCGGGCCAGAGGCAGGGTGTAATCGAGATTGTTGATCGAGTTGTAAGGCGCGTTTTGCGCCTGCTGGGCGCTGCTCGTGAAGAGGCGTAGCCGGGCGCAATTCAAGCCGCGTTGCTTGAGCAGCGCCAGCATGTCCTGGGCTCGACCTGCATCGCGATAAACGATTCCGCGCTCTTCAAAGAACGCGAGATGCGAGATGTCGGCGCCCGCGAGGAAATCACTGGCGGCAGCGCGCGCCGCGCCCAGGACCACGGCCACCACGGCTACCATGGCCACCATGGCAAGGGGGCAAGCCGTGATCCGTCTCAGAGGAACTTCACGGACCAATGAGCCGGAAGAAGGTGGGCCGTTGGACCTCGTCGGCCGGAGGTTGATACGTCACGGAGCCTTGGCCCAGAGTGTCGGCCACGTCCTCCCAGGGCCCGTTCAGGTTGGTTGTTTTTTGCAGCCGAATATAGGGACCGGGCGTCCAGGAGATCCCCACGGCAAACGGGTCGGGAGCGGTCACATCGATGGCCAGCGGCCCGAGGTCAGGCACGTGATCAAAATATTCAATCGGCAGAGTTTGGGTGGGGCTTTCCAGGGTGAAGGCGCGATTGTCGCCACCTTCCCAGGTGCCGCCATTCAGCACGAATTTAAAGGCAACGGAGCCGCCCGGGGAAACGGTGTTGATATTGTAGGTGCCGAGGTAAATGTTTGGATTCTCGACGGTGTTGGTGAGCGGCGAGACGCTCGTGCTCCAGTTATTGAACGGTCCGGCGACCACTACGGTGCCCGAGGCCGTATCGAACTGGCCGTGGGCCACGCGCACACCCAGGTTCACCCGGAACGTTACTGGAATACCCGCGCCGGGATCCTGACTCACGTTGTTGAAATAAACGACCGGCAACGTTTGCGGGCTGGTCCCCAGCGTGAACGTCCGGTTTCCGAAGGGGCCGCCTGGCCCGACGTTGCCTTCCCAGATGGGGGTGCCGGACTGGTTGATGACAAACTTATGCTCAATCGTGGCTCCGGCCGACCCGGTGATGGTGACCGTGCCCTGGTAAATATCGGCGTTGTTCGGGTCCACGGCGAGGGTGATGCCCGGTCCCCAATTATCGAACGCTCCATGAGCCTCCACCAGATGCCCGGCCGCCGGATCGAAATTCCCCAGCTTTTTCTGAATCGACATGTTGATTTGGAAAGTAACGTCCACCGGACCAGGCGGAGAAACCTGATCATTGAAAAAGACCACCGGCAACGTTTGGGCGGCGTCCGACAGGTTGAAAGCGCGGTTTTGGCTCCCGCCGGGCCCGAGCCCATCCCGTTCCCAGACTTGAGTGCCGCCCTGGTTGATCACGAATTTGTATTGCACCTGGCTGCCGGCGTTTCCTGGCACGTCGATGGTGCCGTCGTAAACATTCGGATCGGCAGCGCTCGGGAACAACTGCAGACCCGCACCCCATCCATCAAAGGAACCGTGCACTTCGACGCCTTGGCCGGCGTTCGCGTCGAAAGTGCCTAGCGCAGTCTGGACGCTCATGTTCACCTGGAAAGTCACTGGAACCGCGCAGGCTACGAAGGCTGAGCCCAAGAGAAAGCCCGCCCATAAACCGAGTCGGACTGGGGTGGGAATAATGCAGATCGTTTTCATAAGGAAACCCTGGTGGTTCTTCGTTGGATTAGGCGGCAAGGATAACCTCAATGGGCCGGATTGGCTAGCCTCACAAATGTATGGTTAATTAAGGGACCTTGAACCCAACCCAATCTAACGTAGCAGCCGAGGTCACGAGGTACACCCTGAGCCTGTCGAAGGGCTCTGATCTTTTTCCCGGAGAACGCGTTGGGGTAGAGTGAGCCTCCTGACGTCGGCTGCTACCTGAGGGTCGGTTCATGGGTAGGACGGACCTCCAACTTTTGGACGCGCAT
>DATLUX010000366.1:0-8841 GCA_035577805.1 Verrucomicrobiia bacterium
CCTGCTTCAAGACCCGCCGGGCGGCGCGCAGCATGCCATCGACATAACGCTGGTTGTAGCGCGACGCCACGATGGCAAAGCGTCCACCGCGGGCGGAACGCCCTTGGATCCCAACTTTCTTCAGCATGCGCCACGCTACGCGGTTGGCCCGGGATTGGTCACGCCGATTTCATGTCGACCGACTCACTTTTTCTTCCCTCCGCTTTGACCCTGCCCCCGCCAATGTCCGACCCCTGGCGTTATCCTGGCGGCAAGATGAAAACACTTGTTAACGGCATCAACGAACCTGGTCCCTGGAATCTGATCGCTTGCTTCGGCGAGGCGCGCTTGCTGAACCGCGCGGACGGCCGGGTGGAATTGCGAGGCGGCAGCGAAGCCGACCGGACCGAGGCCAAAGAATGGGTCTCGTTATTCATGCACGAAGCGGTGCTGCGCATCATCGTCTCGAATTGAAGCTTCCTTTTTCTCGAGCAAAGCCGGAAAACCATGGTCACCCTGGCATGGCTGACGAACCCATCAAACCCGGTCTGCATTTATTCACGAGCAACCGGATGGAGATCCTCGGCGCGAAACTCGCGGACCGTTTGCTGACGCCGTTGCCGTCGCCGCTGATGCCGGAGATCATTGTGGTGCGCAACCAGGGGATGGAACGTTGGCTTAAGCTTGAGCTGGCCGGGCGCCATGGCATCGCCGCGAATTATCAGTTCCCTTTTCCGGAGGCGTTCGGCCATCGCGTTTTCCGCGAACTACTGCCGGATCTGGCAGGCCCCACGCCATGGGATCGAGAGGTGCTCACCTGGCGAATTCTCCAGGTCCTGCCTCCACTGCTGTTTCAGCCCGAGTTTGGCCCGCTCCGATTTTATTTGGGCGACCCGCCCGATCCCCGCAAAGCCATGCAACTGGCGGGGCGGCTCGCGCACCTGTTCGATCAGTACGTCGTCTTCCGTCCCGCCATGGTGTTGGGGTGGGAAGAAGGCGCGCTCAGCCAGGCCCCGCCCCAGGCCAACGCGGGCAGAAACGATCACGGCGCGGCCTCGACCGAAACCTGGCAGGCCATGCTCTGGCGCGCGCTCGCCGCCGGATTTCCGTCCTCTCATGGCGCGCGCCTGTGGAAACAGTTTCGGGAGCTGGTGGCCCGGGCCGAGCTGCCGGCCTCGAACCTCCCGCCGCGTGTGTCAATCTTCGGCGTTTCGGCCGTTCCTCCGTTGCATTTGGATCTCCTGGCTGGTCTGGCGCGGCATCGGCAAATCAACCTGTTCCTGCTCCAACCTTCCCAAGAGTACTGGGGCGAAATCACCGCGCCGCGTGAACGAGACCGAATCCTGCGCCGGCATGGGGACGCGGGCGGACCGGCCGAGGCCTTTCAATTGCATTTGGAAGCCGGACACCCGCTGTTGGCCTCGTTGGGGTATCTCGGGCGCGACTTCCTCAAACTGCTGCTCGAAGCGGGGGATTGGATTCCGGACGAGACCTTTGAGGAACCAGGGGAGGACACGCTGTTGCATGCGATCCAGAGCGACATCCTTCATCTGCGCGATCGCGAGGAAACGGCCACAACCCCGTGCCTGATGGTGGCGGCGGGCGACGACTCGATCCAGGTTCACTCCTGTCACAGCCCGCTACGTGAACTGGAGGTACTCCAGGACCATCTCTTGGATTGGCTGCAACGGGATCCCACCCTGGCGCCGCATGACATGGTGGTGATGACGCCGGACATCGACACCTATGCGCCGCTGGTGCAAGCGGTGTTCGGCGCGCCCGAAACCGAGCAGCGGTTTATTCCATTTAGCGTGGCGGATCGAGCGGGCCGCCGCCAAAGTCGCCTGATCGAAACGTTCCTGCAACTGCTCGAGGCACCGGACGCCCGTTTGGGCTCGGCCAGCGTGTTGGAACTTCTGGAGACGCCGGCGGTGCGGGCAAGATTCGAGCTGGGGGAACCTGATCTGGAGACGATCCGCGATTGGATCGAGGAAACAAACATCCGCTGGGGGATCGACGCGCAACATCGCCAGCGCCTGGAGCTGCCGGCGCTGGGCGGAAACACCTGGCGGGAGGGATTGGACCGGTTGCTCTTAGGGTACGGCATGACTGGCGGCGGGCCTCGCTTGTTTCAAGGGATCCTGCCGCATGAGAACCTCGACACCGCTGATGCCCTGGTGTTGGGACATTTTCTCGACTTCATCGATCGCCTCGTCGAAACGGCAGAGAACCTGGCCGCGCCACGCCCTTTGCCTGAATGGCTGGCGCGTTTACATCGTTTGCTGGATGACTTTTTTGCTGTCTCCGAGGAAACCGTGATCGAGCTTCAGTTGTTACGGACCACGTTGGAGGAACTGAGCCGCCAACACCTGCTCTCCCGCCATGATCGCCCGGTGGGGTTGACCGAGCTGCGGGACCGGTTGGCGCTGGCGTTGGCCGACGACATCCAGCAGGCGGGCTTCCTGACCGGCGGCGTGACGTTCTGCGGACTCAAGCCGATGCGCAGCATTCCGTTTCGGGTGGTTTGCCTGGTCGGGATGGACGATGGAGCCTTTCCCCGGCCGCGGCCGCATTTGAGTTTCGATCTGATGGCGCGCCAACCGCGTCTGGGCGACCGTTCCACGCGGGAGGATGATCGTTACCTGTTTCTCGAGACATTGCTCTCGGCTCGGGATCGGCTTTATCTCAGTTACGTGGGCCAGAGTCTGCGCGACAACAGCGTCATGCCTCCCTCCGTTCTGGTCAGCGAACTATTGGATTGCATCGGACGGGGCTTTCGCATCGGGAGCGGCGAGCTTTTGAAGGATCGGGTGGTGACTCGCCATCCGCTGCAGGCGTTTAGTGAACAATACTTCCGTCCTGGCGGTCGGCTCTTCAGTTATTCGCACGAGAACTGTGCCGCCAGCGATTCGGTGCGCCGAGTGCGGCAGGGGCCAGCGGGCTTTTGCAGCGCGCCCTTGGGCGAACCTGTCGATCGCTGGCGCGAGGTAACACTGGATCAGCTGGCCGAGTTTCTGGCTAGCCCCTGCAAATTTTTTCTTCGCCACCGGCTGGGGGTGATGCTTTCCGGAGAAGCGGCCGAGTTGGAGGAGCACGAACCGTTTGTTCTCAATGCGTTGGAGAATCATCGGATTAAACAGGAATGGGTTGGGCAGGAATTACAGCCCAGGCCTGGGCCACGCGCCGACGCGCGCCAGGACTGGCTGGCCGCCGCCGGCCTGCTGCCACTGGGCGAGGTAGGCCGAACGGAATACCGGCGGTTGGATGCGGCGGTCGAACGTTTCGTGGAGATGGTGCGCGCGAACCGTGCCGATCCCTTCCGGCCGGCCTTGGACATCGACCTGGCCCTGACCCGTTTTCATGTGACGGGACGCATCCGGGAATTCACCAATGCCGGCCCGTTGCTGTTCCGCTGTGCCAAAGCCAAGCCGATTGACGTCCTGCGAGCGTGGACATTGCATCTGGCGGTCAACCTGATCGAGTCCGGGTCTTACACCACGCTCGTGGCGGAGGATGGCTGCCGGCATTACACGCCTCCGGCGGAGGCTCGGGCGCTCCTGGAGGATTTGCTCGAGGTGTATTGGATGGGCTTGCGGGCTCCTTTGAAATTTTTTTCGGCAACGGCTTTTGCGTTCGCCGAAGGTCAACGGAAGGCCAGCGGAGGCGGGCGCTCGGCCGCCCTGGTGCAAGCCAAGGCCCTCGAGGAGGCCCGCAAGAGCTGGGAAGGCAACGAATATCGCTTGGTCCCGGCCGAACGCGACCAACCGGCGATCGCCTTGTGCTTCCGCGATCGTGATCCCTTGGACGCGGACTTCGTGAGTTTGGTCGAGCGCATCGTCAACCCCATCCTTTATCACGAAGTGAAGGAGGAGCCATGACCAAGCGATCGCCGTTTGCACTTGGCTCCACTTCCCTTGAGGCGGGCACCGCGCTGATTGAGGCCAGTGCCGGGACCGGCAAGACGTTTACGATCTCGAGACTTTTCCTCCGCTTGATGGTGGAGCGGGACTTTTCCGTGCGCGAGATCCTGGTCGTGACCTATACCGAGGCGGCCACGGAAGAACTGCGGGATCGCATCCGGCAAACCCTGCTCGATGCCGCTCATTTTCTGCGCACCGGCCGCGCCCGGCAAGCCGATCTGGCGGAGTTATTGGCACCGCATCGCGCCCAAGCCGCTTCCGTGTTGCAGCGCCTGGAGCGGGCGTTAACCGGCTTCGATGAGGCCCCCATCTTCACCATCCACGGCTTTTGCCAACGCACTCTGCGAGACCGGGCCTTCGAAAGCGGCGAGCTCTTTGATCTCGAGCTGGTGCCCGACGAAACCGAATTGATGAACGAGGTGACCGCCGATTATTGGCGCAAGACATTTTACGCCAACGATCCGGTGGTGGTTCCGTTCATTCTCAAACATAACCTCAGCCCGGACCAATTGATGCGCTGGTTGCAGGCGGTCCGCCGCCAGCATGAACTGCGGATTCTCTCGCGCGTCACCGGCAAGACGCTGGCCGAACTCACCACCCAGCTCGTGCGCAGTTACGCTAACGCGCAGGAGCAGTGGCGCCACGGAGCCGATGAGGTGCGCGAGATTCTGGCTAACGCCCACCTCTGGGCCAAAGGTCCGCACGCCCAATCCGACCTCGTTGCGCAGTACGCCACCGCCGCGCAGAACGCCTTTGTCCCCGACCGTTTTGTCCCCGAAACCATCGCCGGCCTGAATTTCCTGGCCAGCTCCAGCCTCCAAGCGGGCACCAAGGCTCGGGCCAGCACGCCCCTTCATCCGTTTTTTACCGCCTGCGAAGAGTTGGCTCAAGCCGAGGAAGATTACCTGACCGGCCTCCGCATCGATTTCCTGCAACAAGCCGGCCAGGAATTACTGCGACGCAAGCAGCGTCGCAAACTCCAATCATTCGACGACCTGCTGCTGCGCCTGCGGGCCGCCTTGCGGGCGGCGGGCGGCCCGGCGCTGGCCCAGGAAATTCGGCAGCGCTACCGCGCGGCCTTGATCGATGAGTTTCAAGATACCGATCCTGTCCAGGAGGAGATCTTCAGCCGGTTATTTGCAACGTGGCCGGCTGCCGTGGAACCTGCCGCCGCCGCGCCGGTGCTCTTTTTGATCGGCGATCCCAAACAGGCCATCTACGCCTTTCGCGGGGCCGATATTTTCACCTATCGCGACGCGGCCTCGGGGATCGCGCGATCCTACACCTTGGAACAGAACTGGCGCTCGGAAGGGGCGCTGGTCCGCGCCATCAACGTCCTTTTCAGCCGGGTGGCGCGTCCTTTCGTATTTGATTTCATTCGTTTTCAGCCGGTGATCGCCGCCGGGGATGCGGACGCGGCTCCCCTGCGTGAGGCGGGCCGAAGGCTCCCGCCGTTGCAGCTCTGGTTTGTGCCACGCCCTGCGGAAGGCAAACTTCCCAGCAAACAACAGGCGGTGGCGGCCTTGGCCGGGGTCGTGGCCAGTGAAATCGTCCGCTTGCTGCGCGGGGACATTACGGTTGGGGAGCGCGCCCTGACCGCGCGTGACATTGCGGTGTTGGTGCCGGAGAATCGGCAGGCCCGGGTCATGCAGGAAACGTTGCGCGCCTTTGGCGTCCCGAGCGTGCTGCACACCGAAGAAAGCGTCTTCGGGTCGGCTGAGGCAGCGGATTTGGCGCGCGTGCTCGCAGCGCTGGCCGCGCCGGGACAGGATCGTTTGCTGCGTGCGGCTTGGGTGACTGATTTTCTGGGTCTGACGGCGCCGGAACTGGAGAGCAGCGCCGGGGATGCCGCCGCTTGGCAAGCGATGGTGGAGCGCGCTTACGAGTACCGGGATCAATGGCTGCGGCACGGCTTCAGCGCCATGTTCCGTTCCTGGCTCCAGACCGAAGGAGTGCGAACACGTTTGCTCGGGTTCCCTGATGGGGAAAGGCGCTTGACCAACTTGTTGCACCTGGCGGAGATCCTGCACCATGCGGCGCACGAGCGGCAACTCGGCCCGGCCGCCTTGGTCCGCTGGCTGGGCGAACGAATTGCCGCCCCGGAACCGGCCGAAGAACATCAGCTGCGGCTGGAACGCGATGATCAAGCGGTGCGCCTGGTCACGATCCACAAAAGCAAGGGACTCGAATATCCGGTCGTCTTCTGCCCATTCTCCTGGAGTTCCTCCGACATCAAACGCGGGCAGGAGGAACAGATCTTTTGTCACCGGCCAGCCGCGGAAGAGGGCGCGCGCTCGGAGTTCATCTGGGACTTGGGTTCCGAGCAACTGGACCAACATCGGGTCCAGGCCATCCAGGAGAAGCTGGCGGAGAATCTACGGCTGCTTTACGTGGCGCTCACCCGGGCCCGTCATCGTTGTTACTTTATTTGGGGAGCCTTGCAACGCGGCGCCAGCGCCGCCACCTGGCTGTTTCATCAACCGCCGCGCCTGAGCGACCCGCTCAATGAATGTCTCGAACAACACCTCAAATCGCTCCCTGACGCGGCGATGCGTCGCGATCTCGCCGCGCTCGTGGAAGCGTCGAAGGATGCGCAGGGGCATCCGGCCATTCAACTTAGCGATCTGCCGCCCGTCTCTTCCCACCAGTACCAACCGTCGGCGGAGCCGCCCGTCACCCTCAAACCCCGGGACTTCACGCGCGTCATTTCGAGGGAATGGCGAATCACCAGTTTCTCCGCGCTCACTGCTCAAGCGGAGGACGAACAGCCCGACTACGATGGCAGCGCGGCCGGCGATAAGACCGGGGCCATTGAGCCGGACGAACCGCCGGCGCTCCCGGCCCACGACCAAACCGGCGCGAGCCACTTTGGGATCCACCGCTTTCCTCGCGGCACGGGTCCCGGCACCTGTCTGCACAAGATTTTCGAGGCCATCGATTTCACGGATCTGGAGGGAATCGCACCGGAACAGCCGAGCTTGGAAACGATCGCTCGTCGGGAACTGCAGGCAGGCGGGCTGGCCCTCGAGTGGCTCGGCGCGGTCAGCGCCACGGTTCGCCGGACGTTGCAAATGCCCGTCGCGGTGCCCTCCCGGAGCGTCAACGTGCAGCTATGCACGATCGGCCGAGGGCAACGCTTGAACGAGCTCGAGTTCCAGTTCCCTGCCGCCGCCATCACCCTCGATCGATTGCGAAGCGCGCTTGGCCACGTCCCGGCCGCCCCGGGGTTCGCTCGCTCTCTGGATCGGCTCGGGTTCAAGCCTGCCCGCGGGTTTATCAAAGGTTATATCGATTTGGTCTTCGAGGCGGACGGCGCCTTTTTTATTGTGGATTGGAAATCAAACTGGCTCGGAAACAGCCTGGAGGACTATAGTCCCCCGCGGCTGCAGGCGATCATGTCGGAAAAATTTTACGTCCTCCAATATCATCTCTACACCGTGGCCTTGCATCTTTACTTGAGTCGGCGGCAGCCGGGCTATGACTATGACCGGCACTTTGGCGGTATCTGTTATCTGTTTGTCCGAGGTTGCGATCCGGAGCGGCCCGAGCTTGGGGTGTTCCGGGATCGTCCGCCGCGGCAGACGATCGAAAGGTTGACCCACACGTTGTTGGGCACGCCGTGAGCGAAACGACTGCGAGCCACTCCGAAGCTCCCGAACAAAACGCCCTCGCTTCGTTGCGGGCGGGATCCGCGGCCTGGCCGCCGATCGACCGGCAGTTTGCGACGTTTCTGGAGCGATTGGCCGGCCGGCCCGATCCCGCGCTGGCGCTGGCAGGAGCGTTGTTGAGCCGCAGTCGCAGCGCCGGACACACCTGCCTGGAACTGACGCGACTGGCCAATCCCGCCTACGCCGCCCAGGTGTTGACTGAAACGACGCTGACGGGTTTTCCCGAGGCGCGCGCCTGGGCCGCCGCACTGCGGCAGTCGCCCGTGGTGGGCGAACCCGGCCAGTTCCGGCCATTAATCCTGGACCCGAAAGGGCGTCTTTACCTGCAACGCTATTGGGTGTGTGAGAATGCGGTGGCTCAGGCGATCCTGGACCGCGCCAATCAGCGCGCCGACGGAGTCGACGAATCCCTCCTGCGCGCCGGTTTGAATCGGTTCTTCCCAGGCGGCAGCGGCCAGACCCCCGATGGTCAGGCGGTCGCGTCGGAGGTTGCCGTGCGCCGAAAATTCACCGTGGTGTCGGGCGGACCGGGAACCGGCAAAACCCGGACGGTGGCGGTCATCCTGGCCCTGCTGCTGGAACAAGCCGGGGCCGGACGTTGCCGGATAGCTCTGGCGGCGCCGACCGGCAAGGCGGCGGCGCGTTTGCAGGAATCCATTCAACGACTGGGCCCGAGCCTGCCTTGTTTGGAAGCGGTGAAGGCGCGCTTGCCGCAGGAAGCCTTCACGCTTCACCGTTTGTTGGGGATCGGCATCGCGGCGGCGCGCAACCGGTATTCGGCCAGCAATCCGCTCCCGTTCGAGGTCGTGGTGGTGGATGAAGCCAGCATGGTGGACCTCATCCTGATGGGGAAACTGCTCGAGGCGCTGCCGGCCCAGGCGCGCCTGATCCTGCTCGGCGACAAGGAGCAACTGGCGTCCGTCGAGGCCGGCGCAGTCTTGGGGGATTTGTGCCAGGACGGGCCAGCCGATCACGCTCTGACGGATTGCCTGGTGCGGTTGGAACGGAATTATCGGTTCGGACCCAACGAAAGCTTTCTGGTGTTCAGCAAGGCGGTCAATGCCGGCGATGCCGATGGCGCTCTGGCCGTGTGCCGCGCCGCGGTCGATCCGCGGGAGGAGGTCGGTCTGTTCAGGGCACCGCTCGCTGCGCCTGGGCGCTTGAAAGAAGCTTTGAGAGAGTGGGTGATCCACGCCTTCCACGACAGTGTGACCACCTTGGAACCGCGAGCCGCCCTTCAGGCCCTCAATCAGGTTCGCCTGCTGGCCGCATTG
>DATLUX010000367.1:0-5295 GCA_035577805.1 Verrucomicrobiia bacterium
CCTGAAATGATCATCGGCGGAGTAAAGGGGGGCCAGCATTTGGCCTTCGGCAGCATGGGGACACTGACCGGAATGGCCTTGGATGCCGAGCAGGGCAGTCTCCCGACCAGCAGCTTGGTTTGGAACCTGGCGGGACCGAGCGCTCGGAGCAAGCTCGGCGGCTCCTTTCCCCTGGTGGATCTTGTTCCAGGATCCTATGCGGTAACTCTCAGCGCGACGGATGCTGATGGCATGAGCGGGCTCGTTTCGCGGCCCTTTGAAATTCTGCCGCTGGAAGTCCCTACGCAGGGCCCAACTCCGATTTTGGACGGTGCCTGCAGCGATGCGGCGTATGCCGAGGCGGCTTTCGTGCGCTTCCCATTGGGCAACGGCCAGTTTGCCCCGGTTCGATTGGTCCACTCGGCGGGCAATCTTTATGTTACTTTCTCGGATTTACCTTATGCTTCCGGCGGCGCGCCGCCGTCCACCGCCGGACTGGAGATTCGCAGCACCCCTAGTTCCTTCAACGATTACCGATTGGGCGATGCTGGATTTTACATTGATGAAAACGGAACTCCATCGAACTTCGGGCCAGCGCATCTCAGGAACGTTCGCATAGCGGTTGCGCCGCCTCTCGGTTTTGCTGCAGTGATTTCCCGAGGCGCCAACTCCTGGAGTGCGGAGATGCAGATTTCCGACAGTTTGTTTGGCGGATGGGATCATGCCGTGGCACTCATGTTCAGCCAGAATGCCGCCAACTGGCCGCCCTTGGCCGGCCCGGCTTCTCCCCTCACTTGGGCCTCGGCCTATTTTGGCACGCCCGCGGCGCAGTCCGCAGCCGAAAGCCAACCCGTTGCCAACGCCGGGGCAAACCGCGCTTACAACGTAGCTCAGCCTGAAACCATCTTTCTGGATGGCAGCGCCAGTTCTGACCCGAATGGCTTCCTCCTGACGTACGCCTGGACACAGATTTCGGGGCCAGCAGTGAGTCTGGCGAATCCGACCACGGCCATGCCCTCCTTTGTCGCTGGGAGCAGTCCTTCCACGGTGGCTTTGGGCTTCCTCTTGGTGGTGAATAATGGGGCCAATGACAGCCTGCCTGCAAAAGTTCAAATCACCCTCCAGCCAACGCCGCAACAAACGCTCCCACCACGTTCGCCGCCCATTGTCACTAGTACCAGCGACAGCGGCGACGGCTCGTTGCGGCTGGCGATTCTGGACGCCTGGCCGGGAGAGACGATTAGTTTCGCGCCCGACGTTACCGGCACGATCACGTTGACCAGCGGTGAACTGGCAATCAACAAGAACCTTACCATCGATGGCCCCGGCGCCAAGGTCCTGCGGGTCAGCGGGGATAACCATCACCGCGTCTTCCACGTCGGCCCGCAATGCTCGGTGGATATTTCCGGCCTCACCATCACCGAAGGATTGGTTCAGGGGCTTCAGGCGCCGACAGCTCAAGCCGGAACTGAGAGCTGGGGCGCCGCCCTGCTCAACGAAGGGAGTCTGCGGATGTTCGATTGCATGATCAGAACCAACAAGGCGGAAGGCGGCAGCGGTGGCGGCGGATCGCCTGGGGGCGTCGGGTTACCGCTGGACGGAGGGCCCGGCGGTTCCGGGAAGGGCGCGGCCATCTACAACTCCGGCACCCTCGCGCTGACTCGTTGCACGCTGGTGGGGAACCGAGCGATTGGCGGTGACGGAGGGCGCGGTTCCGACGCTGTCTCTCCGGGCCGGGGCGGCAGCGCGGGCGCGGGCGAGGGCGGGGCGATCTGGAGCGCCACAGTGACGCGCCTGGAAAACTGCACGCTCGCAGATAACCGCGTCGTCGGGGGTCGCGGCGGCGATCCCGGCTCCGACGAATTTGACCACGACGCTCCACCTGGCACTGGGGGCAACGGCCTGGGCGGCGCCCTCCAGGGTCCTTTCGTTTTGGAAAGCTGCACGATCGCGGGCAACGCGGTGACTGGCGGACCTGGCGGCCAGGGCTTCTCATTGACTGGCGCGCCGGGTATCGCAGGCGGAGGCGGGATCAATGCGCCGGGCGCACCATCTGTCATTCACAATTCCATCGTTGCCAGCAACACCGGCTCCCCCACGAGCCCGGACATCAACGGATTGGTTACCAGCCTGGGCTGGAACCTCATCGGCATCAGCGATGGCAGCAGCGGGTGGATGTTGAACGATCTGCTCGGCAACGCCGTGTCCCCGCTCAATCCGCTCCTCAGCCCCTGCCAGGATAACGGCGGGCCGACCTTCACGATGGCTCTGTCGCCGGGCAGCCCGGCGATGGATAAAGGCAGCAGCAGCGGCCAGACCATGGACCAGCGCGGGAAACCCCGTCCTTACGATTTCCCTCCGGTCGCCAATGCACCCGGGGGTGACGGCGGCGACATCGGCGCCTTTGAGGCTCAGGCCGGCGAAGGGGTCGGCTTCTGCACCAACCAAATCACCGGCACGCTCCGGTTCACCAACCGCAACCCGGACATCCTCCGCCTGCTCAATCCTCCGGGTGCTGATGAGGTGACATTGTATTACATCTACGCTGACAGTCAGCCGGCGGGCCGCGACTCCGTTTCCGGTTGGCAGTCCATCGTTCCGGCCACCAGCATCGATTATGCAATCACGGTGGATACCGACTGCACCAATGCCGCCGGCATCAGGTATGAGGTAACGCCCCAGGTCTGGTTCGGCGCGGATGAGAGCCAGCTCTACCAGTTCCATTCAAAGACCTCCGCGCCTGTCGTGGCGGGAATGGCCGGGCCGGTGTTGAACTTCGAGGATTGCCTGGGCGTCGTGCAATTCAACTTCGTGGATTCCTTGGGCGCTCCGGTCAGCGTCGACGGCGGGTATATCATTGGCGATGCCTTCTATAGTTATCGCTCCAGCATCAGTAATGGAGTGACACAGCAACGGTTCTACGTTCGGGGGGGCGGAGCTCATTCGCTCGCGCTGGCACTCAATCGCGGCACGAATGTTTATACCGATCGCCAAGCCTATTACGTGAACACCAACGTTACGGTGGGCTGCGACGAAATCGTCAATCTGAACATCGTGATTCCCACGGACGACACCGCCGGGCAAATCACGGGGACGGTGGACATGTTGCGCGAGTTTGAATGGACGATTCAAGGCGAGACCTATCTGGGCCTGCCATACCTTCCCGACTTGACCTCGATGCTGGCCCAAAAGGGTCCGTTTGGCAACGAACGCTGGGCGACGGTGGCCGGGAACAACTCGACCCTACCCGCCAGCGGCGTCTTCCAGCTCGTCTCGAACCTTCCACCGCCGATCCGGCTTCGGCCGGTTATGCCGTGCAGGGGGGGATGGCGTTTCGGACCAACCGCATGGTAGAGGTTTTCCTGACGCCTGGCCTGGGCTGGGGAAGCAATCCCGCAGTGGCAGTGGAACCCGGCGCGACGGTCAACCTGAGCAACATTTTTCAGATTGATCCCGGCTACATGCGGGGCGCGATTCGGCTGCAAGGACCGGCCGAATCGCCCGGCCATGCGTCGATGCTGCGCTCCCTCTTCTATGATGGCGACGAGGATGTCAACCATGACGGCATCCCCGATTTCCTGGGATTGCGCGCTGGCGGCATCGCGCGGTCTTTTGTCGAATACGAGGGGGTGGATCGCCGCGCCGCCGGCGCCCACTACACCGCCGCTCACGGCTACGGCGCGGGGGGCTTCGACGGCTATTTCGACGGGCCCAGCTACGCCTTCCTTGGGCGCTACGAACTGGCGTTGGGCGGTCTTCAGGGCGAGCGCAGCCTGTGGCGTCCATCGTATTTTCACGTCACGATGTTCAACCCCACGTGGACGGGCTACTCCCCCGATGACTTCAGCAATGATTATGGGATTGCCGTCCGCAGCGGTCGCGAGGTTGAAGTCGTCCCCAACCAGCCTGTAAGCAACGATTTGGCTTTTGGCTTCAGCGAAGTCCTGGTGCGGATTTATTCTCCCTCAGTCAGTTTCAGCAAACCGTTTCTCTACTTTTTCGGAGGTCTGACCGGCACCAATTTCCTCGGTCAGCCCGCCGACTACCACATCGATTACGGCGAGGCTGATGGCGCCCCGTATTATGCGGTGACGAATCAGGCGCAGATTCGGGTGCTCTTGCCGGAAGGCACTTATACCCTCAAACCCTTCGTGACTACTGAAGGGGGCGGCAGGCTCGCTCTCGCGCCCGTTGACGTAACCGTGAGCGCGGGACAGCGCCTGGATTTGGGAACCTGCTTGCGCCTGGACCTTACGATTCCGACTCACGCCGTTTCGGACCAGTTGAGTCTCGCGGGCTTTGTGCTCACTGGATGCACCAACAGCGTGACCGAGGTTTCCTACCAGTTAAACGGCGCCGCGCCCGTCACCGTCTGCAACAACTGCGGCGCCAATCCGGCGTTCAACTTCAACGTGTCGCTCATGGTTGGGCCGAATACCCTCGCCGTGACCGCTCGCGACGACCAGGGCGCGGTCAGCTCCATCAGCGGCGTTGTGCAGTTGGACGAGACCATCCGCATCACCTCTGCGGCCAGGTCGGGCGACTCACTGCTGATCAGCTTCACCACTCAAGCCAGCCACATCTACAACGTTCTAAGCACCTCGAACCTGGTCTCCGGCCCTTGGAGCGCTCTACAAACCGGAATCACCGGCAACGGCGCGACCGTCCAAGTCACCATCCCCAACGCCTTCATTCAGCCCCGGCAATTCTACCGCATCCAGCAGGCGCAGTGAGCGGGCAAGCAGTTGAACGACGAATGAACACGAACGGCTTCGTATCGATGCTTTGAGTTCACCGGCTCCGAAGTCACGGTTGCGTCAGCTCAAAGAGAGTTGCCCATGCAATCGCTCATCAGCCCGCGCTGTTGACATCACCGGAGTCACCCCGGCGGCGACTCAATGTCCCGCCGTTTAAACTCTGAAAGAACCCACACAATGCCTCACGAATACGATCCTGGATATGGAGAGCCCTTCCGTACCCTCTCAGAAACTCCGAAAACCACCGATTTCCTAAGAATTCACCTCAAAATTATTTCGTACTGCTAACGTGTACTGCTAACGCTTCTAAAAATACGCAACGATTTCCAAAAGTGTCAGGGCTGTCGGGCTCACTCGCGGATTTGCTCTCCACCCGCTCTGCGCCGCAGTTGAGAAATCACGCTCCTCGCGTATCATAGCCGCCAGCGTGATGGCGGCGCAAGTACTCACGACGATCCCCGTGCGGGCTGACGAAACCTGCTCGTCTCCCTACCTCACGCGCATCGAGGGCCAGGAGGAATTTGTCTATGTCTGGACCCTCGGCGTCGAAGGACTCGGC
>DATLUX010000368.1:0-19198 GCA_035577805.1 Verrucomicrobiia bacterium
CTCCTAGGGATAATGACGCGAAAAACCGAGGCCGGCTGCAGCTGCGAAGAATTCTGTCGCACGCCCGCCAGAGTGGCTAGCGGTTGCCAGCGGTTGCCAAAAAACGCCGTAATGGACAAGATTGCATCCCATTCCCTGCAATTGCCAGATTGAGTCGAAACATCGAGACCATCCCTTATTTATGCGGGTTTCATTGGCGTTCTGGCTCATTCAGAACCGCGAGACGGCCAAACAGCCGCCAGGTGTATTATATCTGACCTTTAGGAGAAGGCTGAGAAGGGGCGTTGACGTGTTCGAGTGAGGGTGTCGCACCGCCTCCATGCGATGCTGTTGCGCAGTTCACACTTCTCAAAGTGTGAACTGTGGCTTGCGGCGAGAGATCATGAGGTTTCCCATCGGACCTTCTCACTCAACCGCCTCCTCAGCCGTCGGATTTGAACAAGGCTGATGCTCGCACCAGCCATCACCAGCAACAGTGTCCCCATCGCCAATCGACAGAGCAACAAGGATTGCCGACTCGTGACCCATCCAAGCTGAACAAGTTCGGCCGCCCGCTGCTTAACGTAGCGCAAATCTGTCGAGGCCTCGGTCTTGCGGACGCTTTCGTCGCGCCCCTGTTCGGTGCTCACGAGCACCGTGGTTGGAGCGGAAATTGCCAGGTAGAGGAACACGGCGCCGCAAAGGAACAAGGTCAGCCACGATGTCGTCGCTAGAACTTTGAAGTATGGACTCATGCCAGTTCGCTTAGTGCCGCCAACGACCCCGAAGTACGCATGGCGTGCGCTGCGGCAACGAACGTCCTCTGCCGTGGCAGACTTTTGCCGTCCATTGACTGCGTTTACGGCCGCGCGGCCCGGTAGAATTTTGCCGGAATCGGACCCGGGGTGTCGACAACTTCAAACAACCCATTGGCGTCGGCCGTGGGTGTGGCGAACAGGCTCCAAACCGATAGATTGGTCGTCACCTGTACTTGGTAAGCGCTGCCAGGGGTGCCTCGCCAGATCGCGCGGATCGAGCCAATGCCTTCACGGGCGATCGATTGCGCGGCGGGCGGGCCCGCCATGGCCGTGAAAGTTCCCTCCTCAGCGAACGGCGAGCCGGCAAAAGCCGTATCGATGGCCTGCACACTCCAAAAGTAATTAGTGCCCGGCTTGAGCGAACCGACTTGCGCCGCAAGACTGTTGCCCGCGTTGCCCAACGCGCATAACCGCCGGTCGCCCGCGCGGGAAGATTGGGGCGAGACAATCTCCGAGCCACCTGGCGTGGTGCCGAGCCGCAGATTGTAGCTTAGTCCGGCGGTCGGCGTCTGTGCGTCAACCGAGGCAGTCCAGAAAAATTCGGCGCTCGTTCCGCTGACCTTCACTGCGAGATTGGTCGGCGGGTTGGGGGGCGTGTTTGGGGTCGCCTGGTCGTTGCGGTAGATGCTGAGGATATCGAGGCCGTTGTCGTTGCCGGCCAGCAGGAGGTCGAGATCCCCGTCATTGTCATAGTCCACCCAACTCACTGCCCCGAGAAAAACATTGTGGAATGCGGCGCCGCTGTCCGTAAACCCAGATCCATCGTTGCGATAGAGGATCGAACGTTTGACCTGCGCCACCGCATCGTAGCCGATGAGCATGATGTCGAGGTCGCCATCGTTGTCGTAATCGCCCCAAGCCGCTGAAGACCAAAGCAGGCCCAACAATCCCGCATCCGCGTTGGTGAAAGTGCCTCCGTCATTGCGATAAAGCCTGGTGATCCAGCCATCGTTGGAGTTCCCGCCAAAGAGCAGGTCGAGGTCGCCGTCGTTGTCGTAGTCGCCCCAGGCTGTGAAACCAAGGTCCATGCCCGGGAGATTTGCCTTCGCGTCGGTGAAAGTGCCTCCGTCATTGTGCCACAAGCCAGCCAGCAGTGCGCCCGTGCTGTCGGTTCCGGTGATGAGCACGTCGAGCTTGCCGTCACGGTCGTAATCCCCCCAGGCCACGGCGCCCAGATAACAATCGGGGAAAGGATGGGCCACGGAGGTAAACACGCCGCCATCGTTCCGATAGAGTCGCGTGGCTGCCTGTGCGCCCGGGTTCGCGCTCGTCACACCGGTCACCAACAAGTCCAGGTCGCCGTCTCCATCGTAATCGCCCCAGGCCACATTGCCCGCAAACACACCGGTGAAACCACCGGGAACCACGGCGAAACTGCCGCCGTTGTTCCGGTACACGCGCGTCGTGGGGATGCCGTCCGAGGTCAACCCGGTCATGGCGAGATCGAGGTCGCCGTCGCCATCGAAGTCACCCCAGGCGGCCAAAGCGCGCGACAATCCCAGCAGGCTAATGCCACTGTCGATGAAGACTCCGCTCGCGTTTTGGTAGATCGTCGCGAACGCGACGTCCCGCCTTCCGGCGCCTGCCACCAGCACGTCGAGCTTGCCGTCGCCGTCGTAATCGCCCCAGGCCACACACGGGAACGGGGGCTTGGGCAGTCCGGGATCCAGTTCGGTGAATTGCGCCGCGGCCTGGCCCGGCGATATCAGCAGCGCCACCGCTCCGAGTGGCGCGAAGACTGCCGAGCGAGGCCAGGATAGGCCAAAGCTGGGTTGATTTTGTTTCATGCGACATTTTTTCCTCCTGTGTCCACAGCGCTCCACACTTTGGGCTAAACAGTGGGCATCCTTTGTCTTGGTGCTGGGGTCGAATCCGGCCCGGCAGCCGAAGCGGTCGCTGATCTAAAGGGCCTTGTTCACCGAACCGGTGACTTGGATCCCGCCGGCTGTCCCAGTGCGGAGTGCGGAGTGCGGAATGCGGAGTGCGGAGGCCGGGATGCCCTTTCAGGGCGCAATCATGTTTGGTTGACGTGCCGAGGGCGTTGCCATCGTGCCTCGCATTCCTCATTCGTGCGCAGGCTTGCCTCGATCCCGTTTTTCGTTTAAGCACAAGATGTAATGAAACAATGGCTCAGAGTCTTCCTGGCAATTGGCGCCCTGTGTGTGGTCGGCGTGGGGGTCGCTCAAGCTCAACCCAGCGCGCCCAAGGATATCCAGGCCCGCGAAATGGACTTGCTCCGCAAGACATTGGCCGAGCAACAGAATAATCCCAAACAGATCATTCGAACGCCTCAGACCCTCGCGTTTTCCACCAATTCCGTCGTGTCGGCCTCACGCTTGGAGCTCGAACGCCAATATCTCGACGGCAAAATCACCGCCAAACAATTCCAGAAATCTCTCGAACAATTGCAGGAGCAAGAACGCCGACAGGCCCTGGCGGCGGCTCGCGTCAGTAAACCCGAGCCGACCGTGACCAAGAGTTCGCCCGCGCCGCCCAACGCCAAACCCGCCAGTGCGTCCACCTCGACGGCCAAGCCGGCCGCGCCCGGCGCGAACACCGCCACGATTCCATCCAAAGCCGTGCCGACGGCCGCCGCCGCCGCCGCCAGCGCTCCCACCAACCATGCGAACCAAACTTCAGAGGCAGTGTCGCCGGAACAAAAGAAGCTGACGGAAGTGGAATCCAGGATCGACGAGATGATGCGCCTCAAGGCCGAACGCGATAAGGCCGCCACCAACGCCGTCGGCAACGCCGCCAGCAAAACGACGCCCGGTCCGCTCACCAAACGCCAGCGCCTCGACGCGTTGCTCAAACAATACATCGACGGCAAACTCACCGACGCCGATTACAACACGCAGCGATCCAAGATCGTCGCTGAACCCGATTGATATGCGACCGGACGCGCGGACTTCCGCCCGACGGACTGTCCGGCGGCCTTTGGCGGACCGAGAGGATCAGGGCACGCGGGTTACCCGGATCAGCGCCCGAATCGGCCGATGGCGTCCCCGGGGATTCCTGGTCCTGGCGGGAGGCGTGGCCTTGCTGTTGGTTGGTCTGCTGGTGCCGGGATGCGGCACTGAACGCCCGGGGCCCCGCGCGGCCAGCGGTCCGTGGGATCTCACGAAACTCGCCCAGCCTCCAGCGGCGACGTGGGGGATGCGAACCGGCTTGGTCCAGGAGGTGTGGTATGAAGGAGAACCTTTTCACGGGCAACCGACGCGCGTGTTCGGTTACGTGGGCCGGCCCAGCGCGGGAACGGGTCCGTTCCCGGCCATGGTGCTGGTGCACGGGGGCGGCGGCAAAGCGTTTCCCGACTGGGCGTCTCATTGGGCGCAACGTGGCTATGTTGCTTTGGCCATGGATCTGGCCGGGCAAGGTCCAGCCGGCCGACTCCCGGACGGCGGGCCCGACCAATCCGATCAGACGAAGTTCCGCAATTTTGGTGATAACGATCGGCGAGAGATGTGGAGTTATCACGCCGTCGCAGCGGTGATGCGAGGGCATTCGCTGTTGGCATCACTCCCGGAGGTGGATCGACGGCGCATCGGCATCACTGGGATCAGTTGGGGCGGTTACCTCACGTGCATAGTGGCGGGAGTTGATTCGCGTCTGAAGGTGGCGGTGCCCGTGTATGGCTGCGGCTTTCTACATGAAAACAGTGTGTGGAAAGACCAAGCCCTCGCGGCCATGGAGCCGGACGCCCGGCAGCGTTGGATTCAATGGTTTGATCCCTCCCAATATCTCGAAGGGGTGGCGTGTCCGATCCTTTTCCTCAATGGCTCAAACGACTTCGCCTACCCGATGGACAGCTATCGGAAGTCCTACCGCCTGGTGCGAGATCGCTTCCGTCATGTTTCGATCATCCCCCGGCTCAAGCATGGACACTACTGGGAGTTCGAAGAAGTGGATGCGTTCGTCGACCATGTCCTGCGCGGCGGACCGCCCTTGGCCCACCTGTCTGCGCCCCGGCTTCAAGGCAAGGAATTGTCGGCGAGCGTGCGGGCGACGGTGCCGTTGCGCGCGGCCGAATTGAATTACACCGCTTCCAGCGGGCCCTGGCAGCAACGTCTGTGGGAAGCTGTTCCGGCGGAATTACGTGACGCAAAAGTCTTCGCGCAATTGCCTGCCCAACGGCCTCTGGTGGCGTACCTGTCGGTGACGGACCAACACGGACTGCGCGTGAGCACCGAGCATCTCGAGGTGACGGAGTGAACCGATGAATGAGGATCTGCGTTTTGGCGGTGTGCAACGTCTGTTTGGCGCCGCCGGGTTGGCTCGACTGCAGCGGGCGCATGTTTGTGTGATCGGGCTGGGCGGCGTGGGTTCCTGGAGCGTGGAAGCCTTGGCGCGTTCCGGCGTCGGCCATCTCACGCTGGTGGATCTCGACGACATCTGCGTCAGCAACGTCAACCGGCAATTGCACGCGGTGGAAGGAGAGTTCGGCCGACCGAAAGTCGACGCCATGGCGCGGCGGGTTCAGGCCATCCACCCGGCCTGTGTGGTGAGGCTGGTGCATGCGTTCTTCACGGCGAGCACGGCGAAAGAACTGTTGAGCGCGCGATTCGATTACGCACTGGATGCCATCGATAATCCGGCCAACAAAGCGCTGCTCATCTCGCTGTGCCGGCAAAGTGGCATCCCGATCATGGTCGCCGGCGCGGCGGGCGGACGCCAGAGCGCCGCGTCCCTGCGCATCACGGATCTGGCGTTTGCCACTCACGACGGTTTGCTGCGCGAGGTTCGGTCCCGGTTACGCAAGGAACATGGATTCCCGCGCGGCGAACAGGCCTTTGGCGTGGATTGTGTGTTCTCCACGGAACCAGCTGTGTTCCCGGCTTCCGATGACACGGTCTGTGACCAGCCTGAGACTCCTCCGCGCGGGGAAGGCACCAGCCTGCGTCTGGATTGCGAGAGCGGCTATGGAACGGCCAGTTTTGTCACCGGCGCTTTCGGCTTGGCCGCCGCCGGACAGATCGTGCGACAGTTGGCCGGTGGCCCGCCGCGGCCGACTTGAGATTCCCGCAGATGGAAGGTGGCCCGCAGATTGACGCGGATTGACGCAGATACCTGCTCATCACTGTAGCGGCTGGATCGCCCCGAACAGCCTGAGGAAGTTCTCCTCCACTTGGACCGCCAGCGACTCGACCGGTTCGTTTCGAACTTCGGCGGCGAAACGATACACCGTGATGAGTTCGGCCGGGTGATTGATGGGCTTCCCGGTCGCCAGATCCGTGAGCGGATAGCGTCGGCGATCGTCGGGCAACAGTTGATCGGGCGCATCCGTTTCGATCAGCAGCCGATCGGCGGGTACATGCCGGAAGGTTTCGCGCTGGCGGGCCTTCCGTTCTTCCGCAAAATAACCTGGCAACGAAAAGTAAGCTCCCAGGGCGGCCAGCGGTTTGATCATCTCCGGCGGGCCGCCATAAGAATGCAGCACGAAGCCCACGGCGGGCCGGGGGTTCTTCCGCAACAAATCAAACAGGACGCCCCACGCTTGCAGGCAATGAATGCTCACGGGCAGATTCCATTCCGCCGCCAGGTTTAGTTGGGCGAGGAACACTTCCTCCTGTTGTGGCAGATCGAACCCTTCCACCCAACGGTCCAAGCCGATCTCGCCGATGGCCGAAGGCACGTGGCGCAGGTAATCCCGGAGCACGTCCAGCCAGCGGGGAGTGCGTTCTTTCACGTACCACGGATGATAGCCGAAGGAGGGCAACACTTGCGGATAGTTCAGAGCCAAAGCCTCCACCTCCGGCCAATCGGTTTCGCAGGATCCGTTCACCACCATGCGCACCACGCCCGCCTGAGCTGCCGCGGCCATGACACCGGATCGATGTGGATCCAGGCGGTGATCCTGGAGATGGTTGTGAGTATCGTAAAGGCGCATGAGGTCGCTTAACGGAGTTGATACATCATCAACGGGGCGGCCGGCATCTGCACCCAGTGTTGTTCCAGGTATTGACGCAAGCCCGCGTAATGGCCCAGCCACCAGTGGGTAGCTGGGATAAAAACAATGCGCTTCACGCCCTGCGCCTGCAGTCGGGCCAGCTCGGCGACGGCTTGCTCGTCGCTGGCGGGAGGGCCCCAGTAAACGCCTTGTTTGCCGATAAACGGGTGGATGCACCGATGCGGAAGCAACGCGCGCATTTGTTCTTCGTCGACCAACACGAACGGTTCATCGAGCGGAATGAGTTTTAGCAACGCGGCCCGGGCCTCTCGCCATTCGCGTTGTTGCCGCGGCCCGGGGCGTCTTGGGGCAGTCAGTAGCAATTCACGTTGGCCGCTTTGGCGCAGCACCCCCAGCAGGGTGTCGCCGGCAATGGTCCGGACTTGAGCATTGGGGAATTTTTGGAAATCACGAGGCGCCCAGAGGCTGCGATGCCGTTCCAGTTCGTTCTGGCACAGGTTTTCCTGCGCCGTTTCGTATTTGGGCGTCGTCACGACGACCGCTTGGTTGGCGTGAGCCAATGCTTGTTCGAGCAACTGGCGGCCCTGCGCCTTCTCGAAGTGTTCGATGATATCGCCCAGGAAAACCAAGTCGTACCGATCGAGTTTTGGTAAGACCGTCAACGCATCTCCGAGATGGATCTCGTTATAAAGAAACCGATGCAGGTCCGTCAGGTAGGCGGCGTGACCTTCGATGCCGTCGATCCGCACCTGCCAATGCTCACGTTGATAGCGGCGCGGATCGGTCTCCGCCTCCTTGATGTCCGTGTATTCGCGGAACAGATGTCCCCATTTGCCGAATCCAACGCCGACATCAAGAATCGAGCGGGGCCGCAATTGGCTGAGCAGATGAATGACGACCGGGATGGGGTCAGGGCGGCTGCTGGGCATGGGCAATGGCGTTCGGCGGCGTCTCGATGATGTTCAGCTGCTTCTAATGGGTCCGCGAGCGAAACTCGTCAATCACCTGATGATAAAGGGTGAGCAGTTGCCGATTCAACTCCCGGATGTCAAAACGTTCCTCCACGAACTGCCGTCCGCGTTGCCCGAGGACCGACCAACGTTCCGGTGCGCGCAACAGTTCTGCCATGGCCTGAGCCAGGGCGGGCACATCCCGTTCGGGCACGAGCAGGCCCGATTCTCCTTCGCGCAGGCCTTCCGGGAGGGCGCCGTGGCGCGTGGCGATGACCGGTAATCCACAGGCTTGCGCTTCCTGCAAGGCCAAGCCTTGCCCTTCCTGGGCGCCATCGACCGTCACGCTACAAAGCATGAAGAGATGCGCTTGCTGCAGCAGGCTGCGGACGGTTTCTGTTCCAACCGCGCCATGAAATCGCACGCAGTTGGTCAAGCCCAAGTCGTTCGATAACGCTTCCAGTTTTCCGCGCAAGGGGCCGTCTCCGACAATGTCGTAGTAGACATTGGGATGAACCGCGCGCACCTGGGCCAAAGCGCGCAAGCAATATTCGTGGCCCTTGATCTCGACCAGACGCGCCACGGTAATAAAGCGCACGGGCCCGGATGGCGCGCGCGGCCGAAACTCGAATTCGCGCGAGTCCAGTCCGACCGGCAGCCGATACAATTTCTGCACTGGACACTGCAGACGTTCCAACTCGCCCTGCGTGTAAGCGCTGTTGACGGTGATCTGATCGGCCGCGGCAAAGAGCCGCTGGTAAACGTCGCGGCCTTCCCGGCGCGGGATCGTGCAAAAGTCATAGCCATGGAAACTGACCAGGAACGGCGCCTGCCACAGTTCGCGGGCGAATCGGAAGCTTTCCCCCACTGGGCCGAAGTGTGCGTGAAGCACATCGTAGGAATGCTGTTGCCGCAACAAGGTGTCGAGGCGATGCAGCGCGGAGAGACTGCGAGCGCGATACCCATACTGGGGAGTGCTCAGGCAACGGGCGGCACAAAGCGGCGCGCGCATGAAACAGCGAGCCATCCGGGGCAGAGCGCGGGCCAGGCGCTTCCAATTCGCCACCGGTTGCTCCGCTCCCGGCACCCAGGTGTCGCTGGTCCAGGGCCACACCGGCAACTCATACGGCGCACATTCCGGCGGCATATCCATGAACGTGGTCCGTTCCAGGAGCCGATGCCGCGTTACTTCCGGCTGCAGGAGCGCGCCTTCCTCGCCGCGGAGGTCCGCATAGATATCCACCTGCTGACCAGCTTCCAACAAGCCGGCGATCTGGCGCAGGATGAATGTCTCCGAAACCGCCGGGAACAAGCCCACGAACATGCCAATGCGGAGCGGGGCGCTCATCCGGGCCAATCAATTGATTGAAATACCTCCACGTACGGACGCCGGGCCGCCAGTGCCCCACGGTATTGGTTCAGGCCGCGGATGGCCCGAACGTAATCGAATTCGTGCAGTTGCGAGGCATGGGCGCGCAGGGCGCGGAGTTTGCGCGGCATCACTTGGCTGATGTCCTCGACATGATCGTAATGCGGTAGCGGGCTCCATACTTCATAGGCGCGCAGGAGCGGCCGGCGCTGTCGCGTGAGCCCGGCCAGCCAGGCGGCCCGCAGCAATGGCCACGCTGCCTGATGATCGGGGTGGCCATCCTCCGGATGCGGCAGATAGATCAGCTCCGGTTGCTCTCGGCGCAAAACCCGGCCCAACGGCCGCCACAACTGCCGCTGAGCCTCGCCCACACCCCAATCCGGCCCGCGCAAAAACGCGAGATGCCTGACCCCGAGAATCCGGCCGGCCGCGCGCGCTTCCCGCTCGCGTAAACGGCGCGCGCGGGTAGGAAGCAAATGTTTGAGGCCCAACTCGCCGGAGGTCAGAAAGACCACCGAGATGCGAGCGCCCGCGTCCGCGTGCCGAGCCAGCGCGCCGCCGCAGCCCAGCACCTCGTCATCCGGATGCGGCGCGATGACCAGGATTCTCCGCGCCGGATCTCCGTTCATCTCATCGTGTTTGCCGGACGGTGAATTCACTCATCGCTCCGTTGCGCGAATTGGTGCGGGTGTGGTCCGGCGAGGGCGCTGTAGACGCAGAGATAATCCTCAGCCATTCGGCGAGCTGAGAATCGGCGCTCGGCCTGCGCGCGGATGCGCGCGCGATCAAGTTGGAAACACCTTGAGACCAGTCCTGCCAGGTCCTGTGTGTGTGTGGTCATAAAGCCGCTGACCCCTTCCTCGAGGATCTCAGGCACGGCCCCCAATCCCAGGGCAGCGATGGGCGTGCCGCACAGCATCGCTTCAACCAAAACCAGGCCGAATGCTTCGGCATATTGGATCGGATAAAGTAATGCGCGGGCGCCGCCCAACAGCCGGTTACGAACTGCGCCCCGCACAAACCCGGCATAGATCACCGTATGGCCGTCGACGAGCGGCTTCACTCTCTCACGGAAATAAGGATTTTCCGGACCGGCCAGGATCAGTTTGATACCCAGAGTGCGCGCCGTTTGAATTGCTTGTAAGGGGCCCTTGGCAGAGGTGAAACGGCCCAGGTAAAGCAGGTAATCTTCCGGAGTGGCCTGGAAGGTAAATTGTGCCACGTCCACTCCGTGTGGAATGATCGCGGCGGGTTTCAGCTCCGGCCAATCCTTCCATTGCTGGCGTGAGAGCGCGGTCACACAACTGCCAGGATAAGCGCGCCAGAGCTGGACCGCATTATCGTCCGGAACAACGTGAAGCGTATGCACGAGCGGCGTCCGCGTGAGATGTTGCAGCGGCATTCCCCACAGATACGCCTGACAATGGAGCACATCGCATTGAGCTGCGGCTTCCAGGGCTCGGCTTAGATTCACCCATTCACAGAGCTGCCAGTCATCGAACGAGCCAGGAGCACCGTAGGGGCCGGGCACTGTCACCACGACTTGGCCTGAGCTCTCGCTGCCGGCACAGCCGAAGGTGGTGATGTCGTGGCCCAGGTTTGTCAGTTCTCGAGCCAGCAGCCAGGTCCAGGCTTCCACGCTGCCCCAGGCTTCCGCGCCAACAGGCGCAGAAACAGTGGAGACAAGGCCGATACGCACGCTGAGTTCCGGGTTACGGTTGAAGGTTGAACGGTACTTCAGTGCGCTTCATGGGTAGCATCCACCTGCACATGAGGTGCAGGCGCATTGGGGCCATGAACTTCCACTGAAAAAGAGCCCTCACCCCCAGCCCCTCTCCCATCCGATGGGAGAGGGTGGCCGCAAGGCCGGGTGAGGGTCGGTTCATGGGTAGCCTCCATCTGCTTATGCACACGCATTGGGACCTTGAACCCTTCGTTCCCGAAGACGCCCCCAATCGAGGACGAAGCCTGCGCGCCGTAGCCCGTAGGCGAAGGCGGCACGATTCGCGCGTTTTCGCTTTCCCGCCTTCGCCCTCCGTGCTACGGCGGGCAGGCCGCTTTCCGCTTTCCGCTTTCCGCTTTTTCATGGTGGGTCATGCGAACGCGTCATCCAACAAGCGCGGCAGCACGACCGCGCTGTTGAAAGTAGTCTCGGCCAGCGTTCGAGCTGCCTGGCGGTGCCGTTCGTAGTCGGAGTTGATGCGATCGATTCCCGCCAGCGCGCTTTCCAGATCGCTGAAGGTCAACAATCCTTCGCCGCAAGGCAACCAGTCCTGCAGCCCGGTATCCTCGATCAACACCGGACGGCCGCTGGCCAAATAACAAACGCTGCGATCACTAAACCAGCCGCCACGCATGGCGACGTAGCCGTGCTTCGGCACGCTGAATTCGGCGCGAGACGTTTGGATGAACCGCCAATAAAGCCCGGGCGTCCGCGAGAAAACCTCGCCGGCCACCACTTCCCAACCGTGATCCTCCAACACTTCCGGTTTCATTCCCATTTGCGCCAGGCGCAGGCGCTGTGAAGTCTGGCGGGGCAGTTCGAAAAAGCGTGGGAAGGCCCGGTCACGTTGCCCGTAGGCGACCCCGCCATGCACGACTTCCTTGAATCCCTGCCACCGAATGATCGAGGTGAAGTGGGTTGCTTCCTGATCGGCAACTGGCCATTCGGGCAAAAAGACCGGCGGCTGCGTGGAAAGCCAGGGGCCGCCGTCCAACGGGATCGTGCAGTCCGGTTGGCCTGCACGGTGCCCGTAGGTGAATCGTTTCTCCGCCCGGGCGATGCCTTGGGCCAAGCCCGCGTCGCCATTGGCGATGCTGATCTGGGTGTAGCCGGGATCGACATCGATATACGCGCGGCGCTTCGGTAAATCGTATTCCGGACGCCAATTCCAAAAAGGCGAGGCGCGCAGGACCAGCAAGTCCGCCCGCGCGCAGACGTCCCGGAACGCCTCCAGCGGCATGCCCAATGCCTTGTAATTGTCGCGGTAAATCCAGCGGTCACCGAACCCAAATGGTTCCAGGCAAGCCTGCACATAGGCCGCCGGGTAGTCCAATTCGTGCGTCCAATCCTCTTTTTCCCAGATGTAAACCCAGGAGGAACGGCCGCAGTCCTCCAGGTAATACACGTCGTGGCCAAGCGCGCGGAACCCGAGCAAATACTGCAATCCAGCCCAGGCTTGACCGCCAAGCCCGGAGCGTCCAATCGTGCCGGCAAAGATAATCGTCATAGCGGCTGGGTCCACGCGGTGTTGATCCTGTTCATAATCCGGCTCGTTCCAGCAGAGAGCCCACCACTTTTTCACCGTCAAAATATTCCGCCGCAACCTCCCGCGCGGCCTGGCAATGGCCCCGGTAATCCGACTCAATCGCATCCACCGCTTGAACCAGATCCTCCATGGTGGTGAATCCAAACAAACCGCGTCCGCTGGGGAGGTACTTGCTGAAGCCGGTTTCCTGCGTCACGACCGGACGGCCCGCCGCCAAATAGCAGGCGGTGCGATCGCTAAACCAACCCGTGCGCGGCCGCACATATTGATCTCGAGCGACGGTCACTTCGCCGCGCGCGCCTTGGATATACTCGCGATAACCGGTCGCGTCGCGCGACAGCGCGATGGAATCAGTCTGCTGCCAACCCTGAGCGAGGAGTTTTTCCTTCACCGCGGACGGCACTGTAGCCGCCAATTCGAAGCGCAAGCCTGGACGACGCCGGGGCAGGTCCAGGAATTTCTCGAACTCGCGGTCTTTGGTCCAATAGTAAGTGCTCCCGAGCCATTCGATATCCTTCCCTTGGTTGTGCCAGGTGGTGATGGTGTTGTAAGTGCCCCCGCCGGCGGGCGCTCCTTGCCACAGGTCCAGGACCACCGGTTGACGGGTGGGCAGCCACTTAAAGCGCGCCAGGGGAATCGGACAATCGGCGGCGCCGAGGTTTTCGCCAAAGCTGAAGTGGCAGTCGTGGCCAGCCAGCAGATCGATCATGCCCTGATCGCCCTTTGCGACCTTGATTTGGGCGACGAAAGGGTCGGACTCCACGTAGATCCGTCGCCGGATTTGTCGGTGTTCATCGCGCAGTTCTTGGGCGCCGGTGACGTTCAGGAACGCGGCCGCTTCCCGATACAATTCCTTTAGCCGGCTTTCGCTTAGGCCCAGGCATTGGCCCCCTGGATAGTTCCCTCGGAAACACCATGACTCCCCAAATCCATGGGCACGTAATGCCGGCAGGACCATCTCCAGATTGCCGGTGACGTCCGGGGACATGTCATTGAGCTTGGGGTCATAAACCCACCGGGCCGAATCCTCCACGTAGTAGGGGTCGTAGCCCAAGCGGCGCAGCGCGAGCAGATAATGTAAAAACTGATAGGTCACCCCGCCCAGGGGGTAGAAAAACAAAATGCCAAAGACAATGATCTTACCTTTGTTCATCGAGTTGGCGAATCAGGCGGGCTGGATTGCCGGCAACCACGGTGTAGGCGGGCACATCATCGGTTACCACCGACCGGGCCCCCACAATCGATCCGTCACCGATGTTTACTCCGGGCAACACGCAGGAGTCGAATCCGATCCAAACGCCGTGGCCGATGCGGATCGGCCGAGGTTGGCCGACCTGGTCGAGCCGCCGTTGGGGATGCCGAGCGGCTGCCTCGAGCCACCGGCGCCGGGTCCCGGCTGCGGTCGGCGCCCGATGATTGTCCATCAACACCGTATTCCAAGAGATCAAACAGTAATCGCCGATCTCAATCCCCGCGTCGCAGATGATCCGGGTTCCGTTCATCAAAGTGAATCGGCCGATGGTCACCCGGGCTTCCGGCCCCAGGTCAAACATGACTCCCAGGTAAATCGACGCCCCGCGCCCGATCTCAACCGCATTTTGCACCTGGCTGCGAAATAGATGAAAGCTGTAGCTGGTCTCAACATAGGCTTCCGGATCCAAGACCACGTTGTCCGGCACCCGGCCCGGATGCCAGTCATCAGGCAAGGTGCGATCAGCGTTCATGGTTCAGGGTTTGGAGGTTGAAGGTGGAAGGTTGAAGGTTGAACGTTTCTTCAATGCGGTTCATGGAAAGCTTCCGTTGCTTATGCACGTGAATTGGGACCATGAACCCACTCCCTCTCCCCTCAACGGGGAGAGGGCCAGGGTGAGGGGTGAGAACGCCGAGAGCTTCGAGTTCCCGAAGGTCAGGTTCATGGAGAGATTGGACCTCCGAACGTTCGGACGCGCATTGGACCCATGAACCGAACCCAAATCTCACGTAGCAGCCGACGTAACGAGGTACACCCTGAGCCTGTCGAATGGGCTCTGATCTTTTTTCCGGAGCACGCGTTGGAGTAGAGTGAGCCCCTTCGACAAGCTCGGGACAGGCCTCCTGACGCCGGCTGCTACCTGAGGGTCGGTTCATGGAGAGCCTGCATCTGCTTGTGCACGCGAATTGGGGCCATGAACCTACACGGAAAAGAACCCTCACCCCCAGCCCCTCTCCGATCCGACCCTGGCTACGCCGGAGGCTTCGCCGAGGCGAGTGGGAGAGGGTGGCCGCAGGCCGGGTGAGGGTCGGTTCATGGAGAGGCCGGGCCTCCAACTTTTGTACGCGCATTGGGACCATGAACCCGCCCCCCTGCCGCACCGTCGGTGCCGCCTGACCGACTCCGCACTGCGCATTGCGCACCCCGCACTGGAATGGTTCCCTCATACGATTTGCGCGGGGTTGCCCAACACCCGAGCACCGGCCGGGACATCCCGTGTCACCAGAGAACCCGCCTCGATGAAGGCGCCGGCGCCGATCGTCACGCCTTTTAGAATGGTGGCGTTGGGGCCGATCCAGACATCGTCTTCCACCACCACCGGCCGCCGTTCGATGCGAGGCCGGGGACGTCCCTGGCTCAGCGGCGAACAGGCGATGGCATCCGCAATCCGTTCCGCCGGCGCAATGGGATGAAAATCGCTGTCGGCCAGGGTGGCATTCCATCCGATCATCACATAACGTCCGATGCGAATTTCCAGTTCACAAAGCAAGACCGCATTGGTCAGGTAACAATAATCAGCAATGTGCAGGCAGCCTTGTTCGCTGACGGCGAAGTGAACTCCATCCAGCATACAGTGCGCTCCGATGACCAGCGCGCCAGGATGGCGCGCGCGAAAGCGTTTGAAGGCATACTCGGCGGTAATGACCGTATTGAGTCCGACCACCACATTGGGAGGCAAGGGGCCGTGCGCCCACGGCGAAGACGAAGCAGCGCCGGGAGAGGAAGGCGCGGGGGGCGGTTGGGGGGAGTCTTTCATGAGGACGCTGGGTTGGCGTTGGTGGAGCCGAACTGGATCGCGTGCAAGCGCGCGTAGTGACCTGCGGCGGCCAGCAGGGTGGAATGGGTGCCGGTCTCCACGATGCGGCCCTGGTCCAAGACGAGGATCCGGTTGGCTCGCCGGATAGTCGAGAGTCGATGCGCGATGATGAAGGTGGTGCGATCGCGGCAAAGGCGGTCCACCGCCTCCACCAGGCTGGCTTCGGTTTCGGCGTCCAGGGCGCTGGTCGGCTCGTCCAGAATCAAGACGGGAGCCTGTTTGAGCAGCGCGCGCGCGATGGAAAGGCGTTGGCGTTCTCCTACCGACAACGTGGCGCCTCGTTCGCCCACGGTGGCGTGGTAACCGCCCGGCAGGCGCCGGATGAATTCGTGCGCATTGGCGGCGCGCGCGGCTGATTCAATTTCGGCCAGGCCGGCCTGGGGGAATCCGTACGCGATGTTCTCCGCGATGGTCAGCGGAAACAAAAACGGTTCCTGCAACACAATCGCGATGTGACGCCGGAGCGACTTTAGCTGCACGCCACAGAGATCGGTCTCATCCAGGAGGACTTTGCCGCGGGTCGGATCCGCAAAGCGCGGGATTAGGCTTACTAAGGTGCTCTTGCCGGCGCCGGTGGCTCCGATCAGCGCGATGGTCTCACCGGGAGTCACCTCCAGCATGATGTCATGCAACACCGGTTGTTCCGGGCGGTAACAAAAGGTCACATTCTCAAACCGGATGTGTCCGCGCGGCTTAGCCAGGGCAATGGCTCCTGGCCGATCGGCGACTGGTTCCGTTGTGTGCAACACTTCCCAAACCCGGCGGGCGCTGCCGGCAGCTCCTTGCATCGTGACCGAGGTGTACATGACCGCTTCCACCGGCGCGTATAAGGATCCAAGGTAGGACAGGAACAAAAGGATGGCGCCGACCGACACATCTCCCGACAGGCCTTGGCGCGCGCCCACCCAGACCAAAGCGGCGGTGCCCAGGGCCGTGGCCAAACCCATCAGCAGACGGAATTGCAACTGCACGCGCGTCAGGGCCAGCGTGGCGGCGAGGTCAGCGCCGTTGGCCTCGCGCAAGAGACGATCCTGGGCGTTCTCGAGCGAAAACGCCTGCACCACGGGCAGCGAGGAAAAGGTGCGCTCGATGACCGCGTAGATCATGCCCTCGACTTCCTGCTGTGCCCAGCTGCGCTCCAGCATCGGCCGGGCGTAGAGACGAAAGATGCCCATCATGCAGGGAACCACCGCCAGCGCCAGCACCGTCAGCCAAGGCGAGATCCTCCACATGATCACAAACATCACCGCCACCGTGCCCACCGAAGAGATCACCGGCATCAACACATCGCGGAAGAGCGTGGCCACGCACGTGCAATCGCTGGTCACGCGGCGGATGGCGTCTCCGATCGAATGGCGTTGATGATAATGAAGGGAGAGTTGCTGAAGTTTGGCGAACAGATCGCCGGCCAGGTCGTAGGTCATCCGCTGGCCGAGGGTAATATTGGCATAGGCGGCGACCAGGCCGGCCGCCCAACTCAACAGGAACAGCACGATGGTCGCACCAATCGTCCAGCCGATCAGCCCGCTGGTAGTTTCGGACCCGGGCAGCCAGGCGGCCAACGCTCGTAGAGAAGGCGGCAGCGGCTTCCGAGCCAGCGCGTAATCGACCAGGATGAGCGTGGGCCAGGGCTTCAGCACGTCCAACCCAATCTTCAAGAGCAAGCTGACCAGCACGCCGGCCAACGGCACGGTGCGCCGGCCCGCCCGGACCACCACCCAACGGCACAGTTGCGAAGCGCTAAGAGCTGGAGTCACGTCGGGTTCTGGTTGGAGGTATGTTCGTGGCCAGCCACCGTCGCTGGCATCCCGAACTGGCGCTCATACAAGCGCGCGTAGGGGCCGCGCGCGGCCAATAAGGCGTCGTGGCTTCCGCATTCGGCAATCTGGCCCTCCTGCAGCACCAGGATGCGATCAGCCCGGCGAACCGTGGAAAGACGGTGGGCGACAATAAAAGTGGTGCGTGGCGGTTGCACCCTCGCCAGCGTCCCGAGGATGTCCTGCTCCGTAGCGGCATCCAGTGCGCTGGTTGGTTCGTCCAGGATTAGAATCGGTGCATCCTTCAACAGCGCGCGCGCGATGGCCAGGCGCTGTCGTTCGCCGCCCGAGAGCGTGGAGCCCCTTTCCCCGAGGATCGTGTCGTACCCATCGGGCAGACCACTGATGAACCCGTGCGCGCCGGCCGCCCGCGCGGCGGCTTCAATCTCAACGCGCGTTGCGTCGCGGCGGCCCACCGCGATGTTGTCGGCCACCGTTTCTGGTCCGAGGAACGGTTCCTGCAGGACCATGGCAACCTGGCGACGCACACTGTCCAATGAGACCTCCCGCAGATCGCGCCCGTCCATCAGGATTCGTCCTTCCCATGGATCGAAAAAGCGCGGGATCAGATTAATCAACGTGCTCTTGCCGACGCCAGTGGCGCCCACGATGGCGATGGTCTCGCCGGGGGCGACCTGCAAGGTGATGTCGCGCAGAAGCGGCCGTGCGGGATCGTAGCCGAAAGTCACATGGTCAAACTGGACTCGCCCTTGGCTGCGGGGCAAGGCAGGAGCCCCGGGCTTCTCTGGCATTTCGGGTTGGCTGTTGAGAGTGTCCATGACCCGGTCCAGGCTTGCGCTCAGGCCCTGTAATGTAGTCCAGGTGCTGGCCAGTGTTTTCATCTGCGCCTGCAAAGACATCAAATACGCCAGGAAAACCAGCAAGCTGCCCAACGTCAGGCTGCCTTGGAGCACGCGTTGCGCGCCCAACCAAAGAATCACCCCGGTGCCCAGCGCCGTGACCAACCCGGACCCGAGGCTATTCAAGCTGCCCAGCAGCGTGCTCTTTTGTTGAGCGCGAATGGCCGCGTCGGCAAATTGTTCAAATCGGCTTTGCTCCCGTTCCTCCTGCGCGAACGCTTGCACCACGGGGATCCCGGCCAGCGTTTGCTGGAGATGCGCCGTGAGGCGCCCTTCCACTTCGCGCTTGAGCTGCGCGGCGATGCGCAGAGGTTTTCCAATCAGAAACGAAGCGAGCACCATCAACGGCGCCAAAGCCAGGGCGACCAGCGCCAGCCCGGCATCCAGACGCGCCATCAGCCAGCTCATGCCCACCACCGCAATGACCATGTGCAAGGGCGAAACAAATAAGGTGTCCAGGAACAAATAAACGCACCAACTGTCCTTCGCGACCCGACTCATGGTGTCGCCGACCGGGTTGCGGCTGTGGTAGAGCAGCGACCGCCGTTGCAGCCGCGCAAAGAGATCCTCCGACAAATCGAACACCATCCGCCGACCGGCCCGGGTCCATTGCCAGGCCAGCCAGGATTCTGTGCCCACGTGCAGCCCGGCGATGATCAATCCGATCAGCGCGAGCCAACCCGCCAAGGCGGCGCCCGAGGGAGCAACTTGCCAACGGTCCAACAGACCACGGATCGGCGCAGGCAGCGGTTGACCTTGCAGGATGGAATCGACGATGAGCTTGACCGGCCAGGGCTGAAGCGTCACCAGCACTGAGCCAAGGATTGATAACACCACGATGAGCGCGAACGAACGGCCTTGCGGCCGAGCGTAAGCGAGGAGTCGTGCATGACCATGCATCGTTGCGGGTTAGGTGTATCAGTTCCACCCGGGAACGACAATCCAAGAGGCGCCAACGCGTGTGGAATAGCGCGCATTTGGTTACTGCCCCGCGGATCGTGGCCTTTAGGCCGCTTCAAGCTAGTGATGTGTCTCACAAATAGCTGGTGTTTTGTTGCGCCCAAAATGGGCTGGGGCGAGGCGCGACGAGGGAGCATATCCGCAGCGATCTGTGACCGAGGAGCAACGAAGCCCCAGGCCATTTTCGGCGCAACCCTTCG
>DATLUX010000369.1:0-8127 GCA_035577805.1 Verrucomicrobiia bacterium
GCAGTTTGAAGGGTTTGGCCAGACGTCGGCTGGCTGGCCCAAGCGCCCCTATAACGTTGAGATCAACGACGACGTTTATAACGACCTGGCTGTGTCAGTCCTCGGTATGCCCGCGGAAGCCGACTGGAAGTTGCGCAACCCCTGGACCGACAAATGCATGATGAACGATTTCCTGGCCTTCGAACTGTTCGAACAGATGGGGCACTACTCGGAGCGCCGCCAGTTGGTGGAAGTGTTCAAAGACGAAACCGGCGGGCGCGTGACTTATCCCGCGGACTATTACGGCGTCATGTTAATCGTGGAAAAGATCGAAAGGGGCAAGGACCGCGTGAACATTGCCGAACTGACTCCTTCGGTCACCAACGAGCCGGCCATTTCCGGCGGATACATGTTTAAGAAAGATAAGGACAGCACCGGCGACTTGAACTTCAACACGGCCGGCGTACCCGGGTCGTTCAGCGGGCAAGGCTTGAAGCTGCACGAACCCAAGCCGCGCGAGGTCAATAACAACCTCAAGCATCCGCAGATGGTCTGGCTCACGAATTATCTGGCCCGCTTTGAGCAGAGTCTTTATGCCACCAATTGGCTCGCGCGCACCGGCACCAATCACTACTCCTACTACGCAGATCTGGACTCATTTGCGGATCAGTTTTGGATTGTGGAGATGCCCAAGCAAATCGACGGTTACCGGCTGAGCAGTTACTTCAATAAGGATCGCAACGGTAAGATTAAGCCTGAACCGATCTGGGACTGGAACCTGTCCTTCGGCAATGCCGATTACCTCGAAGGCGGGAAAACCAACGGGTGGTATTGGGCGCTGCTTGCGGACTCCGACCATATCTGGGCCCGGCGCATGATCACCGGCACCGCCTCCGCCACCAGCGCTAGCGGCGATCCCGATTTCCGTCAAAAGGTCGCCGACCGCTGGGGCACTCTCCGAACGAACGTATTCAGCGGCGAGCGTCTAACCAACCGCATCGATGAGGTCGCCTCGCTCCTCACTGAATCCGCGGGGCGCAACTATATCAAATACACAAACCTGTTGTTGGGCGTGTATCACTGGCCAAATCCCAACGGCAAAGCTGGCGGCTGGGACGTGGACTATGTCACTCCCAAGACCTATGCCGGCATCATTTCTGAGATGAAGAAATGGACCTACGGCCGTTACCTGTGGATCGATGGCCAGTTCGTTCACGCGCCGTTCATGACCCTGCCGGCCGGGCCCATCCAACCGGGCGCCTCCTTGGTAATGTCGGGCCAGGGCGTTGTTTATTACACCCTGGACGGGACTGACCCGCGCGCTGCGGGAGGGGGAGTTGCCCCTGGCGCTTTGGTCGCGAGCGGCCCGATTGTGCTCAATTCGAACGCGCGCGTCTTTGCCCGTGCTTACGTGTCGCCCACCGGACTGTGGAGCCCATGGAGTCCACCATCCGTCGCCACCTACGTTGTTTCCACGCCGCAGCTGGCGATCACCGAGATCATGTATCATCCGCAAGCGCCGACGCCGCCCAGCGCCTACATCGACGAAGACTTCGAATATCTCGAGTTCAAGAATGTGGGGCAGACCACGTTGGATTTGGCGGGCTATTCCGTCAGCGGCGGCATCGATTTCACCTTCCCCAGCCTGCAATTGGCTCCCAACAGCCGCGTGCTCGTGGTCAAGAACCAGAACGCGTTCACCTCGCGCTACGGCAACAGCGCCACCATCGCCGGCCAGTATTCGGGTAACCTGGCCAATGATGGCAATCGCCTCACCGTTTGGGGCCGTTACCGCGAACCAATTCAGGATTTCGTCTATGACGACAAATGGTATCCGATCACCGATGGCCTCGGCTTCTCACTGGTGGTCGTCGACGAGCACGCCAGCCCCGCCAATTACGGCACCGCCGCCAACTGGCGTCCCAGCGGGACCATCAATGGTTCCCCCGGCGTGGATAATGGTGTCCAGCCCACCTTCCCGCAGGTCGTCATCAACGAGGCCCTGACCCGCACCGATCCCGCGACGGCCACTGACACCATCGAGCTGGCCAACCTCGGCAGCACGCCGGCCAACATCGGAGGTTGGTATCTGACCGACGATTTCAACAAGCCCAAGAAATTCCGAATCCCGACCGGGCGCACTATTCCGGCGAATTCCCAGATCACGTTCAACGAATCTGATTTCAATGTGGCGACACCCGGCAACATCCCGTTTGCTTTGAGTGCAGTGGGCGAGGAAGTCTACGTGTTCTCAGCCGACCAGGCGGGGAACCTGACTGGGTATTATCACGGGTATGAGTTCGGCGCACAAAGCGAGGGCAAAACGTTCGGCCGCTATGTCAACAGCATCGGCGAAGACCACTTTGTGACCCTGGCCACCCCGTCCCTGGGCGCGCCCAACGGTCCTCCCGCGGTCGGGCCTGTTGTCATCAGTGAAATCATGTATCGCCCGCAGGAAGTGGCCGCTAACGGTGACTACTGGAATAACACCGAGCACGAGTATATCGAGCTGCGCAACATCACGCCGAACACGGTAAACCTGTATGATCCGGCGCGTCCGGCCAGCCGTTGGAAGCTCGACCAAGCCGTGGAGTTCACCTTCCCGCCCGAGACTTCCATTCCCGGCAACGGCTCTATCGTCGTGGTCAGTTTCAATCCAAACGTCGACGTGGATCTGGTTGCTTCATTCCGCAGCAAGTACAACATCAACAGCAGCGTCCCCTTGGTCGGGCCCTACAAAGGCAACCTCGACAACAGCGGGGACACGATCAGTCTCTATCTGCCTGAGGTGCCCCAAACCAATGGCACGATTCCGCTGGTGTTGGTCGATCGGGTGCATTACCGCGATAGCGCCCCCTGGCCCACCGACCCGGACGGGATGGGACAGGCGCTGCAACGCAAAAATCTTTTCGCCTATGGCAATGATCCGACCAACTGGACCGCCGCTGGTCCTTCGCCCGGCTCCGACTTTGTTCCCGGGGGCAATGTGCCGACCATTACTAGTCAGCCCTCGAACGCGGTGGCTTCGGATTCGGGCGTGGCTTCAGCCACGTTCACCAGCAGCGCCAGCGGTCCGGGGCCGCTTCGTTATCAGTGGCTCTTCAATGGCGCCGTCTTGCCGGGAGCGACGGACAGCACGCTTGTGTTGCAAAACATCAAGCCGTCTCAGGCCGGTTCGTACCAGATGGTTGCGCTCAATGCGTACGGCTCGGTCGTGAGCGCCCCCGCCATCCTGACCGTGTTGGTTGCGCCCAAGATCACGCAGTTCCCTGCGCCGGTCGTGCTGCGCGGGTCGACCAATGTCGCCGACTATGGGTTCACCACGAATAACGCCACCTTCACCGTCGCGGCCACCGGCAGCGGGATCATCCACTTCCAGTGGCGTTATAATGGCCAGAACATTCCGGGCGCCACCGGCCCGTCCTTGGTTGTTTCCAACGTCGATATCAGCAACGAAGGACTCTTCGATGTGATCGTGACGGACAGTGTCATCTCCACGATCACGCCGCAGGTTCGTTTGACCGTCTTGGTGCCGCCGGTCTACCTGGTCGCGCCCGTCAATCAAATGGTCGCGTCCAACACCACGTTCACCGCCAGCGTGGTGGTCCGCGGCAATCCGCCTCCGTTCCGTTACGAATGGCGCGAAATCTCCACCGTTCGCTCCAATATCACCACCACGGCGACGACCAACTTCTTCATCTCCGCGCCGGTCATCAACAAGCTGCCCACCCAAACCAATTCCTGGCGCCTGTTGGTTTACAACGACGCCAATACGGTCGGCGCCCTCGCCCAATTCTTCGTCATTGCCCTGGCCGACACGGATCAAGATGGCATCCCGGACATCTACGACTTGGATCCGAACAGCAATGCCGATCGCGACGTGGACACGGATGGCGACGGGATGAGCAATTACGCGGAGTACATCGCCGGAACGGATCCGACAAACCCAGCGAGTTACCTCAAGGTGGATCAGATCACCGCCAACGGCCCGGCCAGTATTCAATTCACGGCCTTGTCGAATCACACCTATACCGTGGAATACAAGGACAACCCCACCGGCGTCTGGACGCGTCTTTCTGATGTGGTCGCCAAGAACGTGAATTGGACCGCCATTGTCACAGACCCCGCTCCGGGCACCAACCGCTTCTATCGCCTGGGCACACCCAAGAAATAGATCAGGTTCCCGGTTCAGGTTCCCGGTTCAGGGTTACCGGTTCCCGGTTCAGGGTTCAGGGTTCAGGGTTCAGGGTTACCGGTTCAGGGTTCGGGGTTACCGGTTCAGGGTTCGGGATTCTAGCCGGTCTTCGCGGATTCGTTGTAAGCCGTTGATTGGAGTTCTTGAGCCGCTTCGATCCGGCTAGCCGCGACAAAGCGGATTCGAGCTTCAAGAGCTTTGTGGACGATACGGTTCGGCCATAAATGCGCGTTTTCCTGTGTTGCCTGCTGTCTCCTGCGATCCACGGCTTGTCTCCGCGAACCTCGAACCCTGAACCCTGAACCCCTCAGAGCGCCCGCTGGTGAATGTACATGTAGCTGTGGCAGGCGGCAATAAAACCCTTGAAGAGCGGGTGGGGCCGGTTGGGTTTGCTTTGGAACTCGGGATGAAACTGGCTGGCCATGAAGAAGGGATGATCTTTGATCTCGATCACTTCGACGAGTTTTCCGTCCGGAGAAGTGCCGCTGAAGACGAAGCCGGCCTTTTCGAATTGTTCGCGGTAAACGTTGTTGAATTCGTAACGATGACGATGGCGTTCATTGACAACAAAGGCGCCATAGAGACGTGCGGCCTTGCTACCCAGGAGGAGTTGGCAGGGTTGCGCCCCCAATCGCATCGTGCCGCCCTTCTTGGAAATCTGGCGTTGCGCATCGAGCAGCGCGATGACCGGGTGAGGAGTGTCCAGGTCAAACTCGGTTGAGTGGGCCTCTTCCAGCTTGAGCACGTGCCGGGCGAATTCGATGCAGGCGATCTGCATGCCCAGGCAAAGGCCCAGGTACGGCAGTTTGGATTCGCGGCAGTAACGCGCCGCCTGGATCTTGCCTTCCACGCCGCGTTCGCCGAACCCTCCGGGCACCAGCACTCCAGCGAGCCCCTTCAGGACCTTTTCCGGGCCGAACCGTTCGATTTCTTCGGACTCGATCTTTTCGATCTCGACGCCGCAATCGTTGGCCACGCCCGCGTGGATGATGGCTTCATAGACCGATTTGTAGGCGTCCTGCAGTTCGATGTATTTGCCCACGACGCCGATGCGGACGCGATGTTGCGGGGCGATGAGTTTGCGGATGACATCCTGCCAATGCGACATGTCGGCGGGCGGCACGTCCAGATGAAGCAGTTTGCAAACGAGATCATCCATGCGTTCCCGTTGCAACATGAGCGGCACTTCATAGATCGAATGCTCCACGTCTTTCTCCTCGATCACCGCTTGGTACGGGACGTTGCAGAACATGGAGATCTTTTGGCGCAGATCCTTGTCCAGCGGATATTCGCAGCGGCACACCAACAGGTGCGGAGTGATGCCGATTTCTCGAAGTTTGGCCACGGACTGTTGCGTGGGTTTAGTCTTGAGTTCACCGGCGGCTTTGATGAAGGGAACGTACGTGACGTGGATGAAGAGGACGTTGCCCACGCCGGCTTCGAGAGCAAACTCGCGGATGGCCTCCAGAAAGGGCAGCCCTTCGATGTCCCCGGTGGTGCCGCCGATCTCGGTGATGAGCACGTCGCTTTTGCTCATGTCGGCGATGGCATGGATGCGGTTTTGGATTTCGCCCGTGACATGAGGGATGACCTGCACGGTTTTGCCCAGGTATTTGCCCTCGCGCTCGTTGATGAGGACCTGCTGATAAACCTGGCCGCTGGTCAGGTTGTTCATGCGGCTCAGCTTGGTGTTGGTAAACCGTTCGTAATGCCCGAGGTCCAGATCCGTCTCCGCCCCGTCATCCAGCACGTACACCTCCCCATGCTGATAAGGGCTCATCGTGCCCGGATCCACGTTGAGGTACGGGTCGAACTTCTGCAGGGTGACCTTGAGCCCGCGATTCTCCAGCAACGTGCCCAAGGCCGCAGCCGTCAGACCCTTGCCCAATGAGCTCACCACGCCCCCGGTCACAAAAATGTATTTCATGGCTTCAACAAGACTTTAACAGGGCTTCCACGCGGCCCACATCCGCAGGAACGTCCACCCCGACACTATCGTAGTCCACTCGAACCACCGCCAGCTCGATCCCGTTTTCGAGCGCGCGCAATTGTTCCAGTTTCTCGGCCGCTTCCAAAGCGCTCACCGGAAACCTGACCAGTCGCAACAATGTCTCCTTCCGATATCCGTAGATGCCCAGGTGTTTCAAAAAAGGAAACGCCGCCAACTGCTCTGCGACCGGGCGACTGGCGGCGTCCCGCACGAATGGAATCGTGCGACGTGAAAAGTATAGGGCCCGTCCCGCCAGGTTGACAACGACTTTTACCACATTGGGGTTGTCGTATTCCGTCCCCGCGCGCAGCGCCGTTGCGGCCGTGGACATCGGGGCGTTGGTCAACGCACCCGCCACCGCATCGATCACGGCCGGATCGATCAGTGGTTCGTCCCCCTGAATATTCACGGCCGCGTCACAATGGTGGCGCGCCGCCACCTCCGCGATGCGGTCTGTTCCGCTCGGATGATCGGCTGCGGTCATCTCCACCTGGCAGAATCCGCGCGCCGCCTGTTCGATCCGCGGATCATCGGTAGCCACGATGATTTCCTGCAACAAATTGGCCCGGCGACATCGTTCCACCACGTGTTGCAGGAGGGGCTTGCCGGCAATCAAGTGGAGCGGTTTGCCCGGGAATCGGGTCGACCCATATCGAGCGGGGATCAGGCCTAGAATGTTCATGGGCACGGTCGCAATTCCCAGGGATTGCCATCCATCAGTATGTGCTCCACCGCTGCGGCGAGGTCATCCACCACAAGCGCAGGGCGGATCAACTCCGGATATGCTCGCTCCACTTCCGCGCCGTAGCCGGTGCGCACCAGAATGCTGCGCCGCACGCCGGCGTTCCAGCCGCATTGAAGGTCGATGAGTTTATCCCCCACCATATAACTTTGGCCCAGCTCGAGGCCAAATTCATCGCGGGCGTCCAACAGGAATTGTGGGCTGGGCTTGCGGCCTCGGCTGGGCTGTTCCGGAGCCTCCGGCGCAAAGTAGATGGCAGCCAGGTTCACGCCGGCGCCGGCCAGTTCCGCGCTCAGCCGGTGATGGACGCGATCCATATCCTGCAGTGTGTAATAGCCCCGGCCAATGCCGGACTGGTTGGTGACAATGATCAGGAGGTACCCGGCGTCGGCCAGGCGACGCAGCGCCAGCGGCGCTCCCGGAATCAACTCCAGCTGGCTCGGATCGCTCAAATAATTCTTGTCGACGTTGATGGTCCCGTCGCGGTCCAGGAACACAGCGCGCTTCATGGTGCGGTTCAAGACCGCAGCTTAGGCAACGAAGGCAGAGAACTCCAAAGGAAAATCGGGAAACCTCGACCGCTTCGACATCCGCAAGTCGCCGTCGGCAAAATAGCCTGGAAGGACTCTCCCTGTTGCCTCCTGTTTCCCCGTCCGACGCCTTCTGCCAGCGCGGCCGGACTTAGCTCTGCACCACCACTCGGAGCCCAAGGGGCAAGGGAATTGGGGGCAAGGGAATTTCGGATCAGGTGTTGCACACAAATTCTTGATCCTCATTGAGGATGAAGTCGACCAAGTTTCTGCGGCTTCGACGATCTCCCTGGTCGGCAATCGTGAACCGGCGGCGGCGAGAGGAGGTTCAGGTGCCGGCCGTGATGATCAGGGTTTGCTCGAGCGTGGTGATGCCCTCGCGCACTTTATCCAAGGCAACATGCCGCAGCGTTTTCATGCCTTGGTTCATGGCGATCTTGCCGATCTCCATCGAACTGGCCCGGGCAATGATGGCTTTGCGGATGTCATCGGTGATGGTCATGGCTTCGACGACGGCAAGGCGTCCGGTGTAACCGGTGTTGTTGCAGCGATCGCAGCCCCGGCCGCGATGAAGCGTAGCGCCAGTGAAAAAATCAGGATGGATGTTCAAATCCCGGAACATGCTCTCCGGATAGGTCACTGGTTCCTTGCAATGCGAACAAATCCGGCGCATCAGACGTTGGGCACAAGC
>DATLUX010000370.1:0-19193 GCA_035577805.1 Verrucomicrobiia bacterium
CCGTCTGCGTAAAACATGGTTACCCGGCTGCATCCATCCTGGGCCGTCGCGACTCCCGTCGCATTGGTGCTGGTGTCAGCCCCGCATTCAAGCGTTCGGTTGGCCGGACATTGAATCACGGGCTTGAGCGTGTCCCGGACGGTAATGGTCTGCACGCAGGCACTGGCGTTGCCACACCAATCGAGGGCGGTCCAGGTGCGCAGAATGACCTTCGTGCCCGCGCACTGGTTGCTGACGGCGTCAGTGTAGAACAGGTTCGCGACTCCGCAGCTATCCTGAGCCGTGGCCACGCCGGTGACGTTGGTGCGAGTATCGGCCGGGCATTCTAGAACTCTGTCCGCCGGGCAGACCAGCGTTGGCGGCGTCGTGTCATTGACCATGACGTTGCTGGCGCACGTGTTTACACACTTGTTGCTCGTCACAGTGAGCGTCAACGTGAATTCCTGCCCGCAGAGGCTCCCCGATGTGACCGTGACCGTTGCTTGAGTGGTCGAGCCTGTGATCACAGCATTCCCCGCCATGGACCAGGAGTACGCTGACATCCCCGGTGGGGCGCGGAATTGAGTGCTCGTTCCGGGACAAGTGGAGGAGGGGCCGGTGATGGAACAAACGGGCAGCGGGGACACCGTCAGGATGGTATCATCAACCTCGTTACAGCCGTTGGTTTGCATCGCCGTCAAACGCAACGTGGCCGTGGCGGATGAGACGTGAGCCGCGGTGATCAAGGAATTGGGCGAATCAATCGTCGCCGTGCCCGCCACCACACTCCAGGTCGTGGAGGAAATCGGCTTCGTTCCCGGTGTCGCGACGCCGGTCAACGGAAAGGTCGTGAATGCACCTTCCGAGCAGCGGGTCTGGTCAGGCCCGGCGTCGACGCTCGGGCCAATGCGGAAGGGGTACTGAATGGGATCGATCAGGTCTCCGATCGTGGCCGTGTCAGACGGGGAAGATTTGGTCTTGACCATGATCGTCTTGAATCCAATGGACAAGCATTCATCGAATTTTCCAAGGAGCCCCGTTAAATCGAGCGCGGCTTCGGCGAAAGCATTCGGAGCATAAGTGGTTTGACCAAACGCACCGTAAGGCACGCTGATCGTATTGGTGTTCAGAGCAACAAAGACTCTTCCGGCCGGCAGCGAACCGGTGACATCGGCGTAGGTATAGGCCCCGGGTCCAGCTGCCTGCCACCGATAGGCCAGGAAATCCGGGATACTCCCGCCGCCTGTGAAGGCCAGACTCAAAACCAGGTCGCCGGCGGTGCGTCCGCCGTGCGGGCCTGTGGAACTAAAGGTACCGTTGTCGTTTCGGGTCAGAGTGTTTTGCAGGAACTCAAAATCAATATAGGAATCACCGCTGGTGCTTAAACGGTCCGCAGCGATCACGACCCAAGTGTGGCCGTCAGCATCCCGCGTCACATGCAGCAGGACGTTATTGATGTCCGTCTTGGCCGAAGCCTTGTTGATCGTCCAGGTCCAGTTCGTCGGGTTGTCGAACCATTTCTGGCCTCCGGCGAATACCATGTCTTTCCCATTGTAAGCGTCGATGAAATGAAACGTTGCCAATGGGTTCAACGGCGTGCCCGCTGAATCGAGAACCGCGCCGCCGGCGCCAGGAACCCCATTCAAGAGAAGCCAATCACCCGTGTTGGCATCCGGAGTGTTGGCGCCCAGATTGCCATCGATGGCGAATCCACCGGGAAGGTCCACCGGGGCAATGCCGGCAGGCGGCCCCGCCGCGCGGACCGATGCGTGGCATAAGCCAAAAACGGCCAGCAATGCCAAGAACTTCAAACTTTCGCGCAATGCGCCCGCTGATTGAGGATCTGCCTTTACTCCCATATTCAAGACCTCCTACCTTCGGTTAGGGCGCAGAAAAACGAAATTGTCAGAAGGTACTGTTCGCTAGAGGAGTAAAACTACGTTGGCGATGATGTCGCAATCCCTTGGGACCGCCCAAGTGCAGAGTTTTTGGGTCAAGTCGCCTGAGCCCTTACGGCCAAAAACCACAGCCAAAAATCGCTCGCAACGCTCAAATCTTGCCTCGAATTTCGTGCAAGTGCTCTCGTCAGAACCGCTTGCTTAGGCGACACCAGCCAGGTTCACCCAGCCACCAGCCAGGTTCACCCAGCCAGGTTCACCGGTATTGGTCATCCGCTGACCAGTTCTGTATGCGGGCTGACCACAAACGCCCCGGTCTGTCTGAAGCCACCCGTTGTTTCAGCGTGAGTTCCGGGCGCGGGCACACGCCACACGCGGCTGGCACGTCGTTGGCTCAAGATGTTCCTGGCAACTCGGCGCTCCGCATGAGTTGGAACAGGACCAGAGACGCAGGTTGCAACAGAGAAAGCTACGCGGATGAAAACTCAAAGTCCAGTCACGACCCACCCGAGCACGAGGCGAGGGAAAACGACCAAACCTTCAGCAAATGGAGATATGTTATGATTCAAATTGAACAACAAGACGGCGGCAAACTGCTGGTCATCCATGCCAGCGGCAAGTTAGACAAGAATGATTACCAGCGTTTCGCACCGGAATTCGATCGTTTGATCGAGCACCATGGTAAGGTGCGCGTCCTTTTCGAAATGCACGACTTTCACGGCTGGAAGCCAGAGGCCCTCTGGGAGGAAGCGAAGGTCGACTTCAAGCATTTCTCCGACATCGAGCGGGTGGCCATGGTTGGTGAGAAACAGTGGCAAAGCTGGATGAGCAAGTTCTGTTCACCCTTCACCCGTGCCGAAATCCGCTATTTCGACCGCGCGGAGGAACCGGTCGCCGAAGCCTGGCTCAAAGCGGCCTGAAGCACCGCAAGCTGGAACTGACGCCAACGAAAATCGAAGTCGTGATCGAAGTCGTGAAGCCATAGGAAGGTCTGTCCAACTCACGAAGCGAGCTCGCCCATCTTGCCGAGTTGATAGTCCTCGAACGCCTGCTGAATTTCAGCGCGGCTATTCATCACGAATGGGCCGTGACCAACCACCGGCTCGGCGATGGGTTCGCCGTCCATGACCAGCAACTTGGCATCCGTATTGCCCTTCACCGTGATACTTTCGCCGGCGCGGGCGAAGATGGCCAGGTCGCCTTCACCGGCTTCGCGTTCGCCGTTCACCAACACGTCGCCGCTCAACACGAGAAACGTGCTGGTGTGGCCGGTGGGCAGCGGTAACTGCGCTGATTTGCCCGCGGCCAGATTCACGTCCCACAGATTGATGGGCGTGAAAGTTTTCGCCGGGCCTTTGCTGCCGCCGAACTCGCCGGCGATGACGCGCACCGTGCCGGCGTCTTGGAGCAGCGGCACGTTGGGAATCTGCGCCTTCAACAAGGTCTGGTAGCCTGCTTTTGCGCTCTTGTCTTTCGCGCGCAGGTTCACCCAAAGCTGCACCATTTGCAGCGTGCCGCCTTTGCGCGTGAAGTCCTGGGAGTGAAATTCCTCGTGGACAATGCCGTTGCCCGCCGTCATCCATTGCACGTCGCCCGCGCCGATTTTGCCACCGCCGCCGCTGGAATCGCGATGCTCCAGCTCGCCTTGATAGGCCACCGTGACGGTTTCAAAACCCTTGTGCGGATGTCCGCCCACGCCGCGTTTCTCATGGCCGGCCGGGAACTGATATGGCGCGGCGTAGTCGAGCAGCAGGAACGGACTCAACTCGCGGCCAAGCCCGTTGTAATCAAACACGGAGCGGACCGGGAAGCCGTTGCCGACCCAATGCATTCCCGAACTCTGATGGATCCGAAGCAGTTTCTTCGTCGTCTGCTCTTTCATCATTCCGGTTTTCGATTCGCTTTTCATGCTGACATCATAGCCCTCCATGCCTGCGCTCGGAAACACCTTGTTGCTTGGCTCAAGTGATCAGATTCTTCAATTCGGCCAACCCCTCAATGACGCAACTGGCATTCGTGCCGGGCGGAACACCGGGCCGCAGCACTTGGACCGTGGCCATTCCGATGCGGTTGCCGGCCGCAATCTCGGAATCTGGATTGTCTCCCACGACCAGCACGTTTGCAGGACTTACGTGATATTGCGCAAGTATTTCTCTGAACAGCGCTTCTTTTCCTTTCCGCCCCGGCTCATCGATCGCGTCGATGTAGACGGCAGTGAACAGTGAGGAGAAACCAAGCGCTTGAATTTTGCTTTCTTGCATCCGGCGAAATCCGGAAGTCACCAGGAACCGCCGGACCGGCAACTCAGCCAGCGTGCCGAGGTCCGCATAGCCATGCATGGGAACGCGCACTTCCAGCTTCGAGTAGGCCTCCCAAGCGGCCGTCAGCATTTCCGGCGAGAAGCGATGCTTCTGGGCCACCCAGTCCAACGGATGTCGCCAGCAATCGAAGTAAACTGCCTTCAGTGCCTCCTCAGATAACTGTCCATGGTTGCTCTGCCGGATGGCATGGAACACGGGCTCAAGCAAGTCTTGCCCAGGTTCATCCGCCGCACTCAAACAGTTATCGAGATCAAAAATGACCGCTTGGATCATCTTCAAGGCTATCTCCGCTCAATACACAACAGATGTTTATCTCCGCGCAAGAGCAGGCGGCCACGGTCAACTGCAGGAGACGCGACGATTCGTTCTCCCATCGGGTTTTCGCTCAGGAGCTCGAACTTGTCCTGCACGCGCGCGGCAAAAACGACGCCATCCTCCCGCGCGGCGTAGAGCACACCGTTGGCAATCACCGGGGATGCATAAAAACTGGCGCTTGCCCGCGGCAGGGTCCCGGTCCAAATCGTCCGTCCGGTCAATGGATCGAGGCAAACGATCTCCCCGCGGGGTCGCAAGAGATAAACGCGCCCCTGGTATTCGGCCAGGGAAGTCACGAAGACGCCCACATCATCGCGTTTCCATACGTGATGGGTACTGGTCACGTCTCCGCTCCCATCAAGTTTCACCGCGTGGATTTGTGCCTGGCCTGGTCGATCATCTCGGCCCGCCGGCACGATGGCAAGATTCCCGCTGATGACCGGTGACGAGATGGCGGGCCAGTATCCGGTGCCATTGGGATTGAAATTGCCACAGGTCCAAAGCACCGAGCCGTCCAGGGAGGAGTGTGCGGTTAAATGATCGGCGCCCCAGATCAAAAATGCCGCCCGTCCGTTATGCTTGAAGAACAATGGCGTGGTGTAGGCATTGTCATTCTCGGTCGGCACCTCGTATTGCCGCTTCTGTTGCCAACGCAGTGCTCCGGTCGCCTTGTCGAAACCTGCGATCCAGGAATCTCCTTGATGCAGGCGAGCCATGATCACCAGATCGTCAGTCACCACCGGCGAACTGCCTTGGTCCCAAAATAGCTTTTCCGTTCCAAACTGGGCGGCCAGATCGTTGGTCCATCGGATCGAGCCGTCCAATTCGAGCGCGGCCAGACGGGAACTCCGGAAGTAGACAAAGATCCCTTTGCCATCCGTGACGGGAGAGGCATTGCAACTCGAACCGAGGGTGCGATGTTTTGCTGCGCTTTCGGCACCAAGCCGGGTGATCCACACTTGTTTACCATGAAGGTTCAATGCCAGCACGGCATCCTGCCCTTGGTCCGGTGTCGTGAGATAGATGCGATCGTTACAAATGATGGGCGTGGAGCCTCCTTTCCCGGGCAAAGTGAATTTCCAGGACACGCTCTCGATGCTCCACGCCGTGGGATAATCGCCGGTGCTAACGCTGCCGTTCGCGTGGGGCCCGCGCCAACTTGCCCAGTCTGCCATCGAGAAACATATCGAAAGCGCGAAAAGCCACGTCGCGAGCAGGGGCATGGCAACCGGGCGATGGCGGGTCCAGAATCGTCGATGCATGGTCCCATCTTACCCATCATGACAGAGCTTCTCAGCTCAAAAGTTCTCTCCAGGAACCGTGGGGGAAAAGCGGAAAGCGGAAAGCGGAAAGCGGAAACACGCGAATCGTGCTCGTCCTCGTCCTCGATTTTTGGGGGCGTCTTCGGAACGAAGGGTTCAAGGTCCCAATGCGTGTGCAAAAGCAGATGGAGGCTACCCATGAACCGACCCTCAGGTAGCAGCCGACGTCAGGAGGCTCACTCTACCCCAACGCGTTCTCCGGGAAAAGATCAGAGCCTCGTTACCTCGGCTGCTACGCGAGATTGGATTGGGTTCATGGGTCCAATGCGGGTCTAAAAGTTGGAGGAGGACAATCAGTCTTGCATTTGCCTCGGGATGGTTGGATTTTTCAGGCAGGGTATGCCCTTGGATGATCAGAACAAACCAGTGGGCCTGGAGGACTTGCAGGAATTGATTGGGGAGTTGCGCATGATGGCCCGGCACCTGTTGAGCACGGAATCGGAGGCGCATTCCTTCACCCCGACGGCCCTGGCCATGAGTGCTCTGCGCCGGGCCAAACTGGCCGATCAAGACTGGGAGCAAGTGCGCTGGGAGAATCGGAACCATTTCTTCGCCTCCCTGGCTCAAGCCATGCGGCACGCCTTGGTTGATCATGCACGAAAACGAAATTCCAAGTCCCGTAACAAAATTGTCTATGTCTCTCCCGAAGAGATCGACTTTCACCAGCTTCCCAACGCGGCGGAGGAACGGCCGCATCAAATCATTCTGCTGGAAGAAGCCTTGGCGCGGTTGGAACATGCGGATGAACGCCTGGTCAAAGTGATTGAACAGTACTATTACCTCAATTATTCGATCCCCGATATTGCGCGGTTCGCGAAGGTGAGTGAAAAAACGGTGGATCGCGACCTGAAGCGCGCGCGCATCACCTTGCAGCGGATCATGAAGGAGTTGGCCAAGCCCTGATCGGTATGGAACTGCCCGCTGACCAAGTCTGGCTTCGAGTCGAGCAACTGGCGGACGAGTTGGGACAACATTCCGCCGTCGAGGCCGACCAGAAGATGCGTGCATTGGCCAGCGCGGGGGAACCGACCACCGTGCTGACACTCCTGCGTTCCTGGCTCGCGCTACCGCCACCGGCGGCCCCGATCGAGGCGGGTTGCGTGATTCAGGGGCGGTACAGGATTCGGCAGAAGCTCGGTGAAGGAGGGATGGGATCAGTATGGCGGGCACATCAGCTCGCGGTGAATCGGGATGTGGCGCTCAAGACGATTCACCCTGCGCTGATCACTCCGTTGCTCCAGGAAAAGTTCCTGGAAGAAATCAACGTATTGGGCAAACTGGATCATCCCGGCATCGTCGGAATCATCGATGCGGGGATGCACGACCAGCCCGGATTCCCCAAGCCGATCCCATATTTCACGATGGAGTTGGTCGAAGGCCAACGCCTCGACCACTGGACGGCTGAGCATCGGCGTGATTGGCGCGCGCAATTACAGCTCGGCGCCTCGATTTGTGCCGCGCTTCAGAGCGCCCATGACCGCGGAATTGTTCATCGCGACCTCAAACCCGGCAATATCATGGTCAAACCGGACGGCCAACCGGTCGTGCTCGATTTCGGCATTGCTCGCTTGGCTGGTTTAGCCGTGTCCGCCACCGGGGCGTTCTCAGGCACTCCACAATATGCCGCACCCGAGCAACACCTCGGACGCGATCAAGATTTTCGGAGCGGCGAGAGCGTCGATGTCTATGCTCTCGGCGCCGTTCTCTTTGAGATGGTGGCGGGACGCCGTCTGTTTGAGTTTCCGCGCGGAACACCGATCGCGGAGATGCGGCGGGCGGTCCTGGAAGGGGCCGTGCCTCGGCTGCAGGACGTGGCTCCGAGTTGCCCGGAGGTGATTGCCGAGATTGTGGCCCGCGCGGTGCGGCGCGATCCCGCCGATCGTTTTTATTCCATCGCCGCGCTGGGCCGGGCTCTCGTCCGCGCGGTCGCCAGTTTGGAAGCCACACAACCTTCTCCGCCTCCCTGGACGCCGCGGCCCCAGCTCCTCGTCCCCGGGACCCGCTGGCGCCTGGATGCCAACATCGGAGAAGGCAGTGTCGGCCAGATCTGGACTGCGACGCATGACGATCTAAGAACTCGCCGCGTTTTCAAATTCTGCGCCACGGAAGAAAAAGCGCGCTCGCTCAATCGGGAAGTGACCCTTTTCCGCCTGCTCAAGGAACGGGTCGGACTGAATCCGCACTTCATCCAACTGCATGACGTTTCCCTCGCCGAACCGCCCTGGTACCTGATGATGGAGCATGTGGAGGCCGAAGATTTGGAAGCTTGGTCCGCCGCACGGCCTGGGGGCCTCGCCAATGTACCGCTCGAGACGCGCATCGAGATTGTGGCGCAAACCGCGGAGGCACTCCAAGCTGCGCATGAAGCGGGCATTCTCCATCGTGACATCAAACCCGCCAATCTGTTGGTGCGCACCGAGGCGTCTCGCTCCGCCCGCCCCGAAACTGGCTCGGCCTCCGCCAAACCAGAGTCACCATTGGCCGGCATCCCAGCGACATCCCGCGAGCGGATCGAGCCGCAGGAATCCCCTGCCTGTTTGCCCGGGCTGCACGTTTTCATTGCTGATTTCGGCATCGGTCAACTTGTGGCTAACGATTTGCTCGTCGCCGGAACCCATCTCGGTTTCACGCGCACGCTAAGCGAGATGCAAAGAACGGGGCTCTCCGGCACGATGCTGTACATCGCGCCTGAGATTCTAGCGGGCGACAATGCCACGGCGCGCTCGGACATTTACAGCCTCGGCGTTTTGTTATGGCAGTTGCTGATCGGCAACTTCCACACGGCCCTCGACCCGGCAGACTGGTTGAACCGCGTTTCGGACCCATTCTTGCGCGAAGACTTGACGCGCTGCCTGGCCGGAGTCCCGAGCAAGCGGTGGGCGAGTGCCGGCGAGTTGGCGGCCAGTTTGCGAGCCATCCCGGCGCGACGCGCCGCGGAAGCAAAGCGCCTCGCCGAGCTGGCCGCCCGTGAACGGAGAGCTTACCTCCGCGGTGTCGCGCGAGCGGCGGCCGTGGCGGTCGCTGTCATTGCCGGTATTGCCATGCTGGCAGCGGTGGCATGGCAACAGCGCCGCGCCGCTGACAAAGCTCGCGGCCAGATTGCGCTGGAACAAGCGGCCGGATTGAATCGCACCGACTTCAATCCAGGGCGCCGAAAGCGAGGCTTGCAGCTCGTCGACACGGCCGCGGCGACCGTTTCCAATCACGCCGCTCTTCGCACCGCGGTGGCCTCGGTGATGGGAATGTGGGATCTGGTGCCGGCCTCCAGCACGGCCCGGGTTGAACAGGTGGCCATCCGGAACATCCCGATGCTCACCAATGAATCCTGCCGCGCGCTCAGTCCGGACGGCTCTCTCTTGGCGGTTGCCCGCGATTTGGATGGACTTAATGGCGCGGTCGACCTGTTCGATTCGGCCACGGGCAAGTCGCGGCTAACGATCCAGCGGCAGCAGTTCCCCTGGGTGCCGATCGCCGAGCCGGGCCTGCTCCGATTCAGCCCGGACCAGCGCCGCCTGGCCATCGGAGGGTCTGCCACCAGCCGCCATTTGCTTTTGTGCCTCGTCGCTGACGGCTCTTTGCAGGCGTATTTGTTTCACGGCTCTGATGTGCTGAGCTGTGTCTGGCATCCGGCTGGGCGCTTGTTCGTCACCGGATGTGCGGACGGGACCGTGCGCGTCTGGGACACATCCGATGCGGCGAATCCCATGATTGATGCCCAGGAACGCAACCAGTTTGATCTTCCGCCGGTCCTGGACGCCCCCGCCCTCGATACCCCGGTGCAGATCGTCAAAGGGCATCGCGGTCCGGTCCTGCATCTGGCGTTCTCTCCGCAAGGACGGTGGCTGGCTTCACTGGATGGGCTTGGTTACCTGCGAGTGCATACGGGATTCACCCGCGAGGGACTCGGGCATCTGCCTCCACCAAGCGATGCCGGGAAGGTGGCGCCCCCGCTCTCCGTGCCGGACCTGAACCTGGTCAGCGAAGTGCGGTTGGTCGACGCCGAGCAAGTCTCCGGGCTTTCGGCACGGGGTGATCGGCTGGGGGTTGAGCGCAGCGACGGGTCGGTTACCGAGTACGAAATCGACCCGAGCCAGTTGCCTCAACAACTCCATGTCGGGCCCGGCCTGGCGAACATCACTTGGGCATTGGGAGCTCAACAGCTTTGCGTGATTAGCCGCACCGACATTCATTGGCTCTCCTCCTCTCCTTTGGAAAGGTTCTACACGGCCTCCGGACATAATCCCATGGGAGTAGGCTGGGATGCCGGCGATCACTGTTGGCTGGTCGCCAAAGACAAGCAACTCGTCGATTATCGGCCAGTGCAGGACCTGGGCGCCTGGGTGGTGACACCGGGAACGCCGCTCCCCCTGGTCGAAGCCGTCCAAGGCCAGGGAGCCAGAACCGCGATCACCACCGCGGGCGATGGACGGACCGCGGTTTATTATGGGCGGCTGATTCATTTCTTTGCGCGGCACGTCGTGGCACCTCGCACTTCGTCGCTCCTTGCTCCGGATGGCGGTGTCCTCCAGGAACTCATCTGGGATGCGCCAGGCAGCTTGCTGGCGGTAACCTTCCGGTCCACCAACGGCCATCTCAGGCTTCATTCCTGGAGCACCTCGTCGAACTTCCCGCCCCAATGCCACATGAATGCCCAGGTTGACTTGGACTGCCAAGGGATTGTCCCGGCCAATGACGGACGTCACCTCATCGCCCGTGGGAAGCACCTGGGGCTAATCCAGTTCGATCCTCAGACCCAAAGCAAAACGGTCATCGACAGCTCGAATTTGGCGTGTCAGACCGCTCCGTTGGCGGCTACCTCGAACGGCGACCTGCTGGCAATTGTTGTCGATGCCAACACGGTCCGGCTCCTCACGCTGCCTAGCGGAGAGCACTTCGCTGACCTGCGCAGTCCATCGCAGGCGAGCCTCATCACTCTGGCCTGGGACACCGCGGGTCAAAACCTGGCTGCTCTGACGGAGGACGGTTACGTGCTGGCCTGGAACCTGGTACCCTGGCTGAGATGGCTCGACGAGCATCATTTGCGGGGTCTGGCCCGGCGCTGACCTCGCAAGGGGTGCATCCCGGCACTGCCCGGATCGCGGCCTTGAGCTTTAGGCCGCTTCAAGATGGGGATCGGAGGAAGCCCCTCGACGGCACTCGGGGCGGGCCGTTGGGTAGTTCCTTGGTCCTGGAGCCGACGGACGATGAAGCGGCGTAAACGCCGCGCCCCGAGCTGCCTTGTGCGGGGGCAGTGCCTGGATACGCCCCTGAATGCACCCCCCTCCGCAATGGCATTGACTTTTCGTCTGTGGCATGTCCCTGCTTATGCTCAGTTCACGCTTAATCAAGGTACCGTGGTTACTCCATCTCAGTTCGAGCCGTCGGCACAGTCCGTCGATCCGCGGCGCCAGCCAGGATTCCAGTCCCGGCATTGGCCGCTCTGCGACGGAAAGGAAGCGCCCGCCCCGGAAACGCAGGACCTGCATGAGCGCCGTTGCCTGGAATTCCTGGCCGCTTTTTACCAACTGAACCGGCTCCAGAACCGACTCCTCATCGCCCAGAAATCCGGAGATAGCGAGGAGGCTCAAGCGCTGCTCACGGAAATCAGCCAGGCCACGATGGAGTTGGAAGCCCTGGAGGATCGTTACGCCCCGATCGGATTCTTCGGCGAACCGGTGCTGGAGGACTTCCGTTACTGCGATATTCATTTTGTCCGCCCCGAAGTTCCCCGGATCCCTGCTGCGCTCTCCTCGGTCAGCTCGCACATCGCGATCCCGGGTCTGGATGAAATTCCGAACGAGGAACGGAACGGCCAACCGCGCCTTTGGCGCTGGAACCATGCAAAAGTGGATCTTTAAGAATTTTCTTTCGCCGGGCGATCTGGTGATGCTCACGGCCGCGATCCGTGACCTGCATCGGCAGTATCCGGGCAATTTCCTGACCGATGTGCGCACCTCTTGTCCCGCCTTGTGGGAGAACAATCCGTATCTGACCCCGTTGGGCGAAGACGAGCCGGGCGTCCGTTCGATGACTTGCCACTACCCGCTGATTCATCGCTGCAACGATGCGCCCTTTCATTTCATCCACGGGTTCATCGAGTACTTCAATGAGCAGCTTGGGCTGCAGATCCGCCCGACGGCATTCAAGGGCGATATCCATCTGAGTGCGGAGGAACGTGCCCAGCCTTCGCCCGTCGAAGCGCACACCGGTCAGGCGAGCCCCTACTGGATCATCGCCGCGGGAGGGAAGTACGACTTTACCATCAAATGGTGGCACCGGCGCCGCTGGCAGGAAGTCGTCGAGCATTTCCGCGAGCGCATCCTCTTTGTGCAAGTGGGCGAAAAGGGCCACTACCATCCGCCGCTCAAAGGGGCTCTCGATCTTCGCGGAAAGACGAGCTTGCGTGATTTAGTCCGGCTGGTCCACCATGCTGATGGAGTCCTTTGTCCCGTGACTTTGTATATGCATCTCGCGGCAGCCGTGCCACTGCCTCCAGGGCGGCAGCGGCTGCGCAGTTGTGTCGTGGTCGCCGGCGGACGCGAGCCGGCCCACTGGGAGCAGTATCCCGGTCATCACTTCCTTCATACCATCGGTTCGCTCGATTGCTGCGCCAGCGGTGGATGTTGGAAGTCCCGCACGGTGCCCCTGGGCGACGGTTCCGCCCTCGATTCCCCCGCTGCGCTTTGTTCCGCCGTCACGCCGGGCGGGCTGCCCCGCTGCATGGATCTCATCACGTCGAATCGAGTCTGCGAATCGATCGAGGCATTGAGCCTGGCGACGGCTCGTTCCGAGCAGACTCCACCCATTCCCAATCATCACCCAAACGAAATGACAACCCTTAGTGTATAAGGAGCAATCTATGCCACAATCCACTTCCACCTTCAAGCTGGCTGACGTCGTCAATCAACCAACCCCGCCGCCCCTATCGTCCAGCACGCCCTTCACGATGCGCATGCGGGACGTGGGCTGGCACCCGGATGCCACCAAAACCGCGAGCGGCGGTCGCGAAGAGTTATTCATCGAAGAAGCCGTCGGCGAGGACAAGAACGGGTTTTTCATCCCGTTCCCCGTGCCAACCAGCCAGGATCCCAGCGGGAATGATGTCCCCTTCAAAGAGCCGACCCAACCCGGCGACTGGGAGGCATTCAATCGCTGGATCTTGGGGGGACCCGTTCCTGCTGCCACCGCCGGCGAGCCGCCACTGACGTCCCTGCTGCGTGAGCTCGCGACCGCGTGCCGTTGCTATAACGCCTCCCTTTATCGGCTGAGGCGCTTGCATTATCACTTTAACCATCCCAATGAGAATGTTTTTCCCCCGCGCAATCCTCATGGCGACCCAGCATTGCCGCCCACTCCCCCCAAGACGTTTAACCAGTTGGTGGCGGACGCGGAACGGGACTGGAAACAGGTTGTAATTCCCCAAATTCAGGACTTGCTGGACAATCAACAGACGTATAACGGCAAAGTCATCAAAGTGATCGCAGCCGACATGATCGAGGTGAACGGATATATCGTTTCGATGCGCGTGGTCGCCGAAGGTATAGGTCAAGGTTTAGAAGTCGGCGGTTCCTCATCGCACGTCTCCATCAGTTCGGCCTTTTCTTCTCACTAGCCTTCACTCATGAAACTGGCGGCTTCCTGCATTTGCCTCCTGCTGCTGGCGGGGGAGCTGGCCGCCGCGGAAGCCGACGCCCTTTGTCGCGACTGCGACCGGCAGATGCGAAAGACCTTTGAAGCCATCCAGGCCTGGCGCCGGGTGCATGGCGGGCGCTATCCGGCCCGGCTGGTGGATCTAAAAACCAGCGGACTATTGCCTGCCGACGGCGCGATCTGCCCCGATGTGCTGCAGGAACGCCTTGGCGCCGACGCCGCTCATTCTGATACGACCAGTCGCCATCGCCTGGGAGACCCTGCCGACGTTTACGAGTATGAGATGTCGGCCACGGTCGACCTTCGGGGCCAGGACCGGCTCTATCTTCCGGAGGGAGCTCCTAGCTACATGCGGCAAGATCTGAAGGCCGAACTGCTGCGCCGTAAGTTCTCTGAACAAGTCGCTATGCTCCGATGCAGCAGCCACCGCGCGGTAGCGCCTCCTCCTTATGAAGGTCGTGCCAACGTGCGTAGGAATATCACCGTGGAGGGGAAGATCTACTGGAGTGGACGCTTGTGGGAGCAACTCTGGCTGGAGGATGTCCCTTACTGCGCTCGTGACGCCAATGTGCTGTATGGACTGAAGGGTCCTCCTTTCCATGTCGACCGCGCCCCGGCATTTGCCGAAGCGCTCGATCTAAGAAAGTGGAGTTGCGCATTTGGTGATCACCCGTGGTGGTGGACTCACCCGATCTTCGACGAGCGGCCGAACCGTCAAACGGCCCCGCATCTTCGTCCCTTCTTCCAGGAGCAGCACGGTCGCGCCATCACCCTCGGCTCGAATCATTGGTGGTTGAATGGCCTGGTTCAACTGCAGGGTCAAGTTAGCAACTTGCCCGCTGATCGCTACCGGGCCCCTGGGATGGAGGCCTTCGTCTGGAAGAGGACAGGTGTCCAAGTGAACCAACAGATCGAGGGAGCCACCTGGTTGCAAGGGACCGTCTGGACGGCGGCAGAGGGTGACACCGTTGGCTCGTTGGTCTGGCACTACAGCAATGGCGGCGAGGAAACAGTTCCGATCATTTATGGCAAGACCACCGCTCGTTTCTGGGCCCAACCAGCTCAAATCGAACAGGAAAAGGGATTTTTGCAACCGGTCTGGAGCCACTACGAAGACGAAAACAAGGAAAGAAGAGAACGCTGGCTGCGCATTTACCAACAGGAATGGCGCAATCCCCGCCCCGATCTACTCGTCACCACCGTCGACTTCGTCAGCAATCAGCAATGCCCGGCGGCACCGTTTCTTGTCGCCGCGACCGTTATTCCCCGTGGAGCTGCCCATTGAAACACCCTCTCGCCATCTCGACGCCGTCGGTGAAATTCCCCGTCACGATTTGTGTGGTGGCCTATGGCGATAACGTGCCGCTGGCGGAGCGCTTCTTGAGTTCCCTCTACCGCCACACTGCGCCGGAGCTGTTTCGATTGCGCGCCGGACTGAATGAAGTGGCCCCGGAAACGCACGCGCTTTTCTTGGAGTACCAGCAACGATTCGCCAACGCGTCCCTTTATGTGGAGCCGAAGAACCGTTTTAAATCGCCTTTGATGCGGCGCCTCTTCCGCGAGCCATGGGTTTCCACCGAATGGACCATCTGGTGCGATGACGATACGCATTTTCGCAAACCCGACTGGCTGCAGCGGCTGGCCTTGCGAATCGAAAGCGCCCCGCAAGTCACGATGTGGGGAATGCAACACCTCTTGTGGCAGAACGACCCCGAGGTGTTGCGCTGGATTCAAACGGCCAAGTGGTATCGTGGCATTCCATTCCAATCCGGAACGGATCTCAGTGGGAAACATTCCACCGAATTCCGTTTTGCCTGCGGCGGGTTTTGGGCCGCCCGCACCGCCGCTCTCCGCGCTTTGGACTGGCCTGACCCCAGGCTGGTGCACGCCAACGAAGATTTTATTCTGGGTGAAGCATTGCGCCAAAACGGGATGCAGTTGGCCGAATTCCATTACGGCTTGAACATCAACGATGCTCTCCGACGCAACGACGACGCGCCGGAAGTCGTCTCGCTCATCCATTCCAATCCGTCCGCGTCATAAATAACCCCAAACCTGTTTCGCTTATGGTTAAACACAACGTTTCTGTTAAAGGCACCGTTTCCGATAGTAAAGACACTGGTTCCGATAAAAACGACCAGTCTGTTAAACACATCGCACTCGTCTCGAACTCGACCAAGGTCAGTTTTGGCGACACCGCCCGAATCGCGGCGGCGTTGCAAAAGCAACTCAGCCGTGACTTTGTGAAGCCTTGGAAGATTAGAGCCACGATCAACGCGTATCAGCCGGCAAACAAACTGCCCGCGGAGTACTGGCGGATTGAGATTCGAGATGATATCGGTAAGGACGGCCACGGCGTCCATTTCGAAGGCAAAGGCAAAGGCAAACGCAAAGACGGGGAACCAGTTGCCTATGTCACCGCCAGTGATGACCTGACTCAGGTCTCGCGGACCTGCAGCCATGAGATGCTGGAAATGTTGATCAACCCGGACGGGATACGTCTGTCGAAACGCAGGGTTCCTCCCGCTGACACCAACCTTCCTCCAGAGCTGCGCGCTAATACGCGGGTGAAATATCTAAAGGAGATCACGGATCCCTGCCAGGCTGGCCGTGATAGTTACACCATCGATGGTGTCACCGTTAGCGACTTCTGCCTTCCGAACTACTACGATGGACCGGCCGGACCTGCCTTTTATCACAATAACGGCGATGCTCTTGAAGTGCGTGCGGGGGGTTACGTCACGTTTCGCAAGGAGGCGGACTACACTTGGTGGAAAACGGATATGTTTGGAGGCCGCCTCCGTACCAAGTCGATCAACACCCCGGAAGCATTTCAGCGCCGTTTGAAAACCACCCACTCCCGTCCCTCGCGAGGAGCGCGAGCTGGCAAACCGAAAATTTTCAAGAGAAACGCCGACATGGCCGTGCCTATTCCCGGGTCCAAAAAACGCCGCCCAAGAGGCTAAGTCCCGCCCACGGCCTCGAAGAGAGTCAAATAGGCAGCTGCTGACTGGAGTCTGCGAACGATCTCCTCCACGCAGCGGCGATTCGACACGAATCGCCCGCTGCTCCCTTGCCCGACTTAGCGGATTCGATAGGTCCACGCGAAGCACGCACCTGCCGATTTGCGTCCACGGCCAACTCCTCCATTCAATCGGCGACCGGAGAATTGCAATTGGACAATTGATGTCCCTGCGTCCGGTCCGTTCACGCCTGATCGAGTAGCAAGCCGATCGAGGATGTGTTTGTGACCCAAGCGCGTTCCCCTTTCGGAGGCAACTCAAGACCACGCGATGAATCCGAATGTGCCGCAAGAGGACGCTCGAGCCAGCCACCGGTTGGGCCCGCAGGTAGCCGCCCGGGTCGGGCTCGCAAATCTTGTCCCGGTGCCAACGCCGTTCGGTTTGATTCGGCTCTCGTCGCCGGATGGCAACGCTCGTGTTGCTGGAATCGCCGCCCTCTGGTCGCAACAGACCGGAGAACGCGGCTCTGCTCTCTGGCGCCGGCTGATCCTCACTGCTCGCAAGATCGGCCAGCCCGTCGCCCACGTCGGAGCCGGCCTCGTGCCAGCTCCCAGTAAGTCCAAGGGGGATGGACTCCGTTGGCTCAGGATCGCATCCTGAGCCAACGGCTGCAGACATTTCCGTCAATCACAGCCTCTCATCATTGATCCATTTCTGGACAGCTCTCACATTCCCTTTAGCACATGAGCGAAGGAAGTCGCTGTTGAGATCGGCAGGTGACTTGGTTTTCATGATCGAAGGGGCGCCACGGAGATGACGAGGGCGCTTTCGGCTTCTAACCTCACCTCTCTGCCGCGCGAAAGAAAGCCCAGGATGAGTTAATCGGCAATGGAATGTCCAACCGAACTGTTCGGGTTGCTTGGCCGATTTTTCGGGTTGAAGTATGATTTCAAGACGGCCAATGATCCCGGTGACAAGCGGCTCAGATCGGGATTACGCAGAAAATCCATGCCAGGCGAAGTCCACTACTGCGTCAACTGAAGAACCAACCCGTCCTATGAAAAGCATTCGACCATTATCTCTCGCGGCGATCCTTGTGGCCAGCACTGGAACCGCCATGGCGCAAACACCGCAAATCTTTCAGGAATTCAACCCGTGGACAGGAAACATTTCGCCCGATGGCATCTGGCGAAAAAACGGCGTTTGGGTCGCCACCGGAGGGAATACTTTCGATCCTGCCCGCTGCATTCTGACGACTTCCTATCCGGGCGAAGCCAGTAGCGGATTTCTTACGCTTCGGTCGCTGGCGAATTCACTCAATGGCGCCGAGATCCAGACGCTGCCAAAATACAAGTACGGCTACTATGAGACGCGATTGAAAGTAACGGGCGTGGGCGATCCTGCGAACAATCGGGGCGTCGTGGTGTCGTTCTTCATTGCGGACTACGACAATAGCGCATGGGAAGTGGACATCGAATTCCTCACCAATGGCTCGTGGATCAATTCCCCGAACAGCGGCCAGGTCACCTTTAACTATCATCTCCCCTTTGGCGGGGGGAGCGCAGTGCATTATCAGGACCTGCCGTTTAACCCGAAGAATGCTTTTCACCTCTACGGATTTCTCTATCAGCCGGGCCGTTTGGATTGGACCGTGGATGGCGTGATTGTTTACACGGTGAACAACCCCGGATTCACCAATCCCTATGGCGCGTACATCATGATGAACAGTTGGACTGGCAATTCGAACTGGGGCGGGCTCGCACCGACTCAGGACGCGGACAGTGTTTATGACTGGGTGAAATTCTATCCCGATGTGACTTCCGTCCCGGGCTCGGGGCAGCCGGACTTGATCGTAACAGACCTGAGTTGGTCTCCGGCGAATCCTGCGCCCGGCAATGGGGTCACCTTCAGCGCCACCATCAAGAACCAGGGCACCGCCGCAACTCCGTCGGGTGTAATCCATGGCGTCCTTTTCTCCGTCGACGGAACGCCAGTGACCTGGTCCGACAACAGCACGGCTTCACTGGCGCCCGGTGCCTCGCGGGTCGTGACTGCCAATGGCGGGCCGAGTGGTTCGAGCACGTGGACGGCCACGGCCGGCACACACACGATTCTGGCGAACGTCGATGACGTCAATCGAATTGCCGAAAGCAACGAAAACAATAATACGCTCAGCGCACCGATGACCGTCGGAGGAGCAACGCCTCCCGCCCCTCCCACGAGCCTGAGCGCCACCGTGGGCAAGAAAAAGGTGACCCTCCACTGGGTTCAATCAACCAGCGCAAACCTCACGCAGAACAAAATCTATCGCTCGACAACCGGCTCCGGCGGACCGTATTCGCTGCGCGCTACCATCGCCGCAACGACAAGCTACACCGAGACAGGTCTGACCAGCGGCCAGGAGTATTTTTACGTTGTGACGGCGGTGAACAGCAGCGGTCAAGAGAGCGCCTTCTCAAACTATATCGGTGCGACACCGAGGTAGAGAATCCTGCGGGATCCTCTTTTGATGGAGAATGGATGGTTGGCTTGCGTTCCGTGGAACTGCTGAGCCGTGCCTCGGTATTTTTCCTGAAGACCGTCAGCCATCTTTCCTTTGTCCCGCGAGCATGGCCTCACCTAGACTGGAGATGTCACGCCTGTCGTGTCGTCGTATGAGAACTGCATCGCTCGGGCCGGCGCCCAATCTGGAGGCGAACGGTCATATAAACAATTTTCGTCCGGACAAAAGGCGCATTTCCCTTA
>DATLUX010000371.1:0-3424 GCA_035577805.1 Verrucomicrobiia bacterium
CATTTCGCTTGTAACAAGGTCTGGCAGTGTAAGAGTGAAAACTGTGTTGGACATCGGTCTAAAGTCTATTTCACGAGTAGAGGTGGACCATTTGGACGTGAGTGGAGGGGTTACGAATCATGTTGTCTATGACCGGGCACGTGAATCGCGCCAAGCAAAGTAAACTTGGGGTTAAAAAAGCTCCTAGCAGTTGCTGAGGATGGAGAGACTTGGTCTCTCATCGCGTTGTTAGGCAGGCCGACTCAACCTGTAGCAGCAACGCTCGTCAGAGCCAGCTCCAGTTTTACAAATGGGTTGGTATTGCCACTGGCCAAATATTCCTGACTCAGGCGGGCCAGCACCTGCTCAACGAGGGCGCGGGCCCACCGACGCTCGAAAAGCTTTTCCGGGGTGATCGATTCAAGCGGCTCCTGCAAGTAGAGTCCTTCCGCGTTGACCTCCTCCAGGGACAAAAACTGGCGTCCGCCGCCTCTTTTCAGTGTCTGGCGTTTATCCCATTCATTCCCAGGAAGTTTGTCAGGCTGCTCAGGACCTGGGTCAGATCTGAATGGCGGTTAATTCTGGGCCCCCAGGTTCGCTCTGGCGAGATCAATGTGTCCTGCAACGGAACCACCGACGCATGCAACGTTCCTGATAGGCGCCCATGTGCAGGTTTTCGGTTCTTCGCGTCGTTCGCAGCGTTTTTCGGTCGCGGGCAACTCCGTTTGGGTCTGCGGGAGAAGTTTTCGTGTCGATCGCAGCTGCGATCGGTCCGTTGCAACCGTTTTGACACTGATCGCAACGCATTTGCGTTGGAAAACAACTCCGCTGGGTCCGCGGGAAGAATTCTTGCGTCATTCGCAGTCTCGATGAGTGCGTCGCAAGCGTTTTCGGTTCGTCCGCAGTCATTCGGGGGCGCGAGGAGCTAAATTTGAGGCTGCCGTTCTGGCCGGGAGGATTTACCACAAAGAACTCAAAGATCACAAAGAAGGCAAGAGGGGGCTTAGTCCGAGGACTGTTTGCCTCAGTTCTTTGATCTTTGTGATCTTTGTGATCTTTGTGGTAATCCCCCCATGCTGTTCAGATGACGCTGAGGAACGGAGCGCAGGAGGGCATGGCACATCGGCCAGAAAATCCCGCCGCCGCCCTTTGCAGGCGGCAGCGGGGTGTTTTTCCTGGTCATCCTTCATTAAGCCGCTTTGGGCTTAACGGATGGCGACGTCTCGGGCGCAGGAGCCGATGCGGCTTCGGGCCCAGACACGGGTTTGGGCGTCTCCGCGGCCGGAGTATCCAGGACCGGGGCCCGCGCGGGGCGCGGGGCGAGGCTTTCGGCCAGTTGCCTCAGGCCAGGCGTAGTCTTGCCCGCAGCCTTGACCAGTGCCCGCACCTGTTGCGTGCCCATGGTGGCGTCCGCGCCGACCGAGAGGAGTGTATCCTGGACGTCGGAGGTGAGTGCTTTGATTTTCCGCCAACCGATTTTCAAACTAAACGCGGGACGTCCCCTGCCACAACAAGAGCGTGGATAAGGAAACTGCTTACGATCTACTCCAGACAAGTGTCGACTCCTTGATTGTTCCAACGCGCTTTCCGCACCACCCCAGAGTGGGCTCCGTCGTCCAACGTGGGAAGGAGATGTGACCCGATTCCGGCAATTTTACCTAAACTCTTTCAGCGGATCCGGCCGTCCATTGGACAGAGGTGAACGTGATCGGACTTCGAAGACCGCCAGGCATTGTTGCGCCCGACCAGGATCATTCAGACAAATGGCGCCTTGGACGATTTTGGGGACGGGTTGGCCGCGGACACATAGAGGCTGGGACCGGGCCAACGCCTGGGCATACTCCGCAAAGCCTCCGTCCAAACGGGCGTGCTTCGGATTCACGAGGCGGAAACGGCCGTAACTCCCCGGGGCCGTGTATCGCATCAGTTCCAAGGTCACCCGGCCCATCGTATAACGTGGATTGATCTCCACAATTGGCTTAAGCCGGGGGAAACCGTCGTGGCCCTGATAAACGAACGCATCGATCCCGAGGGGACCGAGAAAACCACGCCCCCGCAGTTCGTCGCCCAAAAGGCTGGCGATGTCCTGGTAAAGCTGATGGATCAACGTGGCGGCCCGGCCGGGTTCGGCAAAGTCCATGGTGACGAGCCTGGGTGGTCGTTGCCGATGGTGAGCCTCCGCCCAGTTCGCCTGAAACTGGCCCCATTTATTGTTGGCCATGCCGGTGTAACCACAAACTTTCAACCCGCTGGGTTGCATCTCCAGCTGGACGGAAAAATCGGCGTGGCGTTCCAACCACGGTTCGATGATTAGCTCCTGCTTGTGGTCGAGCGCATTCATGATCCAACGCCGTTGCGGTTCTGAGAGCCCTCGATCCCATACCCGGATCATGTTTTGCCCAGCCAGCCCGAGAGCTTGCTTGAGCACGACCCGGTTGCCGGCCGGGGTGCGAAAACGTTCGATGACATCCAGCGCGTCATCGAGCGAGTGGACGGTCACACCGACGTCTTCCTCGTAACAGAGCCAGTCGTAAGACCGCTCTCGCTCCAACACCTTCCGCAGAAATTGGGCACTCCAGGCCTTCGAATAAAGCGCCGCAATCCCGGCGTTAAACCGGCGATCCGGCACCCGATCTTCACCAGTGACGTTCAGAAACAGCGGCGCGAACAACTCCAGACTGTCCGGACCCCAAGCCCATGGGCGCAACCGGCCGAGGCGGCGTCCGGCCAAAGCGCCAGCCGGATCCACTCTCCCATCCTTCAATTCGATGAACTCAGGCAGCGGGAATCCGGCTTGCTTGAGGCCGCTGAGGAACCCGACGGAAGGCCGTTTCGTCACCAGCACGATGTCATCCTGGCGAGCGAGAAATTGCGGCAAGTTTTCCAAGTCAGCCGCCAGCATGGCTTGCTCCTGGACGGGCGTGAAGGAAGGGCCGCAGGCGATGCGCCGTTCCACGAACGGATTGAACACAAACACCGCCGGAGTGCGACCCTTGGACTGGGAATGCACATCGAGCTCAGCGATGAACGAGGGCTCCAATCCCGCCGCCTGCCGGCCTTCGACATTCCAGCCGACGCCTTTGGCGCGGCTCGGCGAGAGGGGAAACTTGAGCTGCCCACAGAAAGCTTCCCAGTCGTTGAGCTTGGGATCTTTCCAGTGCCGGAACCATTTCAAGCCATAAGCCACATGCCCAATTTCATCGCGATAGATGCGCTCCAACAGTTGCGCGGTCATTGCATCGCCGACCACGCTGAATTCGCGCGCGAAATGATGACAGTAATCAAGATTGGCCTGTTCGAAGGTCAGGCTGAGGCCTGCGACATAGTCCATGGGACTTTTCATCCCGGAAACGGCGCGCCAAAAGAACCCGCTCACGGGGAATTCGCCGAATTCGATGCCACAGGTGCGCATCCGCTCCAGGTAGAGGCGGGTATGGGCCTGTTC
>DATLUX010000372.1:0-11212 GCA_035577805.1 Verrucomicrobiia bacterium
TCAATCACCTCCCGACGATCAGCGATCTGCCGGACCGATCGATCAATGAGGACGCAACCCTCGGTCCCTTGTCTTTCACGGTGGGTGATCTGGAGACGAGTGCGACCGCCCTCGTTACCTCGGGTTTTTGTTCTAATCCGGCGCTGGTACCAACCAACAACTTTACCTTTGGCGGCAGCGGCTCCAACCGCACCGTGACCATTGTGCCCGCGCCAAACCAATTTGGCAGCGGCACCATCACCATTGCCGTGAGGGACTCCGACGGCCACAGCGGCATCGACACGTTCCTGCTCACCGTCAATCCTGTGAATGATCCCCCAACGGTCGGGGCGCCCACCGCGCTGACCATCAACGAGAACGCGGGACTACAGACGGTGACGCTGACCAATATCACGGCGGGGCCCAGCAATGAAATGCAGGCGGTGACCTTCTCAGTGATATCCAGTAACCCTCAGTTGATCCCCAATCCAACCGTGAATTACACCAAGCCGTCCACGGTCGGCGTCTTGCAGTTTACCCCAGTCGCCAACGCGAGCGGCGTCGCCACTCTTACTTTGACGGCCAATGATGGCGGCGCGTCCAACAACATCACGACCCGACAAATCGTCGTCACGGTCAACTCGGTCAACGAGCCGGTTTTGGATATTGTCGTGCGCGGCACAGGCGCCACGCGGGAGGCGGTGCTTTCCTGGCCAGTCGGCTTCGCAAACGGCTGGAAGCTCGAGACCAGCCCGGCTCTTGGCAGAGCGGCCTCGTGGAGCACCGTCACCGCCGCCCGGGTCGTGGTTAACAACCGCTACACCGTCACTCTGCCCCGAGGCAGCGCGAACTCCTTTTTCCGTCTCCGGCACTGACGCAGCTGGGCGCAATTGCAGAACCTGTTTAGCGCGCGAGGGAGCGCGGCGTTTACGCTGCTTCAGTGTCCGTCGGCTCGGGGGCCATGGACTGTTCAACGCCCCCTCGGTTAAGGCCCCGCAGGCCCCGCAACGAATCCTGGACTCCGCAGGCCGGCTCGCGTAGCGTTTGCGCCACTTTCGTTTCATGCCGAGCGTATTTATCAAGACCTTCGGATGCCAGATGAACGAGCGCGACAGCGAAGCGGTGGCGGCGCAACTCGTGGCCAAAGGTTATACCCTGGCGGCTTCCGAGCGTGGCGCGGACGTAGTGCTGCTCAACACCTGCAGCGTGCGAGATTCGGCGGAACAAAAGGCCCTGGGCAAGATGGCCGCCTTGATCGGCCAGGCGCGCAAGGAACGGTCCGGCCAGCGGTTCGGATTCATGGGCTGCATGGCGCAAAGCCGCGGACGTGAGCTGCTCGACCGGCTACCCGACGTTGACCTGGTGTTGGGCACCCAAAAGTTCCATCGCACCGCCGAGTACGTGGATGATTTGCTGTCCGGCCGTCGCCAGCAAGTCGTGGATATCGAGGCGGAACCGGCCAGCGAATCGAGGATCCGCGAGCATCTGCTGGCGGCGCCGGGCGCCAAGGCGGTGACGGCCTTCGTCAGCATCATGCAGGGATGCAACCAACGCTGTACGTTTTGCATCGTTCCCTTCACTCGCGGAGAGGAGCGGAGCCGGACGATTCCGGATGTCGTGGAGGAGAGCCGGGACCTGGTGCAGCGTGGGGTGAAAGAGATCACGTTGCTGGGCCAGATCGTGACCAGTTACGGGCGGCGCGACCTCCCCGCGCGGCAGGGCCGAAGTGGCTTTGTCCAATTGCTCGACGCGCTGCACGAGATCGAAGGCCTGGAACGCATCCGCTTTACCTCACCTCACCCCAAGGGTTATGGGGACGACTTGGTGGAGGCTTATGGGCGGTTGCCCAAATTGGTGGAGAGCGCGCATATCCCAGTGCAAAGTGGAAGCGACCGGATCCTCAAAGCCATGCACCGCGGTTATACCCGCGCCCGGTTTCTCGAAATCCTCAGCAAACTCCGCGGCATTCAGCCGGAGATCGGTCTCAGCACCGACTTGATCGTGGGGTTCCCAGGCGAAACGGAAGAAGACTTCGCAGACACGCTGTCCTTATGCCGGCAAGCGCGTTTCCATCAGGCCTTCATCTTTCGATATTCGCCCCGCAAGGATACCCCCGCCGCCACCCTGCCCGACCAGGTGCCGCCGCCCGTCCAAGAGGAACGGCACCAGCGCTTGCTGGAACTGATCAATGGAATCGCCGCCCAGGAGTATGCCCGTTGCGTGGGCCGGCAAGTGCAGATCCTGGTCGAAGGACCCAGCCGCAAAAACCCGGACCGCCTCACCGGCCGGACACGCTCCAACAAAATTGTCGTTTTTAACGGATCCCAGCGGCATCACGGTCAGCTCCTGGATCTACGCGTCACGCGGGCGGGCAACTTCACCCTCTACGGGGACCCGGCAATCGTGAACCTGGACTGATTTGTGAACCGATCTTTGTGAACCGATTTCTCGCGGCCATCCGCCCTTTACCATTGTTCAGACGCACTGCGCGATCGTCACGGGATGAGGCGCGTTGCATGCGGTGCCACGCTCGCGCCGCTTGGCGTGCTTTCCAGCTCACACTCTCATGAACCTCTCCACGTTGGCTATTGGACTCGGCCTGATTTTTGCATTGCCCGCCCTTTACGGCGTGCTCCAACCTGCGGCCTTCGCTCGCCTGGCTCGGCAGTTTCCCCGTTATACCCCGGTGGGCTGGGTGTTAACCCTGATCGCGACGGTCTGGTTCCTTTATTGGGTAAGTTTGGAGACGGTCCAGGACTTCAAGCCCATGAAACCTTTCCTGTACCTGCTCTTTGGAGGCGTCGGCATTGGGACCTGCGTTTATGTGCGCGACTATCTGCCGGTCCGCGGGCTGGCCATCCTGCTGTTATTGGCGGCCAAGCTCATGGTGGACACCGCTCGGGTGGTGGACACCGACTGGCGCCTGGTGATCGTGACCTGGGCGTATGTATGGGTTTTCGCCGGGATGTGGTTGACGATCTCTCCCTGGCGTCTACGGGATCTGATTCAATGGGCCACTGCGAGCGAGAGCCGCACGCGAGTGGTCAACGGGATCCGGCTCGGCTTCGCCACGCTCGTGTTGGTCCTGGGCCTGACCGTCTTCCGCTAACACAAGCCATCTTCCGGTCGGCCCTCCTCAATCAGTCGCCGCCCCCGTCGCAGGGTGGCGGCGGCTGCGCTGGCGTCACCAAATGGAAGAAGACAGCTCCGGCTCCGGACAGAATGGCGGAGCGGACGGTTTCCACGCGGTTGGTGGGGCGAGCCTCGAACTGAGAAGCCGCGACCCAACAGTCGTTCCCGTGGACCTGCTCGAACAGCGAATAGCTGCGGTTGGCGGCGGCCTGGAAGGTCAGCACGATTTCCCGGTAACGCTGCGTCTGTTCAAAGCGCACGGAAGTGAACCGCAAACAGTCCGCCGGGTCGAACGGATCGGTCCCCGCGATGAACTCTGCCAGGTTGGTCAGTCCATCGCCATCCGGGTCGGCGTTGGCATCGGATGGCTCATCGATGTTCAATCCGTGCGCCAACTCCCACCAATCCGGCATCCGATCAGCGTCGGTATCGAAAAGTTCGGCCGGCAACGGTCGTCCGGGAGTCGGATCAGCGGCGATCCAGTTGGCGGCGTGATTGGGGTCCAGCGCATAGTTCACCCGCTGCAAGGACAGGCCGCCCCCATCGGCCCGCGTTGGCCACGGCGAATCATCGTTGTAAGTCACGGAAGTAATCACGCTGCCCGCTGGATCCAGCAGCCTGATGGTCTCACCGGCATTATCGAGTTTGCCTAGATACGAACCGTCCGGAACCACGCCCGGGTAGAGCTCCGTAAAGCGAGCGGGATCGCGCGCCAACACCAGGAACTGTCCCGCACCGAGCACCGTCGGATAAAGGAACGTCGCGCTGATGCCCGTGAAGGAAACGCCGCCCAACTCGAGCTCTGAGCCCCCCGTATTTTCCAGTTCGATGAACTCGAACGCTTCGCCGTCGACGCCGTTGGTCCCTGGCGGATTGTAGTGAATCTCCGAGATTCGGAGCCCGCCAAAGTCCTGGGCCTGGAGCAGCGCCCCGGGCGGCGCCAGAATACCAATCAGGCCCGACCACAGACCAGCCGCCCGGCCAAGGGGGATCAGCCGCCAGATAGGGCGGGGATTCATGGGACTCGTTTATATCCGATCGGCGGCCGATGCACAAGCGAGGCGGGGATAAAAACTCGTTATCCGTGAAATCCGCGTTTATCCGTGGTCCTCCTTTCCCGGCCCTCTCGCGTTCCCGAGTCTCGGGCTCGTTCTCATCCCCCCAATTCCGATGCCGATTTCCCCTCGACCGGGGCCAGTCTCATCTGCATAATCCGCGCGTCTCCCCGGTGGTGTTGTGGTTTGGCCGCAGCCCAACGCGGCATAAAATTGAGCTGCCCCTTTTCCAGAGCGCGCTGGTCTACCGGCTTGGCAGGCGTAGTCCTGACGCTTGGGCTCGGGTTTGGCTTGTTGTCCGGCTCTCCCATAACCCTGCAGGCCGGCAAAACTCATGCTCCGCCGCCGTTGGATTTTAATCGGGATATCCGGCCCATCCTGGCGGACAACTGCTTCGCCTGTCACGGTCCGGACAAGCATAAACGCAAAGCGGGACTTCGCCTGGACCGGCGGGAGGAGGCCACGGCCCGACTCGATTCGGGGGATTGCGCGATCGTTCCTGGCGATGTGGCTGCCAGCAAACTCTTGCGCGTCGTGGTCACCGAAAATCCTGAGGACCGCATGCCCCCGCCCAAAACCGGGAAGCGCCTGACGCCGGGGCAAGTGGGGTTATTGCGGGAATGGATCGCACAGGGAGCCGTCTGGAAGGAACATTGGGCTTACCTGAGTCCGGAGCGACCAGCCACGCCGCTGGTCCGGCAAACCTCCTGGCCGCGCAGTCCATTGGATTCTTTCATTCTGGCGCGTCTGGAGAAGGAACATCTGCGGCCTTCGCCTGAAGCGGACAAGGCCACGCTGCTCCGGCGGGTCACATTTGATCTGACTGGTCTGCCGCCAACGCTGCCGGAGTTGGAAGCCTTCCTGGCCGATAAACGCGCGGACGCTTACGGAAAGGTTGTGGATCGCCTGTTGGACGGCCCAGCCTTTGGGGAACGGATGGCGCAATGGTGGCTGGATCTGGCGCGGTATGCGGATTCGGACGGTTACCACGCCGACATCCCGCGGTCGATGTGGCAGTACCGCGATTACGTCATTGGCTCCTTCAACACGAACAAACCGTTCGATCAATTCACCGTGGAGCAACTGGCGGGTGATCTCTTGCCCAATGCCACGATCGAGCAGCGCATCGCCACGGCTTTCAACCGCAACGGCATGAGCAGCACGGAGGGCGGCGCCGATCCGGAGGAGTACTTGAACAAGTACGTGACCGACCGCGTGAACACGTTCGGCACCGTCTTCCTCGGCTCGTCCATCGCCTGCACCGAATGTCACGACCACAAATACGATCCCTTCACTCAACGCGAGTATTATCAACTCTACGATTTCTTCAATCGCATCCCTGAAAAAGGACTCGACAGCGATCCGGCACCGCCCTTCCTCAAGGTCCCCACCCTGGAACAAACCGCCACGCTCGCCAAACAGACCAATGAAATCGCGGAACTGGAATCCAAACGCCGCCATGTCCTGGAGCGTTCGGACCCCGATCGCGATCACGGCCAGAGCCATTGGGAGGAAGATCAGCGGCGCAGCGTGTTGTCCGGATGGGAAGTGCCTTTGCCCCGCACCATGTCCGCCCGCAGCGGCGCCTCTTTCACCATGCTGGGTGATCGTTCGCTTTTGGTGGGGGGTTCCTCCGAGAACTCCCGTGCCGGGACCAACAACGCTCGCGACTCCTACGAAGTCACTCTGCGCACGGACCAATCGACTCTCACCGCTCTGCGTCTGGAAGCCATTCCTCATTCCCTCCTGCCTCGCCAGAGCGCCAGCCGCGGCAGCAACGGCCAATTCGTTCTGACCGGGTTCGAAGTCGAGGCTCGCAGCCTGCAACCGTCCCGCCAACCTGCGCCGACCGATTTGCGCTGGAAACCATGGTCGCTGCTGGGCCCTTTCAAAGCCGCCTCCGGTCAGGAAGGCCTGGGCAAATCCTTCATCACCGAGACCAATGTCGACCTGTCCAAAACGTACGAGGATGGCAAAATAAAATGGACCGAACCACCGGCCTGGACGGAAGGCACGCCGCTCCCTCTGTGGGGCGAAGGGTCCATCACCTATTTTCACCGCACGTTCACCTCTCCGGATCAACGCGATATTGTGGTTCAGGTCGGGAGCGATGGAGGCATGCAACTCTGGCTCAATGACACCAAGGTGGAGGACGGCAAGACCTTCCGCGGCACGGCGGCGCAACCTGATCCGGTCCTGTTGCGCGTGCGCCAAGGCGAGAACCGGCTGCTGCTCAAGGTTCACCACGGCAGCGGCGCCAAAGGTTTCCTGGCGGCGCGTCCCGAGCATCCGCTCACCAATTACCAGGTCCTTTTCACCCGCGCGCTCACCGATCAACAGGACAAGGATCACCCCGCCAAAGCCGCCCTCGACAACAAAGCGGACAGCGGCTGGATGCCGGGCACCGAGGAAGCCAGGCTGCGGGCGTTGCATCAAGTGGTGTTTGTTCCGCGCCAACCCGTCCAGTTTGAAGGGGGCATCGAATTGAAAGTGCGGTTGCAATTCCAGGCCGCCACCAACGGGCAGGACAGCCAGGCGCTCGGGCGGTTCCGTCTGGCCCTGCGCGATCAGCCGGCCGCCTACGAGACCTTCGCCGGCCTGCCGCAGGCCATCCAGACCGCCTTCTTCCAATCACCCGGCGGACTCACCTCGACGCAGCGCATCGAGCTTAAGGAGTATTACCGGGATCAGTTCGATCCCGAACTCAAGGAACTGAACCCACAACTGGCCGCCGCCCGCAAGGCGCAGAAGGATCTCTACAATCAAATCCCCACCATTCGCGTGATGGAAGAGATGAGGGAACCGCGCTCGACTCAGATTCGGGTGCGCGGCGATTACCGGCACCGCGGGGACACGGTCACCGCGGGCGTGCCGCATGTTTTACCGCCCTTGCCGCCGCTGCCCGCCGGTGAACGCACGAACCGCCTCGCGCTGGCCCGCTGGCTGGTCGATCCGCAACATCCGTTGCTCAGTCGCGTGACGGTGAACCGGCTCTGGGCGCTTTGCTTCGGCACCGGGCTGGTCAAGACCGGCAACGAATTCGGGACCCAAGGCGAGTTGCCGTCGCATCCGGAACTGCTCGACTGGCTGGCGCGCCAGCTGATCGACACGGGCTGGAACATCAAAGGCTTGCTGCGCACCATCGTCACGTCCGCCACCTATCGGCAGTCTTCCCATACCAACCCTGAGTTGCTGGCCCGCGACCCGAACAACCGGCTGCTGGCGCGTGGGCCGCGCTTGCGTCTGTCGGCGGAGATGGTGCGGGACTGCGCCCTGGATTACGCCGGGTTGCTCGATCGGAAGCGGCCCTTGGGCGGTCCGAGCGTGAAGCCCTATCAGCCGGCCGGACTTTGGGAAGAGAAAATGTTCGGCGGCAACAAATACGAGGAAAGCAAAGGTGCGGATCTCTACCGGCGCAGCCTTTATACCTTATGGAAACGCACGGTGCTCAACCCCACGCTGATGACGTTCGACGCGCCGGATCGCGCGATTTGCACGGAGCAACGAAGCCTGACCTGCACGCCCTTGCAAGCCCTCGTCACCCTAAACGAAAAAACCTTCGTCGAAGCCGCCCGCATGTTGGCCGGCCGCATTCTGCGGGAAGGAGGAGCCACCACCGAACAACGGCTGTCCTTTGCGTGCCGAACCGTTCTGGCCCGCCCGCCTTCCGAACGCGAAAAACGCATCCTGACCGGCGTGCATCGGGACATGAGCGCCGCGTACCAGAAAGATCTCAAGGCCGCCCTTGACCTCCTGAGCGTGGGCGAATCCAAGCGCCCTCAGGACGTCAATGAACTCGAGCTGGTCGCCTGGACCGCCGTGGCCAATGTCTTATTGAATCTTGACGAAACCATCACCAAGGAGTGATCCATGCCCACGCCTGAAGAATTTCTGAACCGCATCAACCGCCGGCATTTCTTCAGTCGATCCTCGCGCGGCCTCGGCACCCTCGCGCTGGCTTCCCTGCTGAACCCGTCGATCTTCGCCGGGCCGCCCCGCCCCGCCAAAAAAGCCGGCGCCACCCGCTCCGCGGCCCTGGCCGCCGACACACCGGACTTCCGCCAGTTCGTGCCGCGCGCCAAACGGGTCATTTACCTGTTCCAATCGGGCGCACCGTCGCAACTTGATCTCTACGATTACAAAGCGAAGTTGATCGACTTGAACGGCCAGCCCATGCCGGAGAGTTACACCAAAGGCCAACGGATCGCTCAGCTCGCCGGCCAGAAACTCACCTGTGTGGGCACCAAGTTTAAGTTCCGGCGCCACGGCCAATCCGGCGCGGAGTTATCCGAGTTGCTGCCGCATATCGGCACGATCGCCGATGACATCGCCATCGTGCGTTCCTTGCATACCGAAGCCATTAACCATGACCCGGGCGTGACGATGATGCAGACCGGCACGACCCAAACCGGCCGTCCCTCGATGGGCTCCTGGCTTTCCTACGGGTTGGGCAGTGAAAACGATCAGTTGCCGGCCCTTGTGGTCCTGACCTCCGGCCATGGCAGCGATCAACCGCTCCTGACCCGGTATTGGGGCAGCGGCTTTCTCCCTAGCAACCATCAGGGCGTCGAGTTCCGCGCCCAAGGCGAACCGATCCTATTCGTGTCCAATCCCAAAGGCATGAACGACCCGGTCCGCCGGCGGCTGCTCGACAGCGTTCGCGAGCTGAACGAGCTGAAGCTCGAGGCGGTGGGCGATCCGGAGATCCAAACGCGCATTCAAGCTTTTGAAATGGCGTATCGCATGCAGACCAGCGTGCCCGAATTGATGGATCTCAAAGGTGAACCGGCGCACATCCTCGAACTTTACGGCGCGCAACCCGGCCAGGCCTCGTTCGCGAACAACTGTCTGCTGGCCCGCCGCTTGGTGGAGCGCGGCGTGCGTTTCGTCCAGCTCTATCATCGCGGCTGGGATCATCATGGCAACCTGCCCGCGGACATCACCAAAACCTGTCAGAACGTCGATCGCCCCTCCGCTGCGCTCATCCATGATCTAAAGCAACGCGGGTTGCTCGATGATACCCTCGTGATTTGGGGCGGCGAATTCGGGCGCACGCCGATGAACCAGGGTGACATGGCCAAGGGCAATTACGGACGCGACCATCACATGAAGGCGTTCACGATCTGGATGGCGGGCGGCGGGATCCGGCCCGGGCTGACCATCGGCCAAACCGATGAACTCGGATACAATGTCGTGGAAGAGCCCATCACCGTGAATGATTTTCAAGCCACCGTCCTCGATTGCCTCGGAGTCGCTCACGAGAAGCTGACGTATCGCTTTCAAGGCCGCGACTTCCGGCTCACCGATGTGGCCGGCGAAGTGGTCGGAAAATTGGTGGGCTGACGCTGAAAAGTCGCGCCTTGCTTCTCCCTCTCCCCTCAACGGGGAGAGGGCTGGGGGCGGCCGCTTCGCGTATGCTCACAGACGCTGCGCTTTTCCTCAGAGGATCACCACAAAAGTTCTGAGTCGCGGATTATGATTTCCTTTACCTGCTTCACATCAGTTCCTGCTCGAGTGCGTCGCGGTTGACGAGCAACGGCCCTTCTCACCCCTCACCCTACCCTCTCCACGTTGAGGGGAGAGGGGACCGTGTTTTTCGCCATAAGGTACAAAGGCTTGCCTCACCCCAGCTTCGGGATCAACGGCCGTTTCCCTTCCATAAACTCCGCCACGATCCGGTTCGCGAGACGCAGCTTGTCGGCCATGGCAATGTCATGACGATGATGCAACAGCATCAAACAAACGCTCAAGACGTCCCCGGTGCCTGTGGCCACCACCGGTTTTTCAACGAGCACCGCCGGTTGTGCGACATACTCTGAAGGACTAAACCAACCGGCTCCTTGTGCGCCCATGTGCACCGCGACGCCACCGGCCCCCCATTCCAAGAGACGCGCCACCGCGCCGGGAAGATCCGGGGCGTCCGCAAATTCGGTCAGTTCGCGGATGTTGCCATGAGCGACATCAACCAGCGGCAGCACCTGGCGCACAGCGTCTTTCCGGCGCTGTATTTCTTGAGCCGGCGCGCGGCCCCATTGCGGGTCCCAGTTCAAATCGATGGAAGTGGCCACCCCGGCTTCGCGCGCCATCTGAAAGAGCCGCTGGTTGCCGCCATTTAGCATGGCTTCGGAGAACCAGATGTCCGCCCGCAACAAATGATCCGCCTCCTCCAAGCCCTCCAGATCAAGCGATTCCAAACGAAGCGAGGCATTGTTCGGCAGGCAACTGAGGAAATGCCGCTGGCCATCCTCGAACACCAAATTCACTGTCGTGCCCGTGATGGCGTCAGCTGCCCGATGCAGTCGACAGGCCACCCCATGATTCAGGAATGTCCTTTGCAGCTGCTGCCCGAGCGCGTCCGCTCCCACTTGACCAATAAAGGTCGGCGCTGCCCCCAGGCCGGCAGCGATCGCCGCGCTGTTGGCCCCGCCGCCACCTACTGTCTCGGTCAAGCCGGCCAATGATGTCTCGCCATCGCGAAACAGATAATCCCCTGCCGACACCGGGGAGGTTTTGATGTCGCGGTTAACGTTGCCAACCACCCAAAGCCGGACGCCGCTGAAGACCGATTCATCGGAAGCGTTCACAGTTCAGGCAAAGCAAACACCTCTAACTTGTGGACGCGCATTGGACCCATGAACCCACCCACCTCACGTAGCAGCCGAGGTCACGAGGTACACCCTGAGCCTGTCGAAGGGCTCTGATCTTTTTCCCGGAGAACGCGTTGGGATAGAGTGAGCCTCCTTACGTCGGCTGCTACCTGAGAGGGTCAGGTTCATGGAGGGCAGGTTCAGGCAAAGCACGGGGCGAATCGGTTGATTCAGTCTTCCGGCATGGGCTTTCCCTTGGTCTCAGGCAGGAAGATCAGAGCGATCAGACCCAACAGGAAAACGACGCTGAGGTACATGCAAGCATGCCGAAATGCCTCCAGCTTGGCTTCAGGAGTGGTGGCATCACGGGCGAGCCAGGCTTGCAACTTCCCCAAGGTAAACGGCCCGCTCGCGGCGATGAATCTCCCTACGTTGTAGCAAAAGCTCGTTCCGGTGCTG
>DATLUX010000373.1:0-32893 GCA_035577805.1 Verrucomicrobiia bacterium
ACCAAGCATTACCCGACGCACATCCGCGTTTCGAAACAACAAATAGATGAACTCGACTTTCTTAACCATCCCCAGTTGCCAGTGTGGAATTACACTCTCCTCCCCAGGCCAACTCGGAATTAATTTTTGCACAGGTGCTTAGTTAGGCCCTGTCCCAGGAACGTTCTCGGGACAAAGGCCGAAATCGCCCTTTTCGGGACAAGCTCTAGTTAGCCGATGCTGTAGCAGTCACCACGCTGCTAAACAGATACCCCGTTGAGGGGAGAGGGAGCCTTAGCGCTGAACGGCCCGGTAGAACCGGCGGCCGGAGGTCGCGCGAACAGGGTCGGTCCAGATCAACACGGGACCGGCTCCAGAGAGGTTGGTCAAACTCGTCCACCGCTGCAGGTCCGCTGAGATTTCAATGCGGTGATTGATGCCGCCGGCGTGTTCAACGGTCAGGGTGACTGCGCCCGATGGCAATAGAGTCCAGGCCAGGTGGGAACGGGGGGCGAGACCAAAATTAATTTCCGATACCAGCGGGACATGGACCTCGCTAATGACGTGGCCGCTGGCGGGGTAGGTGGCGGAAAATCCCGGCGGCGTCAGTTCTCGAACCACACTGGTGCCAGCAGTGAGGTGATCGAAACAGTAGCGTCCCGCCTCGTCCACACTTGGCGTCGACGGATCATCGTCGCTGGACACAGCAATCGGTTCGCCGCTGTCGTATTGACCGTTATTATTGAGGTCGAGGTAAAGGGTCACTCCGGCCAGGCCGCGTTCAGGTTGGGAGAGGCTGCCGGTCGGTCCACCGAAGAATTCAACCAACTGTTCGGGGCGCGTGAAGATCTGGGCATTCGGATCAATCAATTGGAGGTTGGGCAAGAACTGGATGGCGTTGGAGCCCGTGCCGAAAGCCCGCAGGTAAGTGCCGGAACGAAGCAAGGCCGCGACATCGTTGGTGTAGAGCAGCCCTTCGCGGTCGGATTCTCCATCCGACACAAACACCACATTCCCGTTGGTGGAACTGCCCAGGCTCAAAAAGACATTGGATACCGCAAGCAGAGCCAGATGATAATCGGTGCCTGCGACGGTGTTGGTATGGACGGTTCGCAGCACTTCTTCGACGTCATTCGTCCGGTTATGGTTCGTGTCAGCACTTGGAGCCACTGCCCACTGCGCTCCGCCCGTGACGACATCCAGATCGAGATTGGTGGCACTGTCACCAAACGATACCACGGCGACCCGCGCATTGTTCGTGTAACCCTGGGTGATGAGCGCGTTGTTTAGCGCGATGAAGGCGGCAATTTCCGCATCCAGCCTGCTGTTGACGATGCCATCACCGTTGACGTCCCCCACCGGATCCCCCACGTAAGGTTCGGTAACCGTGCTGTGAGAACGGTCAATGACGAAGACAATGTCCGGGCGCTCTCCGTGAATGAGGGGCGGGCTCAGGATGCCATCGGCATTGCGATCTTCCCACACCACGCCGCAGACCTGCAGGTAGGAAGCAGTCAGCAACAGTGATGGACTGGTATTGGAGCTCGCCGGATTGCTGACCACCACGGTGTATTCTCCAGCCTGGTTGGTGCTGAAATTTGATAAAGACAACGTGGTATTACTGGCCGCGAGGATCGGCACACCATTGAACCGCCACTGGTAGGTGGCCGAAGGGGCGATGTTCGTCGCGGTGATACCCAGCGTCACCGCATCTCCGACAATGATAGTATTCGTGGCATAGGGCGGCAGGACATACGGCGCTCCAGTGATTCCAGGTGGACGGGTGTTAAACGGCAGTTTAGCCCACTCGCTCCAATCATTGGTGGCTCCGCTACTGTCACGATGACGAACCCGCAGCTCGTAATCGGTGCTGTAAAGCAAGCGCGAGAGCCCAACATGCGTGCCAACGAAGGTGCCGTTGTTGAGGCTGTTGGTCAGCAGCTTCGAGCCCGTCACTTCATCGGAAACCCAGATCAAGCCTGAAGGCGACACCGTCCAAATTTCCCAGTCGGTGGCGGCGTGGGTTTGTCCGGTGTCCGGATCAGAAAAGAAGTCGGCGCGCAGGGCGAGATTGGCCGTTGGGTCTACCGTCCAGCCGCTTTGAGCGGGCTGAGTGATGACGGGGATATTGGGTGGCCGATTTAATCCTGGCTTTGGTGGGAACAATTGGCTGGCGGAGAGCGTTTCCCGGCCTTGACTTGGACTTTCCCACTCGAGTTTCGTCGAGGCGTTGGCGGTGTTGTCATAGTAGTTGAACTGAATCGAGTAAGCCTGGCCGGCTTGAAGCGCGATGGTTTCGCTGAACGTGGTTTCAGCTTGCGCTCGCCATTCATTGACCATGCGGCGCCCGTCGATCCAGAGGCGCACGCCGTCGTCGGCGGTGGCGAAGAAGGTGTAGTTCTCCGAATACCTCGGCACCAATTGGCCGGTCCATTTGATCGAGAAACGGTCGGCACCAACCCCCGCGATGGGTTGGCCAGCGTTCCAATCGAAGTCAATTGCGGGATCCCGACGCGAAACGGCCGTGCCGGCGAGGTTGGTGTTATTGAAGTACTCTCCCACCAAACCATTGACAATAATGGCGGCCTGAGAAACGGCCGTGCGCCCTAAATCATCGGTGACTCGCGCCATGAGCACATTGACACCGGCGTCGGCATTGGTCCACCTGAGCAGGAAGGGCGCGTTGGTTACGGTGCCGAGCAGCACGTTGTTGGCAAGGAATTGCACATGCTGGATGGGAGCGGATCCGGCGCTGGCGCTGGCGCTGAGCAGAAGATTCGTGGGAGTCGTGAACTCCGAACCACTGGCTGGTTCCGTCAACGTGACCGACGGTCCGTTGGCATAGACGCTCACGTTATCCAAGCCCCAGCTCTCGTCACTGAGACCTTGCAGGCCCGATGCTTGAAATCGCACCTGCAATCGGTCTGAGACGTGCCCGAAAGCGAAGCTGAGTCGATAAACAGCATCGGGTTTGTAATCCAGCGTGCCGATCTCCAAGGCACCGGAGAGGCCCGGCCAATCTCGGACCCGGTATGTTCCCGGGAACGATTGCGGTGCTTCGATGGTGTTGGCAAAGCTCGTATGTAACAGGGCTTGGCCGCCTTCGACACTCACGTCGAACAAGTCAGGACCAGGCGCGCCGCTGCCGTCCCAGGTGTTGATCAGGAACAGGTCAAGGCCAACGGTCAGATTGGTATGCGCCGGCAGGTTCGAGAGCGTGAGCGTCACTATTTGATTGCCGAATTGTCCCAGAAATCGCCGGCCGCCACGCGGAGTGACTGCCGTGCTGTTGGTCGACCATTCCTGGCCGATGACGCCTTCGAAATTGTTGCTGTAAATCAGATCCGCAATGGCCGGTGGTTTGCATTTCCCGGCCTGCCCGGCGGTGTAGATGGTCCGGACTTCATTCGAAGACAGGGCCCGATTATAAAGTGTAGGCTCGTCCAGTTGGCCCTTGAACCAAAACCAGCCATTGACCACGCCGCCCCAGCGCGAGGAGGCGTAGCCGGTGCCGAGTTGATAATGGTAAGTTGGCGCATACCCAAGCTCCGTAAACGGCTTGGTCCCTACCCAGGCTGAATCCAGGAAGACCGTTTGATTGGTGCCGTCGTAGGTGACGGCAAGATGGTGGAAGAGGCCGTCATTGACATTGGCTGGACTGACGATCTGGTCCACCTCAGCTTTCCAGAACATTTGCACGCGCAGCTTCCCGCCGGTGCCCACGTAGATCGCTGGGACATGTTCCGAACTGGATTGAACCGGATCGGCGACGGTCTGTCCCAGGATGACGCCCGCATTGGCGGTTGCGAACCAGATCTCAAACGAAAACGGGGCATTACCGTTGCCCGCGGCGGGATACGGAAAACAATTATCGGGCAGGCGGACGTAACTGCTGACCCCATCAAAGTTGAATGCTTGCCCGACCTTGCCCGGTACGAAAGTCACGCCGCTCATCAGCACGCCGGGATGTCCTCCGGCGATGTCCTCGGCGCTGCCTTCACCCGGCCACCAACTGACCAGGCCGGCCGTTGGCGTCACACATTGGGCGCCGGCTATTTGGACCAGGGTCAGAGCCGTCAGCGCCGGCAGGACCAGCAGGAGCCAGCAAGGCCAGGAGGGCCAGGTTCCAAATGCGCGCTTCACCTGTCTCATACCTCGATGAACACCCCCGAAGGTTCGGACACTCTTCGCGTGGTGGATAATGGGCGCAAAGAATGTCCGGCATGACCATTAAAGTCACACCCCGTACGGCCTGTGGACAGCGTTGGACTCACTGCGGAGGATTGCCCGCATCCTCCCCGAGTTACCGGCATTTTTCAACCTATTTCGGACCCTGCCAGATGCGGCGGGGGCGCATTCGAATACTGCCCCCGGATCGAGGCCTTCAGGCCGCTTTGACCTTCAAGGATTCGACGGCTTGCGCGACGGACTGGAGAAGGTTGACGAAATCGCGGCGTTTGTTGCAGACGGCGAACACGCCGTGTTCTTCCGCTTTCTGCAGGATCTGCATGGACCGCTGAGAGGTGTGCACCACGATGCGGAACTTGAAGTCGCCGACCTGGCGGTGCAGCCACTCCAGCATGGCGAAGCCCTCATGGATTCCGTTGAAACTACCATCCGGCAGGTTCAGATCCAGGACCAGCACATGGAACACCATCCGTTGGGCCACGATTAAGGCATCGGCTGCGGTGGGCACCAGCACGACCTCATATCCCGCCGCTTGCAGTTTTCGGCCCACGGCTTTGCGCGTGATGCCGTCATCTTCCACCACCAGAACCACGGGTGGCGGGCCTTGAGTTGCTGGCGGTGTCTGGCTCGCCGCAACCGGCGCGTCCTCAGCGGCCTGAGGTTCCGGGTAAGGCCTGTTTGGGTCGTTGGTGTCGTTGCTCATGCCAACTGAGTCGGCCACGCCGACTCCTCTAATAATGTATATCGGCAGAAAACCCAAGCCCCTTGACCTGGTCGTACTGCCGACCCGATTGCTGGTTCCGGACACTCGGGATGCTTGGGATCTATGCAATTTGCAAGGACGCCACTGGGCAACCGCCGGCTCCACGCCGGCCTTTGTCCGTTGTTCTTCAAGGGGTTGCCGCGTGAGGGCGGGTTTGGCACCGGCCCAGCTAAAATGAAAAAGGCCGGAGACTGCTCCACGTAGAGCAGGCTTGGTTCATGATGAAATGAAACGACAAACCAACAGGAGTAACAGATGCAAAACACTATTCGGTTAGTGGCGTGCTCCGTGGCCGTCAGTTTCGCCTTTGCGGCGACCTCGCGGGCCGACCACGAAAAGCTTGGCGAGAAATCGAAGCAAGCGAGCGCTAATGAAATCATCGGGATGAAAGTCATCAATGCACAAAACGAGGACCTGGGCAAGGTGCAGGACCTGATCGTGGATGTTGATTCTGCGCAAGTGCCGTTCGCGATCATCAGCAGCGGATTTGCCGGGCAACATAAGGTTGCCGTGCCACTGCAAGCGCTGCAGTGCACGGGAGATGGCAAGCACTTCACCCTGGCTGCCACCAAGGAAGAGCTGAAATCGGCGTCCAAGTCGCCCCAAGGCCAATGGATGATCGCCGCCAACGCCGAATGGACCAAGTCCGTCGACGGTTATTACGGCAATCCATCCGGTCGCAAGGGACTGGGCAACGGGCCCCGAGTTTATCTACCGGACCCGACGCCCAAAGGAGCCGAACGATTAGTGCAGCCGGCTGACCGCGCGCTTTGCGAGAAGATCTGCAGCACGATTGACAACGTCCAAGTCGACGTTGACAACGGCGTGGCCCATCTTTACGGCATCGTTGACAACGAAGAAGCACGGCAAGGCATCGAGAATAAGGTTCGCGCGGTGCCTGGCGTTGTGCGGGTGGAAAGCCATCTTAAGGTCCGCTGAATGAACAGCCGAGGATAAGCCCAGGCAGTCGCCTTATCTGCTTGTGGCCGGCGGAGCGGCAGATCGAGGATCGGTCGCTCCGCCCTTTTTCTTGCCGGCGCTCGCCATGAACCGTGGGGGAAAAGCGGAAAGCGGAAAGCGGAAACACGGGGGCGTCTTCGGGAACGAAGGGTTCAAGGTCTCAATGCGTGTGCATAAGCAGATGGAGGCTCGCCATGAACCTTTCCTGTCTCGTAGCAGCCGACGTCAGGAGGCTCACTTCTATCCGGGCGCGTTCGTCGGGAAAGAGATCAGAGCCCTTCGACACGCTCAGGTGTACCTCGTTACCCGCCTGCGCCCCACGGCTACGGTGGGCAAGCCTCGGCTGCAAGCGTGGGCGTGCATTCCGCATGGGCGGACAGGCAGTTCGCCCGCAAACTGCAAGCCTCCCGGCCGGTTTATGGGGTAAATGGCTGGGCGGTAAGCTCCCGGCCTTGGCATCTTATCTGCAATCAATAGGACCTGATTACGAAACACGCGCATGAATAAAGTAATAGGATTGGCCTTATTGGGCGTCGGCGTTGCTCTGATTATTTGGGGTGTGAATGCGACAGATTCATTCAGCTCTGATGTGTCGCGTTTTTTCACGGGTAAACCGACCGACAAATCGATGTGGCTGTTGATCGGAGGGATCGCCTCGACCATCGCCGGCGCGGTCTTGACTTGGCAACGCTCTTTGAAAGCTTGAGCTCGTTACCTCGACCTCATTCTGAATCGGCCCTCGCATTCTATTTGGGTCGCAGTCGTGTCGCGACCCTCTACGGCCCCTCCCGGTCGTTTGTATCAAGTCTGGTGAGGGGCCTTTTACTTCAGGCGACCATCCGTTCGCGCGCCGACGGCGCTGGCGAAGTTTTTGCCCGGCGTTGGGTGGCGTCGCCCCTGTTGCGCGGGCCGGCCAGCTTTTCGGGGCCGGAGCATGGCATGCAGGTTGGCCAACTTCACCTGCACGAGTGAACCATCGGCATTCGGCTCTCTACGGTTTCAGATTATAACGTTCCACCCCTTTGGGGGCGCCAAACAGTTCGGTATCGACACTGCTGGCCGTGCGCCCGCGGGTTTCCTCGGCAGGCGAGATGGCCGGGGTCGGGGGCTGCGATCGTCGGATGGTCGCTGGGATAGAAGACATGTTGGCGTGCCGGCGCGGTTCGGCGGGTGCAGGGATCGGTTCGAGCGGACGTGGCGTGGGGGTTTTGGGGCGTTCGGAAACGGTTGCGGGCTGGTCGAGTCGCTTCTTGGGGTCATGGGCGGTGTGGCGGTCGCCGGCCAATTTGGTTTGGAGTTGATCGCGTTCCTGCCGAAGGGCGGCGAGTTCGATTTCGATGCGTTTGTTGCGTTCGACCCCGGTGGCCCAGGCTGCTTCCAGCTTTTTGGTGAGAGCCTTGGCGGAATTCAGACGCTCGTTCCATTCGGTTTCGGCGCGCTTTTGATCAGCGCGCTGTTTTTCCAGGTCGGCTTTGGCTCGTTCCAGCTCGGCGGTATGCCGTTGCGCGCGGGTTTTGAGCTCATCGGCTTGGCGGCGGGCCGCGCTGGCCGCCTGTTGTTCGGCGGTGAGCCGAGCGAGTAATTGGTCATGGGCACGCCGGAGGTCGTTGAGTTCTTCCTCGGCGCGGATGGAGCGGTCGGTATTCTCGTTCCAGGCGGCTTCGAGTTCGTGTTTTTGGGCCTGGGCAGCTTCGAGTTGTTCGCGCCAATGAATTTCGGAATGTTCGTGATTGATTCTGGCTTCATCCAGGTCGGCCAGGGCGCGTTCCAGATCGGCGCTGAGCGTTTGGGTTTGTTCGAGGCGCAGGAGCAATTCCTCGGCCTGCTGACGGGCTTCGGCGGTGGTTGACTGTTCGGCGGCCAACTGGGCCTGCAGTTCGTCGTAGCCTTGGCGGAGGGTATTGATTTCCTCTTCGGCGTGCATGTTGCGGTCCATGGCATTGGCCCAGGCCGCTTCGATGTCTCGTTTCTGGTTCTGGACGGTGTCGAGTTGGTCGCGCCATTCCGCCGTGGAGGCTTCGCGGGCGGCGTTTTGTTCATCCAGTTCGATCCTGAGCTGTTCGATATCCGCCAGTTCGGTGTTGTTTTGTTCCAGGCGGATGATCAGTTCGTCGGCCTGTTGCCTGGCTTCGGCGGCGGCGAGCTGTTCGGCGGCCAACTGGGCCTGGAGCTCGTCGTAAGCGTGGCGGAGGCGGGCGAGTTCTTCCTCGGAATGCATGTTGCGGTCCATGGCGCCAGCCCAGTTGCCTTCGAGTTCCTTGACTTGCGCTTTGGCGGTGGCGAGTTGCGAGCGCCACTGGGAATCGGTGCGGGCGAGTTCGGACTGATTCTTCGAGAATTCCTCGTTGATCTGATCGAGTTCGGCGGTGGCGTCCTGCAGCCGGCGTTCCAGGTCGTCGGCGCGGCGCTTGGCTTCGTTGGCGGCGGATTTGGTGGCGGCGAGTTGGGCGCGAAGTTCATCGCGTTCCTGTTGATACTCGGACTCCAGGTCGGCCGAACGCCGGCTGGCTTCGCTTTGGGTGTGGTCCAGGTCGTTGGCGGCGTTGCGGAGCAGTTCTTCCAGTTCATGCTGGCGTTGTTTGGACTCGACGACCGCGAGTTGTTCGGCGGCCAGTTTGCCCTTGAGCTCGGCGTGGTCCTGGCGGAGGGCGGAGAGTTTTTCTTCCAGCCGCGTATTTTGCTCCTTGGCGGCGGTCTGGGTGGCGGTCAGTTCATCGCAACGCTCCTGGGCGGTGGTGAGTTGTTGTTGCCAGTCCGCGCGCGCGCGGTCCCGGGTAGCCTGTTGGTTTTCGAGTTCGGCCTGGGCTTGTTCGATTTGGATGGCGGCCTGGGTGAGACGAGTTTGGAGCTCGGCCGCCCGGCGGCTCGATTCGGCCGCCGCACGCTGTTCGGCGGCGAGTTTGCGGTTCAGTTCGTCGTGGTGTTCGCGCAGGCGCGTCAGGTCTTCCTGCAAATGTTGTTTGGATTCGGTGACCTCCGCGCAGGTCGCTCTCAGTTCATTGGCCTGAGCCTGGGCTTTTTCAAGTTGTTCGCGCCACTCGGCCTGGGCGCGTTCGCGTTCGGCTTGTTGGCGTTTGAGGTCAGCTTGGGATCGTTCCAGGTCGGCGGCAGACTGACGGAGGCGCGCCTCCAGTTCGTCGGCCTGTTTTTTTGATTCGCCGGCTGATTGCTGTTCGGCGCTGAGTTTTCCTTGATGCACGTCGCGTTCTTCGCGCAGGCCGGCGATATCTTTTTGGAACTGATGGTTACAGGCCAACGCTTCGGCCCAGGCGGCCTCCATTTCCTTCTTTTGCGCCTCGGCTTTTCCGAGCTGTTCGCGCACCGCTGCTTCGGCCCGGTCGCGAGCCAGGGTGCGCTGCTCGAAATCAGCTTGGAGTTTGGCCAACTCGGCCGTCTGCTGGTCGAGGCGCGTTTGCAGGGCTTGGACGCGCTCTTTGGATTGGGCGGCATTTTGCCGTTCGGCGCCGAGATCGTTTTGCAGGCAGTTTCGTTCCTGGCGAAGCTCCTCCAGCTCTTTGGTCAGACGCTGGGTTTTTTCGATGTGCTCCTGGCTTAGGCTCTCAAGGGTATGCAGTTGCTGCTCGAGTTTCTCGCGCCGGCGGAGCTCCTCTTTGAGGCCTGCCTCGGCGTACCCCACCGCTTCCTTGGCTTCATCCAATTGGGCGCGTAATTCGAATTCCGGCTTGCCTCCTTGCGGGGGGGGCGCGGCATCGGCTTGAGCCGATTCCAGGTCGCGGGCCGCTTTGCGCAGTTGTTTTTCCAGGTCTTCGCGGCGGGTCTTGGCTTCGGCCACGTCAGCTTCTCGGGCCGTCAGATGACGTTTCAATTCGTCCCGTTCCCGGCGGAGGCTGCTGAGTTCGTCATCGAGACCTTTGTTGCGCTGCGCGGCTTCGGTTTGGGCTGCCTGCAGTTTGTTGGTGAGCGCGTTGGCGACGGTGTCCAGTTGTTGGCGCCATTCGGAGTCTGAACGCGCACGTTCGGCGTTTTGATTGACGAGGTCGGACTGGACACGGGCCGACTCGGCCGCGTTGCGGGCGAGGCGTTCCTGCAAGTCTTCGGCTCGTCGGCGCGCTTCGGTTCCCGCCTGCTGTTCGATGGCCAGTTTCTCGGTGAGCTGCGCGCAGTTCTGGCGCAGGTTCGCGAGTTCATCCTGGCCTGGCGTGCCTAGCGAGGCACCGGGGGAGGTGGCGCTGGAATCTGGGCTTGGACTTTTGTCCTGGCGTGGGGCGGGCAAGGCCGGGGTGGGTTCAGTGACCTTGGCTGAGGGCGAGGCCGGGGCCGCTCCGGACTGGCTGGGCGGCGGCTCGGACGATGTTTTTCCCGCATGATCAGAAGCTGTTGCTGCTTGGGCGGGGGCCTGGGCGGCTTTGTTGAAACCGCTTGCGGGCAGGGTGGCCGGCTCGTTTACGGCTGACTTGGCTGGACTAGGAGACGGCTTGGCCGCCGAGGCCAGTTCCGCTTCGCCGGTGCTTGCCGAAGCCCGAAATGCGACCGTCCACCCGAACCGGGGCATCTCCAGTTTGTTGTTTGGACTCAAAGTCGGGGTGGTGACGGAGGCTGAGAACTCGGTTCCGTCACGGCGCAGCGTGGTGACGCGAAGCAGAATGGTGTCGGTGGTGTTTTTGCCTGTGCGCCGGCCTTCAAGGAATCGGCCAACATCATTATCGAGCCCGCGCTTGAGGAAGCGCGAAATGTTCTGGCCGGGCAATTCGGTTCCCTCCCAGCCGAAGATGGTGAGGCAATCGCCGCGCGCAGACAGGATTTCCCCCAGTTGGCCGAGGGTCAGCACGGCTAATCCGTCGCCGGGCGGCGGCTTGGGCGGTTCGCTTTGGTTGGCGGCGGTTGCAGTTGACGTGGCGGCCGGCTCAGCTTTTGGCTCGGGGCTGCGATTGGCCGGTGGAGTTGGAGTTGCGGGCAGGTCGACGGACGCGGGGGCTTTGAGCGCAATGGGAGCCAGCGTAATAGGCCCTGAGGGTTGCCGTTCCTTCGGTCGCAGGGTCTTCAACATGCCCTTCATCAATTTAAACATAACAACGAAGGGTTGGAGATGGAGGAAACGAAAGCGTGTGCGCCGGTCGGGTGGGGGCGAGTTGGGTCGATCCACCTAGCCCCAGCGTGCGCGGGTAGGGGCGGGCGCCGGCGTGGCTCGGAGCAGTGTCGGGAGATCGGGTTGGCGCTGTCTTATTTTGCGACAGTCCGGATGCGGATAGCCTCGGGGCCACCCAGCCAGCGCAGAGCTGCAACCACGCAGCAGGCTTGCTCGCGGTTGCCCGCCAGATTCTTGCCAAGACCCAGGAGTACATCTTCGCTCCGGTCATGAGCAATGGCTGGGCCAGTCTTGGGCAGCAGATTACGCCGATCCGGAGAGGGCTGGCGGAATACGCCGAATGGGCGTAAATGCGGGACAATCGAGCGCCCGATTGGGGCGGGGTTACGTGCTACAGCCGCTACAGTGAGTGTCCACGACGCTAGGGCAACTTGGGGGGCTTACAGCACGGTGCTCAGGCGTTGGAGCACCTTGTCTTTTCCGATAATGGCCAGGAGATGATAGAGGCTGGGTCCCGAGGCGTTGCCGGTGCACGCCAGCCGCGTCGGATGCACCAAGACACCGTTTTTTACCCCCAGTTCCTTGGCCGTTGCCGCCAGGGTGGCTCCGAGCGCGTCCGGATTAAAAGACGGCAGAGCCGCAAAGGCCTCGCGTAGCCGCCCCAATCGCGTCTTGTTCTCAGCAGTAAATTCCTTCTGCGCGGCGTCTGGGTTGATGGTGATTGTGTCTTTGAAATAAAACCCGGCGTAATCCGGCAAATCGGCGAAGACCTTGATCTTGCCTTTGCAAGTGTCGAGAGCGGCCTTCACGTATTCCAATGGATATTGGTTCGGGTCAAAGCCCGCCCGAACGAGGGCGTGCACGCCCAATTCATGGAACCGGTCATCGGACATCTCCCGCAGATATTCGCCGTTGAGCCAATTGAGTTTGTCCAGGTCGAACCGGGCGTTGTGCCGGAGGATTTGAGGCAAATCAAAGAGCTGGACTACGTCCGTCAGCGGCATCTTCTCCCGATTATTCTTGGGAGACCAGCCGAGCAGGCAGAGATAATTCAGGACGGCCTCCGGCGCGTAACCGTGCTCGATGTAGTGGGCGAGGGACGCGCCAGTCTCGCGTTTGCTCATCTTGCTGCCGTCCTGGTTGAGGATGAGCGGAATGTGGGCGTAATGTGGCGGCGCCACGCCGAAGGCCTCGAACAAAGCGATGTGCTTGGCGGTGTTGCTAAGGTGATCTTCTCCCCGGACCACATGAGTAATGCCCATCTCCAGATCATCGATCACGTTCACGAAATGGAAGACCGGCTCGCCGTCCGAACGCACAATCACGAAGTCCGGCTCCGCTTGCTCGCGATCCGTCAGTTCCCGCACGACCTCGCCCACCACCAAGTCCCGAATTCGCACGGGCGCCCGGGACATTCGGAACTTGATCGCCCCGTCCTTCTCATAGGCCAAGCCGTGCGTCAACAAGGCCTCTGCCCGGCGCTGGTAATTTTCCTTGCGCTGACTTTGGAAGTACGGACCGCGATCGCCCTTGCTCGGTCCCGTGGCATCTCCGGAAATGGGCCCTTCATCCCACTCCAGGCCCAGCCAGCGCAGGCCGTGCAGGATGACTTCCACCGCTTCCTGGGTATTGCGCGCCGCGTCCGTGTCTTCAATGCGCAGGATGAAGGTGCCCTCATGATGCCGTGCAAAAAGCCAATTGAACAACGCCGTGCGCGCTCCCCCGATATGCAGATATCCAGTGGGACTCGGAGCAAAGCGAACGCGCACTTTCATGGTGTGAGTGGGTAAACTCAAATTACATCGCGACGATAATGTCTGAGGCCCAAAGCGGGAAGGGAAAAGGGGAAAGCGGAAAGCGGAAAGCGGGCGCCTGACCGAACGCGTCCGGCCGGACAACGAGCAGTGAGCGCGACAGGGCCGGAGCGAGCCTCGTTACTTTGGCCGCTATGGGCAGAAAGATGGAGGGCAGAAAAATGCTAACAACCAGCAACCGGGAACCATTTCCAGTGCGGAATAGCCAATAGCCAATAGCCAGCAACCAACAACCAGGAACCAGGAACCAGGAACCAGGAACCAGGAACCAGGAACCAGCAACCAGCAACCAGGAACCAGCAACCAGCAACCAGCAACCAGCAACCAGAAAACCGCCGACTTCTCCCTTCCCAAGCAGGTGATCTCGCGGGTATGGTGTTCCCGAGCGGAGAATTCCGCCAGATGAAGGCCGGGTCACCGCACGATTTATGGAAACGTACTTTAGCAACATGACGGCGGAAGAGGAGATTACCAAGGACAAACTGCTCCGGGACCTGAGCACCTTGGCTCGTGACGCCGAGGAACTGGTCAAAGCCACGGGCAGTCAAATGGCCGACAAATCGAAAGCGGAGTTGCTTAAAACTCTCGATCGGCTTAAGGCACGCTGCAGCAAGCTCTCGAATGGAGTCAGCATCGGAGCGCGGCAGGCTGACCGCGTCATCCGCGATCACCCCTATCAGTCGATCGGCGTCGCCTTTGGGATTGGGCTGGTCATCGGCGTGCTGGTGACTCGCGGCCCCAATGCAGACTGAGGGAAAAAGGGGAAAACGGCCTGCCACGCCGTAGCCAAAGGCGAAGGCGGGTAGCCCGCATGGCGAAGGCGGGCCACCAGCTACAGAAACCGGAACCAGGAACCAGGAACCAGCCACCAGCTACGCGCTTCCACCCAACCATCGCGGGTGGTCTGCTCCCTGATTCTTCAAGCCCTGGGTCAGCATGCGTTGATTGGTTCCGTCCGGATTCATCACCCAGATCGCAGGCATCCCCCCGGTGCTGGCGCGACAAAACACGATGTGCTGTCCGTCCGGAGATTCGCTCGCCCGAAAATCCCACACGGCCGGGTTGCTTTGGGTGAGCCGGGCGAGGGCGCCCGTGCGTGGATCGAAGCGGCAAATCTCCGTGCCTCCGCGGGCCAGCTCGGGTTTGAAATCGCGATTGAAATGATCGGTATCCGGTCGATTTCCCTGAAATTCCCAGGGCACCTTGGAGCCGGACAGCCGGCGGGAGAAGAGGATTTGGCCGGCGCGCGTCCACATCGGCATGTTGGAACCGCCGCCATGGGTCTGGGAATTGCCGTAGGTCGCTCCGAACCATTGGATCTGGCCGCTCGTCAGGACCCGATGTTCGCTGCCGTCGGCGCGGCCGATGCACAGATCGGACCAATCGTGAGCCGGGTCCTGCTTGAACAGACAATCCTGGTAAAGGATGAATTGTCCGTCCGGCGACCAGCTGGTGCCGAAGTAGAGATGCTCCGCGCGACCGGCGATGCGGACGCGCTGAGCGCCTTCGGGATCACTGGTCCAGACTTCGTAACCGCGCGGGCTGGCCAGGTGGAACGCCACGCGGCGTCCGTCAGGGCTGAGGCTGAGTCCGTAAGGCAACCCTTCGCCGGCGCGCGTGAATTCCCGGGGGCTGGAACCGTCGAGGTTCATGCTGAAGATTTGGCCGACCTTATCCCGCACGACCTGGACGAGCAGACGGTCTTCGCCGAGGAGCAGGGCGGGCGTGTAGAATACGGCCAGACGTTGGCGGGTGGCGATCTCCGTGAGTGAATCCTTCTCCAGATCATAAAGCCAAAGGTGGGTGGGAGTCTGCGTGTAATATTCCTCGAACGGCCGGCCCGGGCCGTCACGCCGCGGTTCCATGCTGAGAAAGATGACGCGGCGGCCATCGGGAAAAATCGGGCCGGGCTGCCAGGTGGCTTGGTTGGGTTGTTTGAATTCGAAGTAGCGCAGGCCGGTGCCGTCGGCGTTCATCAGGGCGGTCTTGCCCTGCGACGTGAAGAAGAAACGGGCTGACGTTGGGGTTCGGTCCGCTTGCCCGGTTCGCCCTGTCCGTCCGCCGGTGAGCCCTTGGCAACCTGAACCCACCAGAAGAGAGGCCGCGGCCGAACTGGCCATCAGGAATTGGCGGCGACTGAGCTTGGCGTGCATTGGCCGACTATCACCAACGGGCAAGCGCGGTGGCAAGTCCGAGTGCGGACTGGGTTGAGGGTTCCCGGTTCAGGGTTCGGGGTTCGGGGTTCAGGGTTCGGGGTTCGGGGTTCGTCCGAGTCCCAAGTTTCCGACAAAGCTTCCGACAAAGGCCCCGCACAAAATATGTCCAAACTCCAGGGTCCCGCCCATGGGCGGGACTTCATTCTCCACTGGGTCGGCCACCGTGGAAGTTTCGAGCGCCTCGATCCAACACAATCTTCAGATGAGCAGAGCGCAGCTCATCGGTGACGCCGCAGCTTTCGGCCATAGGGAACCCGGAACCCTGAACCCTGAACCGGGAACCCTGAACCGGGAACCCCTCCCCGGCTAGGCATGCGGGCTGCCGGTTGCTTCCGCCTGCAGGCGCTGGCGTTCGGCAATTTTGGCGAATGGATAATAAACGATCATGGCGATCCCGATGGAAACGACGCCCCAGAGGGCCGCTTTCCAATCGCCGCCGGACACCAGGTAATGTCCGATGATGGGCGGCGTGGTCCAGGGCACATTGACAAATGGTTTATGGATCACGCCCCAACTCATCAGCAGATAACTCCCGGTGGTCAGCAGGAGCGCATTGAGGATGTACGGAATCATGAAGAGGGGATTCAGAACGATCGGGAACCCGTAGAAGATAGGCTCGTTGATGCCGAACACCTGCGTGGGCAGCGACAGACGGCTGATCTTGCGGAAGCCCGGTTCCTTGGAGTTGATCATGATCAACGCCAGGGCGATGGTCGCCCCGGTCCCGCCCACGTTGACGAACGCGGTGAAAAAGCCGTTGGCGGTCACGTACGGCAAAGGGAGCTTGTTCGTGACGGCATCAAGATTGGCCGCAAGATATTGGAGGAAGATCGGAGCCACGATGGCGTCCATGGCATTGTCGCCGTTGATGCCAACCGACCACAACAGGGTAACCAGAAACGCATAAACCAGGATGCCGGGCAGGGTGTTCAAAGCAAAGACCAGCGGTTTGAAAGCCATCCGCACCAGTTGATCGATGTCCACTCCCAGCACAAAGCGCAGCACCCAGAAAATCAGCACCAGAAAGATCATCGGGACCAGGGACAGAAACGACTCGTAAACCACCGGGGGCACGTTGGCCGGCAGTTTGATGACTAGATTCTGGTCGTTGAAAAACTTCTGCGCGCGGACGGTGACGAGCGCGATGAGCAGCGCCGTAAAGATTCCGTTGGAACCCAGGCCTTCCATCGACAAGGTCAGGTCTTTCAGTTGGATTTGGATCATCAGGAAAACCACGGTGGCGAGAGTGGCGCTGATCACCGGTTCCTGCTTGAGTTGTTTGCCGAGATCATAAGCGATAAAGAAACAGACAAACACCGCCAGCAAACCCATGGTGGCAGTGCTGGGCACCCGCAGCAGCGGAAGATACGGAGCGACGCGCTCCTCCCAGCCGTGGATGGGCAGATTGCTCACGATGGTAAACAGGCCGCCGATGATGGTGAGGGGCACCACGGACACCATGCCGGCACGAATGGCCGACAGGTAGGTGTTCTCGCTCAGCGCGGTCAGTGGCGGAACGACGTGACGGTTGAGGAGCGCGGTCGCGCGGTTCATCGGGCGGGGCTCGGAGGGCGGCTGCGGGCCGGACGCGGCTGGTTCTTCTTCCACCAGATGCAGAGGGCATCACGATGGTCATGAATTTTTTCGAAAGCGCGCGCGATCTCATCCAGGTCGGCGCGCGTGCCCAGAAAAAGGCGTTGTTCGAGCCAAATGCATTGCTGTTGACAGAGCAGATCGCTGTTGGGGCATCGGGTGCGCCCGTAATCCAGCCGCCCGCTGGCCTCCGGTAAAAATGGTCCGAAGGCTTTGTTCAGAAAGAGCGGCTGCTGGTGAAGGGAGAAACCGTACCCGGCCGAACAGGGGATGCCCTCGGCCTGCAGCGCGCGCACGACCGCGGCGCGCGACACGCCAAAAGACTCCGGATCGAGGCGCAGCATAAACAGATGATAACTGTGGCGCGTGCAATCGGCAGAACGCTTTTGGGGATGTATCCCGGGCAATGCGGCGAGCCGCCGCGCCAGATATTGTCCATTGCGATCGCGTGTGCGGGTCTGCTGTTCCAGCCGGTTCAGTTGACAGTTGAGGACGGCCCCTTGGAATTCGCCCAGCCGATAGTTGCCGGAAATAACGTGGTGTTCGTACCAGAGGCCGCCTGGGCGACGCCCGCAGTTTTGAATGGAACGACACGCTTCGGCCAGGCTCTCGTCGTTGGTGGTGAGAATTCCGCCTTCGCCCGCGGTAAGGTTTTTACTCGATTGAAAGGAGAACGAAGCCAGATGCCCGATCGATCCGGCCGGATGATGACGGTAACTGGCGCCGTGAGCATGGGCGGCGTCTTCGAAGAGGAAAAGTTTATGGCGTTTGGCGACGGCCATGAGGGCCTGCATGTCGGCGGGTTGACCGGCGAAGTGGACCGGGACGATGGCACGCGTGCGCGGCGTGATGGCCGCGGCCACCGCGGCCGGGGCCAGGTTGAAGGTCTCCAGATCAATATCGGCGAACACAGGCACGGCGTTGGACTCGACGACCGCCGAAGCGGTGGAGAGAAATGTGTAAGGCGGAACGATCACTTCGTCGCCGGCACGGATGCCTGCGGCAAGCAGACCGATCCGGAGCGATACGGTTCCGTTCGACACCGCGATGCCATGCCGACAGCCGTGCATTTTGGCAAACCGTTGCTCGAACTGAGCGACTTCTCGTCCCTGGAGGCGTCCCCATTCGCCGCTGCGCAGCGTCCGGAGCAGGCGCTGTTCCTCGGTCCGCCCAAAGACGGGCCAGCTAGGGAACGGCCGGGTGCGCGTGGGTTTGCCACCAAGAAGAGCGAGGGATTGGGCCATGGTTCTAATTGAGGATTATAAAATAAGCGCGGCCGATGAGTTGGAGTCGGGCAGGGTGCGGTGGTTAGGTGGATCGCGCGGCGGGCCGCTGCAACGCCTGGCCCATATAGATGCATCCGCCGGCGCCTGAACCCACTCGAATCAATTCGCGAAACCCAAGCCGCTGATAAAATCCAAACGCCCGCGTGTTCAACATGCTCACACCCAAATGTGCCCCCGGCGACCCGCGGCGCCGAAGTTCGTCCATGACTTGTTCGAGCATGCGGCGTCCGTAGCCGCGTCCTTGGGCCCGGCTCAACAGATCGATATGCAAATGGGACGGATACTCGTCGTAAGGTTCCGGGCAGAAGTAATCAGGATGATGGTACCAATCGTAGACGTGTTGCACGCGCGTCCACTGATTTGGGTCGCCGGTGGGGCAGGGAAAGCGGGCGCACAAGTCCGGCCGCCATTCCGCTTCGTAACGCGCATAGAACGCTTTGGAATCGAAAGTGCCCAACGCATAACCGCAGATCCCTTCGTTGTCTTCCAGAAGCAGGCTCAGGCCCGGCTCGAACACCAGGTAAGGTCCAACAAAAATGCGGCCCAACGCGTCGGGATCCTCCCCATAAAATGGCTCGCCGTCCTGGCCGTAATTGCCGGTCTTCAGACAAACATGATAAGCCCCCGGTTGATCTCCGGGACGGGCCTGGCGGATGATGCAGTCGTTCACGAGCACGGTTTGGCGCGAGGTTCGATTGGCGGTGACACGGACGGTGGCGCGATGGTGCCATCCGTTTGAAACCTCAGCAATCCCTGCAGTTGGGCCACCAGTCCGCCGCGGCAAGTGCCGGGCAGATGCGAATCGGATCGGAAGGGCCGGTCCTGGTGGTCGGGAGCAGATTTGAATTCCACATAACGCTCGAGCAGGTCCAGTTCTTCGCGCAGTTCCCAAGCCCGCCGGCTCAAGGCGTGAAAAAGCGGGCGATCGCGCAGTTCAGGCAGTCGCGCACAAAACGCGCGCAAACGCGTTGTTTGCTCTCGAAAGCGGGCAGCCTGCGCCCCCCAGCGTGACGGCGGTTGGCTCAGTAATTCGCGGGCCATTCGATAAAGCGCCTGCGCTTCGGGCCCTTCCTCGAACGGCAGGTAATAAGCATCGGCGAATAGAGTCAAATCCCGGAGGTCCAGGGGTGATCCGGCGGTGGCGAAGCGTGTCCACCATTCCTGGACCGCTGCCAGATACGCGGCCCGCGGTTCCCAGCAACCCTGGCAGCAAAGGAACTCCCCAAAGGTGCGCAGAGGAACGTAGTTCAGCGGAAACTCGCAATTGGGATTGATCAACAAACCGTTGACTTCCTGACGCAGCGCGGGGAGACGCCCCGCGTACGGGCCGCAAAAGAAGCGGTGTCCGTCGTAGTCATTGGCATGGAGGTTGTCCCAGATAATCGGCTTGCGGTGCAGCAGTTTGTGCAGGTCCTGGATGGACGCGACCGGGATCTCTGGGGAGATAATTTCCGGCCCTGTCCAGAACACATCTATATTCGGATCCAACGTCTGACCGAGGATGGTCAGATAACCTTCGCCGCCGAGTTTGCATTCGGCCATCCGTCCGCAATAGGGCGTGGGACAAAAGAGGAACCGGGTGTCGGGCTGACGTTGAGAAGCCCAGCGCGAAAGTTCGTTCGTCACATGGGCCTGGGCAGCGGCCAGGCAACCCCAGCGCTGGACCGCGCTGGCTTCGAGGTGATCGGGAATGTCATCGAAAAGCAACGCAAAATGACGCCCGCCCAGCGCCAGAATCTGAGCGCAGCGTTGGCGCAAATGGTCCAGGTCGGTTTGGTCGCTGTAGCGGATGTCCAAACCTGGGCTCAGCGCGTAAATGAAACGGATGTTCCGTTGGTGACACGCCTGGATCAGTTCGGCGAACTGGGCCGTCTCTGCCTTCCCATAGAGTTCACGCCATAACAACCGTTGTTTGAGATCATCCTTGGGCGCGTAGAGATAGCTGTTGAGTCCCCAGTTGACCATCCAATCGAACAGCTCCACGCGTTCCCCCGCCGACCAGGGCGCCCCGTAAAAGCCTTCGATTACCCCCGCCAGAAAGTCGGCTGTCTTGTGCGTTGCCATGCGCCTTCGGTTTGCGGCCCGAAGGCTAAGGGCACCGCCGAAGGAATGGCAAGGCTTGGGATCCGGCATCGCCCGCGCCGATCCGCCGGTTGCGGATCGTAAATTGGCGCTGGCTGGCGTCCTCTTGGCATGTGTCCCGCCCATCCTCTTCAAGCTCCTGGATAGCAAAGGCCTTTTTGCAGGACGGATGAAACGTGGGCGCTCCTGGCGACCGGCCAGTCCGAAAGAAGTTCGTAACCATCGGCGGCTTCCCGCCCTCTTTGTGACTGGCAATGGAACACGCCCAGTCGGGTCCTTTTGGCTCGCCAGGCTGCTCTCTTAGCAAAACATAAAACTCACATCCCTGAACTCATTCCAATGAAACAAACACTGATATTGCTAGGCGCCCTGGCGTTGGCCAGCTCGGCGTTCACTTTGGTCGGCCAAGATAGCGATGGCCGCCGCCCGCCACCCGGAGGCCCTGGCGGTCCGGGCGCCACGGGCGGACGTGGTGGCATGATGATGCTACCCATAATCCAAGTCCTCGACGCCAACGGCGACGGCGTGATCGATGAAAAGGAAATCGCGAACGCCCCTGCCGCCCTCAAGAAGCTCGACAAGAACGGCGATGGCAAATTGACGATGGATGAACTGCGTCCGCAGCGGCCTCCGGGCACGGCGCGTCCAGGTGGTCCAGGCGCTCCGGGCGCTCCGGGCGCTCCGGGCGCCCCTGCCGCTCCTACGGCCCCGCCTCCGTCGAGCAAGTAAGGCCGGCGGACTTGCCCACATTCACAGCCCCACCACCCACGCCGACACGCCAAACTGGGTCCGCCCGGTTTGGCGTGTTCGTTTGCTACCGCAGATGGGAGAGGGCCCGCAGATTTACTCGTTGCACCAACAACGAATGCAGGTCTAATCGGGAATCTTATCTGCGTTTCATCTGCGGGCACAAATCCCCATCTGCGCGCATCTGCGGGGCCCTGCGAATTTAGTTGCATTCGGCGCCCAAGCGTTTTGAAGATTGCTGCATTACTTGGAAACGTTGAATAACGCATCAACCACTGATTGCTATGAACACTTCACTGACTCGTCGCGCGGCGTGCGGTCGCCTGGGCGGTTTGGCGGCTTGGACCGGAATTCTTTCCACGTTGGAACATCGTCTGGCGGCCGCCGATGAGACGGCGGGGTCCGCGTTAAAAGGCCGGATCCATCATTCTGTCTGCAAATGGTGTTACGACAAAGTCCCGCTGGAAGATTTGTGTCGGGCCGGCAAGGGAATGGGGCTCAGTTCCGTGGAGTTGCTGGAGGTGAAAGATTTCGACACGCTCCAGAAACATGGGCTGATGTGCGCGATGGTTTCGGGCGTCCCGGGCGGCATCACCAGCGGGCTCAATCGCCTCGAGAATCACGACAAGATTGTGGCGTTCTTCGAGGACGTCGCGCCGAAAGTGGCATCGGCCGGCGCCAAAAACATCATCTGTTTCTCCGGCAATCGGAAGGGCATGTCCGACCAAGAAGGCTTGGAGAATTGCGCGATTGGTTTGAAGCGGATCATGCCGATCTGTGAGAAAAACCGCGTGCTGGCGGTCATGGAATTGTTAAACAGCAAAATTGATCATAAAGATTACATGTGCGACCACACGCCGTGGGGCTTAGAGCTGTGCAAGCGTGTCGGCTCGGAGCATTTCAAGCTGCTCTACGACATCTATCACATGCAGATCATGGAAGGGGATGTCATCCGCACGATTCGCGGCGATAAAAGCCGGGGGATCGAAGCGGCCGCTCCGTACATCGCCCATTATCATACCGGCGGGGTGCCAGGACGCGCCGAGATCGACGACACCCAGGAACTAAACTACGCCGCGATCATGAAAGCGATCCTGGAAACCGGTTTCCAGGGTCACGTCGCGCAGGAATTCATCCCCAGGCGCCCTGACGTGCTGGCATCGCTTCGCCAAGGCGTCCACATTTGCGACGTGTAAGATCGCGGGGCCTCTAGCCCCACTTCGCGGATTCGAGCCCAGCGCGGCCGGGGGCGTTTTTCCGTTCGTCCTCGAGCTGCGGTGTGGGCAGGCGCTTGCCGCTCGAATCCGCTCTCGCCTCGGCGGAGCCTCCGGCGTAGCCTGGGTCACCGTGGCTAGCCGGGTCGTAGCGGCTCCCGGGCTCCAATCAAGCATTTGCGGCGAATCCGCGAAGACCGGCTAGTGATGTGTCTCACAAATAGCTGGTGTTTTGTTGCGCCCAAAATGGGCTGGGGCGAGGCGCGACGAGGGAGCATATCCGCAGCGATCTGTGACCGAGAAGCAACGAAGCCCCAGCCCATTTTCGGCGCAACCCTTCGGGCCGCAGTTCTTTTAGCCTCCCGCGTCGTTGCTCGTTCCTCACAGACCCGGAAGGCTATGCTCGTCGCTCGCGCCTAGCGGGAGGCCAAAATCCCTTGCGGCAAAACACCAGCTATTTGTGAGACACATCACTAGATTCCGGACGCCTCGGTGCGCCCAGGCGGAGCGGTGCTCTGGCGGATTACCATCTCGGCCGGCAACCGTTTGAGCGGCGGCCGCTGGCCTTTCAGTAGTTTCAGCATGCTTTCCATGGCCGCAACGCCCAGACGAAATTTCGGCTGCCGGATGGTGGTGAGCGGCACGCGGAAATGTTCGCTGACGAGAATATTGCCAAAGCCAACCAGGGATAAGTCCTGGGGGATGCGCAGGCCTTGACCGAGGAACACGGTGGCGGCGCCGATGGCGACCAGATCGTTGACCGTTTGGACGGCGGTGGCGCCCGGAGATTCGTTGAGCATCTGGAGCGCGGCCTTTTCGCCTTCCTCCATGGTGGTGCCGGCGTTAAAGACGAGGCGGTCATCGGGCTCGATGCCGGCGTCGCGCAGAGCCCGGCGGTAGCCCTCCAACCGTTCTTGCGATGAGGGCGCGCCGGTCGGGCCGGCGAAGTAGGCGATGCGCCGGTGACCCAACTCGATCAGATGATTGGTGGCCGTAATGCTGGCCGAGACATCGTCCGTCTCGACATTGGCGAATTGCTCGCAAAACGGCGCCCGTTGCCCCATCAGCACGACGGGCGTTCCGCGCCGTTGCAGTTCCTCGTAGGCCGGCGCGACCGGGTCCAGCCGGTAAACCGGAGTGATGAACAGGCCATCCACCCGCCGCGAAAGCATGCGCCGAATCACTTGATGTTCGCGTTCGGGCATATTCAAGGTTTGGCCGAGGATCACATCGTACCCCAGCTCATGAGACCGTTCCTCGATGGCCATGACCATGCGGGCATAGACCGGATTGGTCACCGCGGAGATCACCAACCCGAACAGCTTCGAGGTCTTGTTCCGCAGGCCCACTGCCACCGAATCGGGCATGTAACCCATCTGCTCGGCCAGCGAACGAATCCGCGTCTTGGTGGACGTGGAGATGTCAGGCGCGTCCCGCAACGCTTTGGAGACCGTCATGATGGACACCTGCGCCAGCGCGGCTATGTCTTTTAGTCGGACCATGGCTGGAAGATCAGTGGTGGATCAAAGTCAGAATCAAAATCAGTCCGCCTTTTCAAGTAAGGCCAGGAATTCGCGGTTGCCGGCCGGGCCTTGCAACGGTGAAGGAGTCACCCCCAGCCAACGCGTCCCAGGCAGTTTCCCAACAAATTCACGCAGCTCTTCGATCACGCGATCATGAATGGCCGGATCGCTAATCACGCCGGCGCCCTTGTCGGCTTCAGCTTTGCCTGCCTCAAATTGCGGCTTGATCAACGCGACGACTCTACCGGCCGACCGCAACAATGCAATCGCCGGCGACAAAATCCGGCGCAGCGAAATAAATGAACAGTCGATCACCACTAGATCCAGTGGCGTGAAGGGTTGCGCAAAATGCGCCGGACTAAGCGTGCGCGCATTGACGTTTTCCATCACGACCACCCGCGGATCCTGGCGCAATTTCCAGGCCAGTTGGCCGCGGCCCACATCCAACGCAAATACCCGCTGCGCTCCATGTTGCAACAAGCAATCCGTAAAGCCACCCGTCGAAGCGCCCACATCCAGGACAGTCAGTCCAGTCACCGACAGGGCAAAATGCCGCAGCGCATGCTCCAGCTTGTAACCTCCCCGACTCACGTAACGTTCCCCCTCAGTCAACGATAGCTCGTCGCTGTCCTGAATCGGATCGCTGGGCTTGCGCGCCAGCCGATGGTTAATCCTGACTTGCCCCGCCAATACTGCCCGCTGGGCTTTCTCCCTACTCTCGCACAGGCCCCGTTCCACCAGCGCGACGTCCACACGTTTCATCCGGACTCGGTTTTAGGGAGAAACCTCCAGGGGATAAAGGCAAAAACTGCCGATGCCCGCAGATAGGGATTGTGCGCGCAGATGAGCGCAGATGAAACGCTTGTCGAAGGGGCTCACTCCGTCCTCCGCCCTCCGCCCTGGAATGGCCCGCAGATTTACCAAGATAAACGCAGATGAGAAGGGGGGTGCAGCGTGTGCAGAGGAAGACTCCTCTTCTCGCCCCCGGTGGTTGCTCCGAGCCAGGACTAGGAACCAGGAACCAGGAACCAGCCCAGGAACCAGGAACCAGCCACCAGCAGCGACCGGCGCTACAACGGTCGCGCGCTCAACACGTCTACGCGACGCGCCGTTGCACTTCGCGGAAGGTATGGAGGAAAAGGTCGTTGTCGGCGACGGCCTTTTGGATGAGTTGAATGAGCAGGAACATCTCCGACGGGTTGACCACCGCCTGCACGCACTGCTGGAACGCCTGCATAGGATTGAACGTGGCCATGTTGAACCCGAACAAGACGACGACGCTTTGGCGGCGCATGCTCATGGACATGCGTTGCAAGGCCAGGAGACTTTCGTTCTCCGACGGGTTGGTGGCCGAGAACAGCTCTTCGATCACGACGACCTGGTAGGGCACCTGGCTGAATTTATGCAGGAACTCGCCGTGATTGACGGCGGTATGCACCTTATAACCGAGTTGTTCCAGGGCGTTCTTGGCCGTTTCCTGAAGTTCCGGAGTGCTCAAGCCAAGCAGGGCCGGCTTGTCGGTCGCTGTGATGAAATCAAAGTCCATCGACATATGGTCACTTCATTTTCAGGGTCAACGGCGGAGGCGGAGGCGGCTTGGCGCCCCCGCGTGGAATCTCAGTCGGAGCGGTCATGCGCAGATCGGAAATGTTGGACGTGGAATCGCCGCGAGTCTTCTTGATGTTATCGATGCCTCGGGTCACGATGCCGCGCTTGCTGCAATACATCAAAGCCGTTTCCTCCGTGACGATATTGTGCTTGAAAGCGTCCAGACAGGAATGGTCGAAGGTGCGCCAGCCGAACGTATGGCTGGCTTCGATGATCTCGTAAAAGCTTTTGCCTTCGCTTTCGCCCAGCACAATCGTTTCTTTGGTGCGCAGGTTGTTGCCCATGACTTCGACCAACGGGAAACGTCCTCCCCCTACTTTCGGGGCCAGGCGCTGGCCAATGATCCAGCGAATGGTGTCGGCCAGACGATATCGCACTTGCTCCTGTTCCTCGGTTTCGAACATGCCCAGGATACGATTGATGGTCTGTCCGGCGTCAATGGTGTGGAGGGTGCTGAAGACCAGATGGCCGGTTTCGGCGGCGCTCAAGGCAATCTCGACCGTGGCGCGGTCGCGCATTTCGCCGACCAGAATCACCTTGGGGGCCTGGCGCAGGGCCGCGCGCAAGCCGGTGGGAAAAGAATCGAAATCGGTGCCCATCTCGCGCTGGTTCACCGTGGCCATCTTCTGCGTGTAAACAAACTCGACGGGATCTTCGAGGGTGACGATGTGAATGGGCGCGCGCACATTGATGTCGTCCAGGAGCGCCGCCAGCGTGGTGCTTTTGCCCGAGCCGGTGGCGCCCGTGACCAGGACTAAGCCGGTTTTTTCCTTGGCGGCGCTCAGGATGATGTCCGGTAACGAGAGGTCATGGATGGACGGGATCTGCGCGTTGAGTTTGCGCAGGACGATGGAATAACAACCGCGTTGGGCGAAGACATTGACACGAAACCGGGCGCGGTCTCCGAGGGAATAGGAGGCGTCGCAGGAACCGGTGCGCAGCAGGTCCTCGGTCAAACGCTGGCTGCCGCCGATCAGGTTCATCGCGATCATCTCGGTGTGGAACGGCGTGAGACGTTCGATGGTCGGATTGATGGGCACGGGGTTCAACACTCCGGCCGCTTCGACTTGGAGCGGTTTGTCGACCGTGAACAGCAAGTCGGAGACGTCCTTGTTGAAGTCCAGCATCGTGCTGAGGATGTAATCAAGCTCGTTGCGGCGCATGGAGAGGCTCGGTTTGGGTTAAGGGCGGGCAGGAACGCGACCAACGGATGAAGGCGGCGCTTGGCGTGGCCTGAATCGGCGGCTTAGACATCATCGTCAATGGGCGGCGTTGCCAGGAACGGCCGGAATTTTTTCTTGTCGAGCGATTTGTCGTAGGCTTCCTCTGGGGCAATGCGTTTCATGCGCAGATGTTCCATGATCGAATCGTCGAGCGGTGTGTTGCCCAGCTTCTTGCCGACCTGGATCATGCCGGGGATCTGATGGGTCTTGCCTTCGCGGACCAGGTTGGCCACGGCTGTGGTGAAGACCAGGATCTCCAGGGCCGCACAGCGGCCTTTCTTGTCCACGCGCCGGAAAAGGTTCTGCGCCACCACACCCCGCAGCGACTCGGACAACGTCGCCCGAATCTTGTTTTGTTGTTCGGAGGGGAACACGTCGATGATACGATCGACGGTTTTGGCCGCACTTTGGGTGTGGAGGGTGCCGAAGACGAGATGGCCGGTGCTGGCCGCGGTGATGGCCAGTTCGATGGTTTCCAGATCGCGCATTTCGCCGACCAGAATGATGTCCGGATCTTCACGCAGCGCCCCGCGCAGGGCGGAGGCAAAACTTTGCGTGTGCACGCCCACTTCGCGATGGTTAATCAGGCAGTTTTTGCTTTCGTGCACGAATTCGATCGGGTCCTCGACGGTGATGATGTGGTCTTTGCGGTTTTTGTTGGCGTAATCGAGCATGGCGGCCAGCGTGGTGGACTTGCCGGAGCCGGTCGGCCCGGTCACCAGCACCAAACCCTTCTGCAGCATGCAGAACTTCTTCAACACCGGCGGCAGCGGGGCATCCATCTTCTCGAAATCTTCGAAGGACACCACTTTGCTGGGGATTTGGCGGAAGACGGCGCCGATGCCGTTCTTTTGATTGTAGAAGTTGGCCCGGAACCGGGACACATTGGGGATTTCGTAACCGAAATCGACGTCGCCGGTCTCTTCGAACAGTTTGATCTTATATTCCGGGGCGATCTCGTAGAGCATCGCCTTGAGCCCGTCATTCTCCAGCGGCGGATAATCCACCCGTTGCAGTTCGCCGTGAATGCGCAGAATGGGCGGATTCCCCGTAGACAGGTGAAGATCCGAGGCCTTCTGCTCGAACATGAGGTTGAAAAATCCGTCGATTTTTGCCATACGTTGGTTGGGTCAAGCAAAACTGTTGCCGAACATCTTCGGCAGGACAACTTAGTGACTGAAATCTCGACAACCCTGCGCCAGGAAGTCGAACGGAAGCAGATCATTTCGTTCGCCCGCTTCATGGAGTTGGCCCTCTACTGTCCCAATTCTGGATACTACGAGCAGGACCAGAGCCGGATCGGTATTGAGGGCGATTTCTATACCAACGTCAGCACCGGCCCACTCTTCGGGGCACTCCTCGCTTCCCGCTTCTGTCAATGGCTTGAACCCGGCCCTAACCCGGTCCAACTGGTTGAAGCCGGGGCCCATGACGGACGGTTGGCCAGCGATATTCTGACCTGGATCCAGGCCCGGCGCCCCGATGTCTTCATCCGGCTCGCCTATTATCTCCTGGAACCCTCCCAACGCCGCCGAGATTGGCAGAAACGGCGGCTGGCAGATTTTGCCGGGACAATCCGGTGGGTAAACGGTCCGGGTGATCTGACGCTCCGCGAGCCTGCCGGGGTCAACGGGGTCATCTTTTCCAATGAATTGCTGGACGCTTTCCCCGTCCGCCGACTGCGCTGGGTGGGCCAGCAGAGACGTTGGAATGAGCTAGGAGTCGGTTGGGATGCGGCCCAGGATCAATTTGTCTGGCGCCTCATGCCGCCCATGTCCACCGAAGAGGCCATCGCCTTAGAGGCTGCGTTGGCCTCCGATGGGATCAGGCTGCCGGCCCAATTAAAGGCCGTACTGCCGGACGGCTACTTGCTCGACTGGTCTGCGTCCGCCGGACAATGGTGGCTGCAGGCAGCGCGCGCGCTCCGCCAAGGCGTGCTTATGACCATCGATTACGGGCTGGCCGGCCAAGAAATCCTGCTGCCGAACCGGCAGGCCGGGACGCTGCGCGGGTATTATCGTCATCGCGGCGTGGAGGATCTTCTGGCGAGGCCAGGCCAGCAGGACCTGACGGCGGGGGTGAATTTTGAGCAACTCCGTCTGAGGGGCGAAGGCGCCGGCCTGCGCACGCAGGAGTTCACCTCACAAAGCCAGTTCCTGGCTCGGGCAGCCGCGGAACACTGGCCAGGCGGCGCGCCCACTCCTTCGGAAGGCCGCCAATTCCAAACCCTCACGCATCCCGACCATCTCGGGAGGGCTTTCAGGGTCCTGGTTCAGTCACGTTAGATCCGTCTGCAATTCGTAACTGAGAACGGATAAGCAGTAGGTAGCTGCGGTCTCAACCCGCAGGACGTGCGGGCCAAGCGTAATGGGCCGGGCGCCCGTTGATCGGATCGCTGCAAGTTCGTCCGGAGTGAAATCACCTTCCGGCCCGATCCACATGGCGACGGTGCGCGGGGGGACTTTTTGTGCCGCGCGCGAGGCCAGGAACCACTCGCGAGGATGGCGGCTGTCCGGCTGGAGGGAAGCGACGAGGGCCAGATCGAACTGCTCGCGGCGATCCAGAAACTCGGTCAGGGTCGCCGGCAAGTCGAGGAGCGGGAGCCAGAGAGCTCCGCATTGTTTGATGGCTTCGATGGCCGTGGCGCGCCAATGGGCGAGCTTCTGTTCGCGCTGGCCTTGCTCGAGATGCACGACTACGCGCGCGGAGAGCAGGGGCACGACGCGATGCACGCCCAGTTCGATGGCTCGATGCAGGATTGATTCGAAGATCTTTCCCTTCGGCAACGCCTGGATCAGCGTCAGGGCGCAGCGGACCGGAGGAGTTGAGCTGCTTGACCCAACAGTTAAGCGGACATTACCGCGTTCGAGAGCTTGCACCCGGCATTGATATGCAGTGCCGGCTCCATCCAACACGACGACCGGGTCCCTCGGCCGCAGCCGTAAAACGTGCAAGGCGTGATGCGCTTCCCGGTCGCTCAGGATCAGTTCCTTGCCTTGGCACTGGTCCGGGGGCAGGTGAAAGCGATGCATCCGGCGCGCGGCAGAAGGGTTATTTGAAGAACCTCTTGGCTTTTTCGAAGAAACCCTGGCTGAGCGGATGCACCTTCTCGTCGCAAAGGGCGGCGAACTCCTGAAGCTTGGCCTTTTGAGCGCTGTTCAGATGGGTAGGGACTTCCACGGTGACCCGGACATGCAGGTCGCCCCAGCCGTAGCCTTGGGGGTTCTTGATCCCTTTGCCTTTGATCCGAAAGACTTGTCCAGTCTGGGTGCCGGCCGGGATGCGCAAAAGAACTTTGGCGCTGAGCGAAGGAACCTCCAGTTCGGTCCCTAAGGTCGCTTGCACGAAGCTGATGGGCAGATCGTAGAGGATGTCGTCGCCCTCGCGATGAAACAACGCATGCGGCTTGACATGCAGCACCACGAAAAGGTCGCCGGATGCCCCCCCACGCACGCCCGCTTCCCCGTCCCCGGCCGAACGCAGCTTGGTTCCCGTGTCGACTCCGGCTGGAATTCGAATGGTCTTGCGAGTCGTGCGCTCGGCCCGGCCGGTTCCCTGGCAATTGCGGCAGGGCTTGTCCACCACCCGTCCGGCTCCCCCGCAGCGCGGACACGTTTGGGCGATGCTGAAAATGCCGCGGGCCGTGATGACCTGGCCGCGTCCGGCGCACAGGGGGCATGCCTTTCTCGTGGCGCCGGTCTCGGCGCCCGACCCGCCGCAGTTGTCACAAGTGTCGGGTTTGGTTAAGGTGATCTCCTTCTCGCAGCCATTGGCGGCTTCATCAAATTCCAGCTCCAGGTCGTAACGCAGGTTGGCGCCCCGGTCCGAGCCGGAGCTGTCCCGGCGCATGCCGCCGCCGAAGAATTGTTCGAAGATGTCTTCGACGCCGCTGCCTCCAAAGGCTTCGCGGAAGACTTCGAACGGATCGTGAAACCCGCCGCCACCGCGCCCGCCGCGCCGTCGCGGATCAAAAGCGTCGTGCCCATATTGATCGTAGGCGGCGCGCCGCTGTGGATCGCAGAGAGCTTCGTAGGCTTCCCCGACTTCCTTGAATTTTTCTTCCGCCGATTTGTCGCCCGGATTCTTGTCCGGATGAAACTTCAGCGCTTGTTTGCGATAAGCCTTCTTGATCTCCTCGTCACTCGCCGTCTTGGCGACCCCAAGGATTTCATAGTAGTCACGTTTGGACATGGCAGGAGAGAAAGACTGGAAGTTGGGAGGCGGGGGATGTCAGCCTGGAGAATCGAGGATCGGCAGGTTAAGGGCCGGCGGGCTCTGGGTTCTTGGACACCACCACCGAAGCCGGCCGCAGAAGCCGATCGCGGAGCTTATAACCTCGGCGCAATTGCTGCACGACCTGACCCTCCGGCACCTCCGCAGATTCCCGTTGGGAAACCGCTTCGTGAATATTGGGGTCAAACGTCTTGCCGGTGGCATCGATCTCTTCCAGACCCGCCTCGATCAGCGTGTTGCGCAGCTGGGAAAGGATCATGTTCACCCCTGTTTGCAGCGACGAGGCGGAGGATTCCGTGGCGTTGGCCGCCGCTCCCAAAGCCATGTCGAAGGTGTCCAGGACCGGAATGAGTTTTTGCAGCAAGGTTTCGTTCGCGTAACGAATCGCCTCCTGCCGCTCCCGCGCCGCGCGTTTTTTGAAATTGTCGAACTCCGCGGTGGTGCGCAGAAGGAGATCCCAATGCTGATTGGCTTTGTCAGCTTGCGCCCGCAATGCCGCCAGTTCTTCACTGGTCAACGGGCGATCATTGGCGGCCGCGCCGTCAGCTGTCCCCACCGCTGCGTCTGCCTCCGCCGCATTCGGCGGCGAAGCCTGGCCTTTTTGAGGGGCATTCGTCGGTGGCAGAGACTCGGTCGCCCGCGGTTTCATTTCTTCTGCGTCTGATTTCTTCAAGGCGGTCGAACTTATACAGCTGGTCAAGGAATTGCAAACGTTCAACGCTCAACATAGAACACGGCAACTCCAAATCAACTCGCGATGCCGCGCGGGACCGCGCACCAAACTGCATTGTCCGGGTGGCAGTGCCTAAAGACGCCCCATCGCACCAGGCCGTCCGGTTGAAGATTGAGCCGTCGATGTGACATCACTAAACTGCTGGCATGAATGAGTTGCAGCGACGCGTGGAGACGGATATTCGCGCGCACAGTCTGCTCCGGCCCGGCCAGTCGCTCCTGGTCGCGGTTTCCGGCGGGATGGATTCCATGGTGTTGCTGGAGATGTTGTTGCGTATCGGCCTATCCGCCCGTTGGCGCCTGACCGTGGCTCATTTCAATCACGCCTTGCGCGGCCGGCACAGTGACGCCGACGAACGATTTGTCCGGAACGCCGCGCGTGACCGCGGACTTCCGTTTGTGGCCGGGCGGGTTGAGGTGAGCGGCTTGGCGGCCGAACGTGGCATCTCGGTGGAAATGGCCGCTCGCGAGGCTCGGCACGCGTTTCTTAGCCGGGCCGCGGCTGAGGCGGCTATCGACACGATTGCCCTGGCCCACCACGCCGATGACCAGGTCGAATTGTTTCTGATTCGTCTGCTTCGTGGGGCCAGCGTCCTGGGACTGGCGGGTATGCGTTGGGCAGGCGCGTCACCGGCCGATGCCCGATGCCGTTTGGTCCGGCCGTTGCTGGGTTGCACGCGCTCGGAATTAGAAGCGTTCGGCCGGGCTGAGAGTGTCCGATGGCGCGTCGATGCCAGCAACGAGTGTCTGGATATGCTTCGAAACCGTGTGCGCCAAGAGCTGTTGCCGCTGCTGGAACGGCGTTATCAACCGGCGATTCGCCGCGTGCTTCGACGCGAGATGCAGGCCTTGGAAGCCACCGCAGGTTTGGTCAGCCGACTGGCTCGGGATTGGTTGCAGACGCGCCGCCGCCAAGGCCGCCGCTGGCAGGATCTGGACGTGGCGGTCCAAAGACAGGTGTTGTGTGATGAGTTGATCCGGCTGCGGCTGGAGCCCTCGTTCGACCTGATCGAACAACTGCGCCTGGATCCGGAACGCCCAGTCTGCGCCGAGTCTGGGGCGGTTGTTTGTCGGCAGGAAGGAGGCCGTTTGTCCAAAACGGAGGTCCGGCCGAAGCAGCGGCAAGCCTTTGAGAATGGCGCGAGCAAGGTCAGTTTGCGTGGACGTCAGGGTCAAGGAACCTTCGCCGGGCTGGTTTGGCAGTGGAAGATCCCGGCTTCCCGGGCGCGGACACCACCGCGGTTCGGACCAGGACGGGAGTGGCTCGACGCCGACAAGGTGGGTGCGCAAGTGGTGTTGCGACACTGGCGTCCGGGTGACCGATTCCGCCCTTCCGGGATGCCTCGCCCCGTGAAGCTCCAGGATCTCTTTACCAATCTCAAAATTCCCCAAGCGCGCCGGCGCGAGTTGATTGTGGCCACCACGGCGGAAGGACAACTGTGGTGGGTGGAAGGGGTGCGGGTCGCGGAAGACTTCAAGTTGGGCCCGGCCACGGTTCGGCGGCTATGCTGGAGATGGCGGCGCTAGTGATGTGTCTCACAAATAGCTAGTGCACTGTATCAGAAATAGCTAGACATATCCTAATTTCCCGTGCAGGGTCCGATTCATGCCGAAGATCCCATTGCCGGTGACGCTCACCGAGCTTGATCAAGCTCAGCTCAATGAATGGGTTCGAGCTCAGTACA
>DATLUX010000374.1:0-12525 GCA_035577805.1 Verrucomicrobiia bacterium
GATCTCTGCGGTTAAGAGTGCGGGATGTGCTGGGTGCCGGCGCCTTGGGAAACTTCAGCTTGACGGCCAACCAAGTGCCGCCGTTCAACGCGTTTGTGGCCCTGCCTTCGTTGGAGGAGCGAGTGGGCAGCTTTCATCAGGCCAACCTGCTGCTGGTTCACCTGCCCGGGGACGCTTATTGGGCCATGCCAGGCAATGGGTGGCGAGACCAGTTCTACGCCTGGATGCGCCGGCTCACCCGCCAACCGATGCCTCCCGTGCTCATGATCACCAACGCCCTCTCGACCAAAATTGCCTTGGCGCGACTCGATCGGGCGCTGGATCAACGGTTGGACAACACGGACGTTCAGCTGCGGGTGATCGCTTCCGCGACCACTCCGCCGGAAATCGAGATCCGAAGCTCCCGGGTTTTCCTGGACTCCGTCCTGGCCGACGCGGTGTTCCAAGCCGCCACCAACAGCGCGGGCGTCACGCATTTTCCCGAACCACTGCCTTACGGGGTGCTGACCTATCTGGCCAACCTGATTCAGCATGGAGACCACGCCACCCCCTACTCGATGGTCACAGCCGCCGCGCCCCCGCTGGTGCCCGCGGATTTGCAGGACAACGAAATCCTCATCAGCCAATGGTTGGCGGATGATTTAGGCGCCGGGCCCGGCGAAACCATCGAGCTGGTTTATTTCCAGCCGGACCAAGCCTCGCAAATGACCGAGGTCACCAACCGATTTCGGATCAAAGCAGTGCTGCGCATGAACGACCCCGCGTTCGACCGGTCGCTCATGCCGGATTTCCCGGGAGTCGCCGACGCTGAGAAGCCGGGCGAATGGCAGACCGGCTTTCCGCTCCAACACAAGATCCGGGAAAAGGACGACGAATACTGGCGGGAATACCGCGGCACGCCCAAAGCCTTCATTACTCTGAAGGCAGGCCAACAGCTTTGGGGCAACCGATTCGGGAAGCTCACGGCCATCCGCTTTCCGCTGGGGGCAGGCCAGGAACAGTTCTGGTATCTGCATCAGACGCAGATCGAACAAGGGCTGCGCGGATTGTTGCAGGGCACCGTGAGGAGGAACCAGGCCCCGGGCGAGCCCCTTTTCGACCGGCGCGCCCTCGGCTTCCGTTGGGAACCGGTGCGAGAACAAGCCCTGGCCGCCAGCGCGCCCACACAGGATTTCGGTCAGCTCTTTCTGGGATTCAGTTTCTTCCTTATCCTCGCAGCCCTAATCCTGATGGCGCTTTTGTTCCAATTCGGCCTGGAACAACGGGCCCAGGAAATCGGCACGCTCTTGGCCCTGGGGTTTCGTCCACGCCGCGTGCGCTGGCTGCTGTTGGGAGAGGGAACGTTGGTAGCCTTCGTCGGCGGAGTGTTGGGCGTGTTCGGCGGGGTAGCCTACGCCCAGGGGATGATCCGCGGTCTGACCACGATTTGGCGCAATGCGATCGGCACCTCCGCACTGCAATTTCACGTCACGCCGGTCTCAGTCGTCATCGGCCTGTTTTCCAGCGTGGCAGTTTGTGGATTGACCATCTGGATTGTTTTGCGGAAACAGGCTCGCCAACCGGCCCGCGTGTTGCTGGCACCGGGGGATCTGGAGGAAACCGAAATCATAGCCACCGGCGCCAGCGCACCCCGCGGAAGGTTCATGCGTTGGGTGGCCATCGGTGCGAACAGCCTCGCCATCGTGATGGTGGCGGGTGCCTTGTGGCGCGGAGAAGGCGCCTCGCCTCAGTTATTCTTCGGGGCGGGTTCCTTGTTGTTGGTGGGATTGATTGCAACCGTTTCGGTACTGCTGACGGCCCTGGAGCGCTCGACCCAGACTCGTCATTTGACTCTGGCCGGTCTGGGCTTACGTGGCTGCACGCGGCGCCGTACCCGCAGCCTGGCCTGCGTCACTCTGCTCGCTTGCGGCAGCTTTCTCATCGTCGCCGTCGGAGCCAATCGGCTCGACGCGGATCGCCAACCCACCGCGCGTTCTTCGGGCACCGGCGGGTTCGCTTTGCTCGGTGAATCGGCCCTGCCGGTCGTGCGCGATCTCAACACGCCGGCGGGCCGCGAATTTTATGGCCTCAATGAGGCGGACTTCGCGGGCGTCCGTCTCGTGCCATTCCGGGTGCGCGCGGGTGATGATGCCAGTTGTCTGAACCTGAACCGGGCCCATGCGCCGCGAGTCCTGGGCGTGAAACCTGAGTTGTTGGCGGAGCGCAGGGCGTTTTCGTTCGCTCAGGTCGAGCGAGGCCGCGACGGGGCTCAAGGCTGGAACCTGCTGAAGCGGACGGTCGCTGCGGGCAAAACAGCGCTGGGTCCGGACGAGATCCCGGCCATCGGCGACGCGGCTTCGATTCAGTGGGCGTTGGGCAAGAAGCTGGGCGACACGATTGATTACATCGATGAGCAGGGCCGGGCTTTCAAGCTGCGTCTGGTGGCTGGCGTGGCCAATTCGATTTTGCAAGGGAGCCTGATCATTGACGAAGCGGAATTCGTGAAGCGCTTTCCCAGCGAGAGCGGGCATCGGATGTTCTTGATTGATGTGTCCACCAACCAACCGGCGGCGGCCGCCAAGATCGAGGCGACGCTGGGCCGGGCGTTGCGCGATGTGGGTCTGGAACTGACGCCGACCACGCGGCGGCTGGCTGCTTTTAATGCGGTGCAGAACACGTACCTGAACACGTTTCAAGTGCTGGGCGGGCTTGGTCTGTTGTTGGGCAGCGCGGGTTTGGGCGTGGTGGTATTGCGTAACGTGTTGGAGCGCCGCGCCGAGTTCGGGTTGCTGCAAGCAGTCGGTTGGCGCCGCCGTTCCTTGCAATGGTTAGTGCTCAGCGAACACGGCGGGTTGCTTTGGCTGGGATTGGGCGCAGGTCTGATCGCCGCCTTGGCCGCCATCCTGCCGGTGTTGTTGGCGCCCGGAGCTGAAATGCATACGCGCGCTTTCGCCGCAACTTTGATCGGGGTATTTGCCAGCGGTTTGATCTGGACCTGGCTCGCCACGTTGTTCGCCCTGCGCGGACGGTTGCTGGACGCTTTGCAGGATGAGTAGCTCATTCAGTCCAGGCCGCGTTCCGCGAGGTCAATCTCGTCCAGACCCAGATAATGCCCGAGCTCATGAAGATAAGTGGTCCGCACTTCTTCACGAAAAATCTCCCGATCGCCCTCCGCGAAATCCCAAAGATTGCGCAGGAACAGGACGATCTGCGGCGGCAACGGCGATTCCTCCGGGTGGGCCATCGGCGGCCCGATGAATAACCCGAGCAGGTCCGGATCGTACCCTTCGCGGACGAGGGCGCGGCCCGGGCGATCTTCGTAGCTCACCGTCAGAAACTGCGCATGCGCCGCCAGCGGCGACGGCAACGCCGCCACGGTGGCGGCTACCTCAGCCTGCGCCCACGATTGAAGGTCGTTCCATTCACCCATCGCCTAAACCTAGAAGTCATCTCAGAAATAAACAATGACGGCCCGACGAAGGATTTTGGCGGTTGGCGAGAACTTCGGCGAGCTCGGTCGAGCCACGCCAGGAGCATATCCGCAGCGGCCGGCTTCGCCGTCAGGACGACGAATGATGGATTGGCGCGGGCGCGCCTCGATGAGGCAGGATGCTGGCAATCAGAAACCCTAACAGGAGTCCAGACGCGTGGGCCAGGAAGCTGATCTGCGGCGTGAAAATGTCAAAGAGGGTTTGGGCCGCGATCACCATGATGAACTGAAGAAATTGTCGGGCAGCGTAACGCGCTTTCTCGCGAACCCACCCACGCAAAGTGATGGCGGCCCCCGCTCCGATCAGCGCCATAATGGAACCGGAAGCGCCCACCAACGAACGATTCGAAGTCAATAACAGGACCACCGCCCCCGAACCAATCCCCGCCAGAAGATACAAGGCCAAGTACCTGGCCCGGCCCAGCGCGCGCTCGACGGGCGGCCCCAGCCAGGCCAGGGCCAGCATGTTCACGCTCAGATGCGCAGCCCCATAATGCAGAAATAAACTGCTGCCCAGCCGCCACCACCATCCCGGCGGAGCCCCCTCCGGAATCAACAGCGCTCCAAGGCGGGCCAAGGTCGGTTCATCCATGCTGCCGCCGCTTCCCATCTCCACCCCAAACATGACGAGGTTGGCCAGAATCAAGCCCTGCGTCACCCGCGCTCTGCGCGTCCAAAGACCACTGCGAAGGTTGAAGCGTTCTTCCTCAACCTGGACCCGCTCCGCCCGGCGTAACACCAACCACGCCGCATCCGAAAGCGCCGACGCCAGTGGCAACGGATGCTCCGTTCGCCAACCGACGGCCCCGCGCACCAGATGATCGCGGGAAGTAACCAGGCGCCTCAGCCATTCCCGAGCCTCCTCGTCGGCTCCCGCGGCTTGGGCTGCGGTTGCTTTCCAGTACTGTTGATAGTCCTCCGGCAGATGGGCCAAGGCCTCGTTCAAAAGCTGCTCGACTTGCGCGCGCTGGCCGCAAAAGGCGTAGAGCGTCAACCGGCAACTGTGGCGAGCCACCATCGGCAAACGCTCGATGCGCTCCTGAAATTGTTCAAACCAGGCAACCATCCCATTGGGATCACCGGTCTCGCCGAATCCCCGTAAAACCAAGGGCAACAGCGCCGGATGTTGATGGAGCATGTCTACCCCTAAATTGTCCCGTCGCCACTCCATGAACTCTTCCCAACGATTGGTGATACGAAAACTTTGCGCCGCGGCCAAGAGGGCGTCCATCCCGCCACGCTCCTCGACCCGGCGATAGATCCCCAACGCTGCCGTTTGCTCACCGCATTGGGCCAGTTCCATCGCTCGCATCAGCTCTGGAACCTCCCGCCAGCCATCCGCCGGATGAAAGACGCGAATCACCAAACCAACCCGGCGCGCTGCGGCAAAACGTTGTTGAGCCTGGCAGCGGTGATAAATCACGAACAAAATCGCCGGAACCAACACCAGCAAGACCCACGCCCCTTCCCCCACCCAAGTCAGCCAACGCCAACGCAACCAAACCCCGCCCAACGTCAGCAATAACACCCCCACCCCAACTCCAAACCAACCGCGACCGCTCCCACGGTCGATCCACAAAAACTGCGCGATCAATCCCAGGCACGAAAACCCAACAATCCAAGCCAGTAGGTCAGAAAGATCCATGACGCCAAAGGGCACCGGGTTCTAGCCTCTGTCGAATGGCAGATCAATCCCCCAATGCGGAATGCGGAATGCGGAATGCGGATTTTGTAGCAGCCGATGCTTGCCCGCCGCAGCCCGTAGGGCGCAGGTGGGTCAGGAGGCTCGCTTCCCAGTGCGGAATGCGGAATGGGGAATGCGGAAATGCTTCTACTGAAGTTTAACTAGGACTAGGAGCCGTTGCGATTCCGCACCCCGCATTCCGCACTCCGCATTGGGAAGTCAGGACTTGCCTCCACCGGCCTGACCGCTAACCATCGCCCTCCAACGCTCACGTTCAACCGCATGAAGCTCTTACCTCGCCAATATTCCGCAGCCGTTTTAGGCGCGGGCCTGCTGGCCTCCATTGCACTGGTCATCCCAGGCCGATCCAGCGCAGCCGACAACACTCCAACCCCCGCGCCCGATCCGCATTTCCAAATCCCCACCACCGACGACGGATTACCCGGAGCCGGCCCGATCCGGCGTTATGACTGGTTCAAGACCCTCTGGGCCCAACGGTGCAGCACCTGGGCCAAGCGGCTGGCCGAAGACCAGCACGGCCTGGTGTTTCTCGGTGATTCCATCACTCAAGGCTGGGGCGAAAACCTGGGCGGCATCTGGGGCGAACTAAAAGTCGCCAACCGCGGCATCAGTGGCGATACAACCCGCGGCGTGCTCATCCGGCTCCAGGAAGATGTGCTGGCGCTGAAGCCTCGCGGAGTGGTGCTGTTGATCGGCACCAACGACCTCGAGGAACAGGCCGACCCGGAGACCATCGCCGCCAACCTCAAACTGATCCTGGCCCAACTCAAGCAGGCCGACCCGAGCATGCCCATCGTCCTTTGTCAGGTCTTCCCGAGCTCCGCCTCCAAAAAAAGGCCGGCTGATTCGATCAAGAAAATCAACCAGCTTTACGCCGCCGCCGTCAAAGGCGACTCACAAGTGACCTTGATCGAGACCTGGCCGCTCTTCGCCAATGAGCAAGGTGACGCCAAGCCCGACGAGTTTCCTGATTTGCTGCACCCAAACAAGGTCGGCTACACCAAATGGGCCGCGGCGCTTCGTCCCATCCTGGCCACGCTCGGGTTTATCGAAAATGAACCCGACGATTTCCGCCCGGAACCCGGCTTTGTGAGTCTTTTCAATGGACGCGACTTGACCGGGTGGGGCTTTCGCACCAATCAGTTCGATGGCCGCACAACCAGCAACGATGGCCGTTATGTGGCAAAGAACGGGCGCCTCATCGTGACCACGCCGCCCGAAGGCCGCCGGGTTGAGCAGCTCTGGACCACGCGCCAGTTCCGGAAAGATTTCGTGCTTAAGCTTGAGTTCCGCGCCACCCCCAACGCCGACAGCGGGATCTTCATTCGACAACCACAACTCCAGTGCCGCGATTACTGGCTGGCGGGTCCTTACAAGACATTGGCGAAATATAAACCGCAGGAATGGAATGAAATCGTCGTGACCGTCAAAGGCGGCACCGCCCATTGCACGTGCAACGGCGAGGTCCTCGAGGCGGCCCTGGCCGTCCCGCTCACCGGCCCCATCGGCCTGGAAGGAGATCGCGGGCAAATGGAATACCGGCGTATCAGAGTCCAGGAGTGAATGGTTCGGGGTTCGGGGTTCACGGTTCACGGTTCACGGTTCACCGTTCGGGGTTCGGTTGGCTTTAGCCAGTCCCAACTTCGTCCAGGCGGCGCACCTCTGTGTCCTGTGCCCTCCGTAGTAGTTCCTCGGTCTGGCCCGGCCGGGGCGCGTGGATCACCACAGAGGCCACGGAGAGCACGGAGGCTCACGGCTTCTCGCGATGCCACGACAAGCCTGGATGGCCGCTAAATAGGCGCGGTCAGACGGAAATAGCGCCCAGGAACCACCGGATAGGCTCCGACATCAAGAGTTTAAGCAATTGGATCAAAAAGATAGGCCCGGGAGCTTATCCGTAGGCTCTGCCTTAAGCGTTGTGGCTGAGCCAATCCGCGAAACGCGTCGGACCGAGGCGTGGATTGTCGCCAGGCATTAGGCTTTGGTCGTTCACTGCTATGCCGTAATAGAGCGCCTTGGGATCGGTGATTACCTTCCGTGCGTCCCCGGTTGCGTTCAGGAATTGCCGCACGAGGTCGTCTTGACGGATCGGTTCAGGACCGGCCAGATCGACCGTGCCGTTCAATGGCTCCGCGAGGGCCGCTTCGGCCACGACGGCGGCGACATCATCCGACACAACGGGCTGCATCAAAACCGGTGGAAGCAAAACCGTCTGCCCCTGGGTCGCTGATTGGGCGATGCCGCCCACGAACTCGAAGAACTGGGTGGCGCGGACGATCGTGTAAGGAATCGGGGCAGCCTTGATCAGATTCTCCTGAGCCATCTTCGCGCGGAAGTAACCGCTCGCGAGCAGGCGGTCGGTGCCGACAACCGACAACGCCACATGATGACCGACGCCCGCGGCGGCTTCCGCGGCCAAGAGGTTTCGACCCGACGTTTCGAAAAACTCCAGGACTGCCTTGTCCTCCCAGGAGGGTGCATTCGCGACATCGACAACCACCCCTGCGCCGACGAGGGCTGCAGCAAGCCCCTCGCCGGTGACTGAGTTGATTCCCTTCGAAGGTGAGGCGGCCACGACCTCATGGCCCTTGGCGCGAAGGTTCTTAACGACTTTGGTTCCGATAAGTCCAGTGCCGCCGATGACAACGATTTTCATGTTGTTCTCCTAATTTGAGGGTTGCTCACTGCGTGGAAATTCTCGGTGTGCGCGTAGTATCGCCTAACGAACTGAGCGACGCGGGCGGCCCAGCGCGTCCGCGTTGGCAACGAGCGTGGCCCGCCCGCGTTCGCTCCAGTGACCTGGTTGAACGCTATCGGACCGGCTCCGCGATCAACCAGCAACCAGTAACATTGCAGACCATGGATATAAAAAAGTTCCCCGCACGCCATCCTAAATTGGTTCACCGATGACCTGAAACTCCTGCCCATCACTCCGCGCCACCGAGCAGGCCTACTTCGCCTGCGTGCGCCAGCTCAGCGAGTTTTATGATCGCTCGCCTGTGGAACCCAGCGTTTAGATCGCTGATTTCTGTAAAATGTTCGCAGTCGCTGTCGTATCCATGAGTCCAGCAGCTGGCGCCATCAACAAATTCTAGGCCTCCCACGACAATGCCCAATATGCGCCGCGGAACGGACCTTGATTCCCAGTGCGGCACCCAACACTGAGCTGCGGGCCAGTGATGCCCGGCATGCAACCGCGACGTGATCGCGGGGATCGCTGCATGCCGCTCCTTGCTGAATCCTCGCGACTTCACCATCAGCGAGCGAGGGGGGCCAAGCCAAGACCCGCTGGCGCCTCCTTTTCGGTTTTCGGCTGGATGACGTCGGATGGCGATGGGGCAAGGGGCGCTCCCGTTTCCGGTCGGCTCTCGGGAATTGGTTTGCCATTGTGCCCACAGCCGCCGCCCCACATCGGCCAGTCCGTGTCCAGCGGGTCGCCGGTCGCAAAGCCGACCAGGCTCCCATCCTCCAGACCCGCGTAGACCCAGCCGTCGCTAATCGCGGGCTGCCAGTGGCAGGGCGCGCCGACCTTCACGGCCCAGCGCACGTCGCCAAGCAACGCGTCCCAACTGAGGATGCGCCCATCCCAGGTCCCGGCCCACACACGGCCGTTAGCCACTGCGGGCGGCGTGAGACGGCGTTCCCCTTCGACGGCCTGCGCGTCTTGCCAGGACCACAGCAAGTCGCCGGTGCGAGCGTCGCTTGCCTCCAGGCGATCCCCGGTGATGTCGTAAAGAATTCCGTTCACCACGACCGGACGCGACCCCTGGAAACGCCACGTGCGGCTCACTAGGCCTTCACCGATCAGGCCCTCGGCGACGTGCAGTTTGGCCGAACTCGGCGCGTGACCGAAGCCCACCATGCTGTCTGACGCGTGATAAGCGCGCTTGCGGGCCTGCCCGGATCCTTTCGAGAGATAACCCGCCAGCTTAGACGAGTAGCTCGATCTGAGCGTGCCGGCTGCGGCGTCCACCCGGCTTGTCCGTTCCCGCGGTGGTGGCGGCTCGGCAGCAATCGCCTCCGACGGACGCGTGCGTTCGGGATCGCCAGGCTGGCGGGCGCCGCGCGGCGCGTCGTCGCGATGCGCCACGAACACATCGCCCTGATAGACCCAGGGCGCCGACGTGGCTTGCATCTGCTGGCTCCACTGCACCCGGCCCGTGTCCGGGTCGATGCACCACACCGTGCCGTCAAACGTGGACAGGTACACCTTGCCTTCCGCCACCACCGGCGCGGTGATGACATCGTGATCGAGCCTTGTGGTCCACAGGGGGCGGCCTTCCTTGAGGGTGAATGCTCCCAGCCAGTGGTGACCGTCGCGTGGGTATACCATGAAGACACGTCCCTCCATGACCGCGGGTTGCGCCAGCAGTGGATCCCCGAGCCACTTCTCCCACAGCACCCGCCCGGTGGCAGCCTCGACTACTTCCAGCGTGCAACACTCCGTGTTGAAAACTGCCAATCCTTCTGCCAGCACCGCGGCGGTCGGACCGTCGTCGGTCGTGCCCAGATGCCACGCCTGCGCGCCGCTTCGGGCGTCGAAGGCGTAGAAGTCGTAACTGCCAAATCCGCCACCGACGAAAAGGCGTTCGCCAGCAATTGCGGGGGTAGGCACGGGGCGCTGCAGCTCCAACCCAATCCGCCAACCGGTGAAGCCAGTGGTGTCGTCCCTGAACGCAAGCGGACTTGCGGCCAGGCGTTGGTTTCTGGTTCGGTGATGCTTCTCAAACATGCTTCCTTTGCTTGGTTTGATGGTTTTGAACGTTTGCCACCTGACTCTCGTTCAGTCGGGCTGGAGGCGCAAGTCCGTGAACCGCCCGCCATGACTTCGATGAGCAACTTCGCGTAGTCCGTCGGCGTCGTGTGCAGGCCGCCTGCCGCAACCGAGACGCAATCGCGGGGTTTTAGGCCCTCAAAATCTTGTCCATCGCCTTCCCCTTTGCCAATTCATCGACCAGTTTATCCAGATAGCGTACTTCCCGCATCAACGGCTCTTGAATGTCTTCAACCCGGACGCCGCAAATTACACCTTTGATCAACGTTCGTGAAGGATTCAGCTTGGGAGCTTCCTTGAAGAAGGATTCAATGTCTTTCTGCTTTTTCAATTGTCCTTCCAACTGCCGCTGATTGTAGCCTGTCAGCCAGCAAATAACGGCATCGACTTCTGACTTTTTACGCCCCTTTCCTTCTGCCTTGGCGACATAGAGGGGATAGACGCTCGCGAAGTTCATCGTATAAATTCGATGTTTTGTTGTCATGTGAATAGGAGGCCGAACGACAGAGGTGAGCGACCGCCGCCGACCGGAACGGTGGAGCGCACGAGGCACCCTCGAACTGTCGCCCAGCGTCGAACGGAAAAGCGGGGCGGCGGTTCGTCTCCACCGACTTGTTGGACGTTTCAGTCTGCATGAGAAGCCGCATGATGATGCAACTGCCAGCAGAGAATCCCTGCCGAGAGTAAACTACCCAACAAGAATGCTCCTCCCACAGGAACTGCCACAGAGACCCTGTCCACAAACGGCAACCAAAATCCGCCGGCCATCAATCCCAGAGACACGCCGATATGCGAGAGGCGCCACCACTCCGTCAGCGAAACAATCACTCCGCCCAAACCCTCAATGACAAGGAGCGATCCGAAAATGATCGGCGACGAAACTCCCAGATGCCTCGCCCACAGAAAAAAGCCAATCCCCGCGGCAACCATGACGACCATGTAAACGCCGACCTGTGTGGTGGTGCCCTTTGCGCGTTCCGCCGGTGTCTTGATCTTGATGCGCCACTGACGTGCAAAGAATCTGTACAAACCCCATGCCGGTAAAGCCAGCCAGCACAGAGCCAGGGGCAATGCCATCTGAGGCGGCGGACGAATGCCCGGGAAAAGCCCGATCAAAAGCACAAAAAGCCCCATCGCTGCGAAGATAAGACAGCCCCGAATCTCACGACGCCCGAGCGCAGGTAAAGTATCCGGGAGTCCGAACCTAAGCGGTACGTCATTCATAGTGGTGTGGCGTAGAAACATCTAACGCTGCGGCTCAGTGACGCGCCGCCAACGGTGCCCGAATTGGAACCAGGGCGCAATCGGCGCGTTCACTGGTGTCCGACCTGAATCCGCAGCGATCTCGCGGAGTTCGGTGGAGCCGCTTGGTGTTAGCCATCGGGTATTCTTTTCCAACCTTGAGTCTCTCCATAAAGCTCGATGAAATGCTTGATGTCTCGCGGACGTGGTCGCTTCACTTCTGGAGCCCATGACACTTGCCCATACTCTCCTTCCATTCCCACGCAGAAATGAAAGTGGCAGGTATAGAACGAGCCGTCAGAAGAACGCAAGAGACCTATGTCGCCAACCTGCATGGATGAATGAAAAGTCTGGCTTGTGAAGCACGCCCATCCATTGGTGAACAGCATGTAGCCTTGACCTGCCCACTCCGCAGAGCCAAGCGAACTAGCAAGACTCGCCGGTGGAGGCGGCAGCTGACGCAATTGTCGCGTCGCAGCGCGCAGCCAACGCTCCCGGGCCGACTCCCACGGTCGCCAAGCCACCAGGCTGACTGCGACGACAGCCAAGGCGATTACTCCAATTTTGAGAGAGTGACGCATGCCGAAGACGGCTAACGATCCCGCTCAGGCACGCCGGGCCAATGGTGACCGAATCGAATCGAGAGGCTCGACCGGCGTTGCCCTGCAGCGGGCTTGTTAGGCGACTCAAAAGACATGTCTCAATCGATAAAAAGTTGAGGAGTTTGTCGTACCGCTGATCACCTGAAAACGGTCGCCGACGATAACTGGTATGTTGGTGACCGCCAACCATCCAGCGGAGGTTCCCAGGGTCGCAGTGGATTCCAGGACAAAATTCGTGGCTGAAACGGGCCATGAGAGGGCAAGTTCATCACCTTGCCTGACGAAATGGACCACGGGAGCCTCCAGAATATCCCAGGCACGGAAAGACAGGTTATAATGGCACACGCTGCGTGGGGCTGCATACGAGCATTGATCCAGGCAATCAAGCAGCGCAAGCGCTTCGCTGACCATGCTCAGGGTGGACTGTCCAACGGGCAGGATTCCCCGTAATTGGATTTGGGAGGCACTTTCCAAACAGGCGGCTGAGCCTATGTCAGTTCCCACCCAAACAACCGTGCGATTGGTCGGCGAAGTGAAGTCCAGGTAAACGGAGGGCCAAAGGTGCACGAACAAATCGTCCGTCGCGAAATAAAAACATGGCTGCGCGTCCACGGTGGCCGTCAACTCATACTGGACAGGATTTGTCACGGCAAACGAGTAAACCAGATCGCAACGGGAATATCCATTGGCCTCGTCTATTCCTTCCGGATCCTTTCGCGCAGCGAATGAGGCA
>DATLUX010000375.1:0-72133 GCA_035577805.1 Verrucomicrobiia bacterium
TCCGGCGTAGCCAGGGTCGGATCGGAGAGGGGCTGGGGGTGAGGGTTCTTTTCCGTGTAGGTTCATGCGCCCAATTCGCGTGCACGAGCAGGTGCAAGCTCTCCATGAACCTTGAACCTTGAACCTTCAACCGGGAACCCCGAATCCTGAACCCTGAACCGCACTCCAGAAAAGGGTGGAGGCCGCGGCCTGGATCTTGCAGACTCCAACCAATCCATTGCCGCCAATGTTTAGCTATTTAGGGGACACATCACTGGCGCTTTTCCGTTTCCTCGGGCCCGCCCTGGTGCTCCAGTCGGCTCTGCTCTCAGCTCTCAGCGCAGCGCCTTCCTCGCCCGGTCCGCAGATGGATGCGGCCGAGCAGCTGCCAACGTTTCTTGGCCGCGAAGCGCGTCGGCTGGATACACAATTCCTGGAAGGCATCACGAACCGCGCCCAATGGGAGGCTGGGCGCCAAACCCGTCGGCAGCAGTACCTCGAGATGCTCGGCCTGTGGCCATTGCCCGAACGCACCCCGCTGAACGCCGTCGTCGTCGGCAATATCGAGCAGGACGCCCTCCGGATTGAGAAGGTCCACTTCCAGAGCCGGCCCGGCCTGTATGTGACCGGAAACCTGTTTCTGCCTAGACAACAGCCGGCGGAGGCGAAACTTCCGGGAGTGCTTTATGTTTGTGGCCACTCCGGCCGCGGGCGTGACGGGAACAAGACGGCTTTTCAGCACCACGGGCAATGGTTTGCCTCGCACGGTTACGTGTGCCTGATCATCGATACGCTGCAATTAGGAGAGATTGCAGCGATTCATCATGGAACCTATCGCTATAACCGCTGGTGGTGGCAGGCCCGCGGCTACACCCCGGCCGGCGTCGAGTGCTGGAACGGAATCCGCGCGCTCGATTACATGCAGAGCCGTCCGGAAGTCGATCCCGAGCGCCTGGCCGTGACCGGCATCTCGGGCGGAGGCGCGGCTTCCTTTTGGATCGCCGCAGCCGATGAACGCGTGAAAGTGGCCGTGCCGGTCAGTGGCATGAGTGATCTGGAGGATTACGTCGGCGGCAAGGTCGTTAACGGTCACTGCGATTGCATGTTCCTGATCAATACCTTTCAATGGCCCTGGACACAGATCGCCGCCCTGGTCGCCCCGCGCCCTTTGCTTTTCGCCAATTCCGGGCACGACACCATTTTTCCGATGACGGGCAATGAACGTATCCGGGCTCGCCTGGAGCGGCTTTATGGGCTTTACACCAATCGGACTGACCGTCTGTTTGATATTGCGGTTACTCCAGGAGGACACGATGACAATCCCGAACTACGTCTCATGTCTTTCCGTTGGATCAATCGACACCTCAAGAATGAGGAAGGCCCGGTCAGTGAACCGGAGTTGCCCAAGATTGACGGCCCAATGCTGCGGGCGTTTCCTGACACCCTGCCTGCCGATGAGGTCAACACGCGGATCGATGAGGTCTTTGTGCCCATGGCGACCAACCAACTGCCGCGCACAACGGAGGAATACAGGCATTGGCGCGCAGGAAAGATCAAAGAGTTGCTTCGCATCGCCTTGCGTCCCATCGCCGAACAACGCCCAACCTCACTGCAGTTGCCCCTGGACTGGCGCAAAGGTGGCGCCGGCCACCTGTCCTCTGAACCAGGCCTTGAGGTCTCCTGGCGACTGTTTCCCGCCCAACCCGAAAGAGCCAATGGCCCTGCCTGGTTGATCGTGCTGGACGAAGGCGAATCATTGGACACCAAACCTGCATGGCTCAAAGAGGTAACCGCCAATGATGCCGTCTTGCTGATTGCCACGCACGGAGCGGGTCCGTTACCATTGGTCGACCCTCCGCCTTATTACCTGCAACGCTCGTTGCCTCTGCTCGGGCGCACCCTGGATAGCTGCAGGCTCGCCAACGTTTTGGCTGTGATCCGAGCTTTGCCTGACGGCCAGCGGCACCGCTCCGGGCCGTGGCACATTGCCGGCCGGCGGACCGCCGGGGTGATCGCCGCCTATGCCGCGTTGCTCGACGCGCACCTCTCGAAAGTGGTCGCGGTCGATCCGCCCGCTTCGCATCGGGAAGGTCCCATTTTCCTGAATGTGCTGCGCGTGCTCGATATTCCGGAGGCGTTCGGATTGGTTGCCCCGCGTTCGCTGACGCTACGGACCGACCGGAAGGAGCTGTTTCAGGCCACGAGCGAGATCTATCGCGTCGCCGGAGGCGTCTGCAAAGTGGAATCATTGCCTTGAATTGGGCGGCCATTGCGCCTATGAGGATGAGATGAACCTCCCTATGACTCCGTGTATCTTGCGCCTCGGTTTGTCAGCAGCGCTGCTGGCCCTGGTCGGCCGTGTTCATCCCGCCGAAAAGGTTTACTCGGGACCTCAGCCCGGGGAAAAAACCACTGCTTTTAAGAGCCTCGAGTTGCGCGGGGAACGCGCCGGTCAGGAACGGGATATCATCACCGAACATCACGGCGCGCCCACCAGCCTCATCTTCGTGCACGGCATCGAACGATCCATGGCCCCTCTCCTGACCGTGCTGGACGAATACGGCAAACAACAGCAGGAGACTCTCAAAACCGAATTCATTTTCCTCTCCGCCGATCGCCTCGCCAGTCAGCAACGGCTTCCCTTGGTCGGACAATCCCTCCGACTCCAATCGCCCATGAGCCTTTCCACCGATGGCGCCGAGGGCCCCGGCAACTATGGCCTCAACAAGGAATGCCTCCTGACGGTGATCGTCGCCAAAGATAACAACGTCACCGCGAACTTCGCCCTCGTCCAACCCGGCATGGCCGATGCCCCCAAGATCCTCGCCGCCCTCGCCAGCGTCAGCAACGACACCAACCCGCCCACCGCGGAATCCTTGCGTGAACGACGCGGCCTCGGTGGAACCATGGAACGCAAACCTCGACCGGAACGGACCAACGCCACCGCCGCTGCCGCCAACCGGCCGAAGGATAATCTGCCGGGCGCCGCGCCCACCGATGAAAAACTCGTCGGCTTGTTGCGCCGCTTCATTCAGAAATCCAATGACGAAGCAACCGTGGACAAAGTCCTGGGCGAAGTCAGCGAGTACGTCCGCAACGACGAAAATCTCACCAGGCAGGCCCTCGACGGATGGACGCGTGTGCTGCATCTCAAGTATGGCACCGACTACGCGCAAACCACCGGCAAAGCCTGGCTCGAAAAGCTTAAAGCGACGCAAAAATGAGGCTGGCGCTCATGGTGTGGATAGCCTTGGTGGGGCCAGGCCTGGCCCAAAGCAATACCTTACCCAGCTCGCAGCCTCATCCTCCGCCAGAGATCCAGTCTCAGCCCTCGCCAGGATTCTCGTTCGCCACCCGCATCCTTCCTATCCTGACCCACGCCGGGTGCAACGCGGGCGCGTGCCACGGTGCCGCCACCGGCCAAGGCGGGTTCAAGCTCAGCCTGCTTGGCTACGATCCGGAATCCGACTACCAGGCCATTACTCGTGAACTGGGCGGCCGGCGGGTGGAGCTCGGCGCGCCTGACCGGAGTTTGATCCTGCGCAAACCCACACGTCAACTCGACCACGAAGGCGGCCGCCGGATCCAACTGGATTCCGAGGCGTATCGGGACTTGCTCGCCTGGATCCAGGCCGGGACACCTTACGGCAGCAGGAATCTACGTGTCATCCGGATCAAGGTCAGCCCCGCCGAACTGCTGCTCTTGAAACGGGGCCAGTCTTATCCGCTTCAGGTCCACGCGTATTTATCGGACGGCAGCGTGGAAGACGTCACTGGCCAGACACTCTACAGTTCTTACGACGACGGCCTGGTCGAAGTCGATCGCGCGGGCGTGATCACGGCGCGACGTCCCGGCGTGACGGCGGTCATGATTCGTTATCTGGGGCAAGTCGCCGCCGTGCGGGCGGGCGCCCCATACCAGGACCGTGAACATTCGTTCCGAACTCCGCCGGCAGCCAACTTCATCGATGAACTGACTCAGGCAGAATGGAGACGCCTACGACTCACGGCGTCCTCGCCGGCGGATGTAACCACGCTGTTTCGCCGGCTGCACCTGGACATCGCCGGACGGCTTCCAACGCCCGCCGAGATCAGACAGTTCCAGGCCCAGCCATCCCGGGAACGCTCCCGCGGCCAGGCAACGGTGGTCGACCAGTTGCTGGGCAGTCCGGACTTCGTAGATTTCTGGACCGCGAAACTGGGCGACTGGCTTCTTTTGAACTCCAAGAAACTTGGAGACCGCGGCGCGCGTTCCTATCATGAGTGGCTCCGCCGACAAGTGGCCGGCAACGTGGGACTCGATCGTGTCGCATATGAACTGTTGACTGCCCAGGGCGAGGCCACGGAAAACGGGCCGGTGAACTTCCACCGGTTTGCCAGCGATCCACGGGATCAAAGCGAGTTTGTCGGACAAGCCTTGCTGGGAACCCGCGTGGCCTGCGCCCGTTGCCATAATCATCCCTTCGATCGCTGGACGATGGAGGATTATCACCGCTTCGCCGCGTATTTTGCCCGCACCGGCTTCGATAAAGACCGCTTGGTCCAGCGGCCGACCGGAGAAGTGCAACACCCCAAGACCGGCAAGGACCTCGATCCACGTCCGCTGGGCGGACTTGATCAAACTGCGGAGCCGTCCGCCGACCGTCGGGTCGCGCTGGCGCGTTGGGTGATTGCGCCCGACAACCCGTTCTTCGCCCGGGCGATGGTCAATCGGGTTTGGAAAGAGCTGATGGGACGTGGATTGGTTGAACCCGCGGACGATTTGCGTCCGAGCAATCCCGCCTCGATCCCGGGGTTGCTGGACGCGCTGGCCGCTCGTTTTGTGGAAGACGGCTACGATTTGCGGCGGCTCATTCGTTTGATCGCGTCCTCCAGCACCTACGCGCTCTCTTCGCAAGCGAATGCAGTTAACCGTCTGGATGACCGTTATTTCTCCCGGTCTTATCCCAAACCGTTAAGCGCCCAAGTGCTGGCGGATGCCATCGCGCAGGCGACCGGCGTGCCCGATGAATTCCCGGGCTATACCGTGGGCACGCGGGCGGTCACGTTGCTGGATCCGCAGGTGCCTTCCTATTCCCTGGACGTGTATGGACGCTGCCCGCGCACGACGCCATGCGATCCGGCCGTAACCCCCGGGGGAGGACTCGCCCAGGCGCTGCACTTGGTGAATGGTCCTGCCATCAATGCCAAGGCCCCCGCCACGATCGAGCGCCTCATGAAACAAACCACCACCGACCGCGCGCGGGTCGAGGAATTATATCTGCGGGTCGTCGGCCGGCCGCCCACCAACCGGGAATTGCGGCATTGGGAACAGTGCTTGTCCCGGGCCGCCTCGAAACAAGACGAGTTAGAGGATCTGCTCTGGGCGCTCCTGAATAGCCGCGAATTTGCCTTTAACCATTAGTCCAGTGCAACGTCCAACGTAATCTCGCAAGAGTATGAACCACGATTCTGAGCGGTCCGGCTTGCGTTGCGATGGCTGGTCGCGCCGCGATTTTCTCCATCTGGGTGTGATCTCCGGCCTGGGGTTCAGTCTGGCTGATTTATTTCGATGCACGGCTGGCGCAGACCAATCCCCGACCGGACAGGATCTGTCCTGCATTCTCATTTGGCTCGATGGCGGGCCTAGTCACCTGGAGATGTTTGATCCCAAGCCGGAGGCTCCTTTGGAGATTCGCGGCGAGTTCAACGCCATCGGCACACGCGTGGATGGCATCCAGATTTGCGAACATCTGCCGCGCACGGCCGGGATGATGCGCGAGATCGCGTTGATCCGTTCGCTCACCCATGAGTTAGGGAATCACGATACCGGGAGCCACTATTTATTGACCGGCCATCGGCCCGCTCCAGCCGTGCCCTACCCCAGCCTGGGGAGCGTGATGGCCCGCGAAGCAGGATTGCTTAAAGCGATTCCTCCTTACATTGCCATACCCGACGCCGTTCCCGCTGCCGGCGCGGGTTATTTGTCCGGTGCCTTTGCGCCCTTTGCCGCGGGCGGGGACGCAACCAAAGCCAGCAACAAAGTCCGCGACCTGGATCTGCCATCGGGGATCACCTTCGATCGGATGGCTCGCCGGCGAAGCATGCAACAGCAATTGGATGCGTTCTCACGCCAGGTCGAGGAAAGCGCCGCCACCCGCAGCCGCGACGCTTTCTACGAACAAGCCTATCGACTGATGACCTCATCCGAGGCCAAAGCGGCCTTTGATCTCGGGCGGGAACCTCAAAGCATCCGCGCGCGTTATGGCGGGCAGCGTATCGGCACTGGCTGCCTGCTGGCCCGGCGCCTGATCGAAGCCGGTGCCCGATTTGTCACGGTGGTCGACCATGGGTGGGACATGCATCAGCAAATCTTCAAAGCCATGCCGGATGCGTTTTTCCAAGGCAGCGGCAAATTGCCCGCTCTCGACATGGCTTATGCCGCCCTGCTCGGGGATCTGAAGGAGCGCGGCCTGCTCGACACCACCTTGGTCGTCATGATGGGCGAATTCGGACGCACTCCCAAGATCAACAACGCCGCCGGACGCGACCATTGGCCTCGCGCCGGCTCTGTGCTCTTCAGCGGTGGCGGGGTCCGAGGCGGCCAACTGATCGGCGCCACCGATGCCCACGGCGAAACGCCCGCCGAACGCCCCGTGCGCCCCGAGGATATCGCGTACAGCATCCTGAAGCTGCTCGGGGTGGATCCAGACAAGGAATACATGGCCCCGAACGGACGGCCTCTCAAGATCGTCGCCGGCGGCAGCTTCATTCGTGAACTGGTCTGAACGACTCGCCGCTTTGGGCCTTTGGCGCCGCCGGGTGGTGCTCGGCTATTGGCTATTGGCTTTATTGGCTTTGCCTCTCTCGGCTGCCACACCAGTCCTCCCTTCCCCGCGGGTTCCGGTGACCGCCGTCGCATTTTCTCCGAACGGAACAAATCTGCTCGCCGGTGGTTCGCACAAGATTCGGATTCACCAGATCAATGGAACGAGCACCGATTGGCCCTGCCCATTCCCCAAGATCACGGGTCTGGCCTTTAGTCCGGATGGTCAGACGCTGGCCATCAGCGGAGGCAGCCCCGGCGTCGAGGGTGGTGCCCTTCTCTTCTCCTGGCCACAAGGTGCGATGCTGGACTGCATCACGAATCACGGGGATGTGGCGACCGCCGTGGCGTTCCATCCTCAGGCCGGGCTCCTTGCCACCGCGGGAGCCGACGGCGTGGTTCAGGTGCTGCGTTGGCCTCAACTCAAGGCCGTTCACACACTCAAAGGCCACTCCGGTCCAGTGCTCGCCGCCGCCTTTAGCCCGGACCGCCAGCACCTGGTCACGGCCGGCGCCGATCGATCCATCAAGATTTGGGACGTCGCTGCCGGGACATTGCGCCGTTCACTGAATCAACACACCGACACCGTTCATTGCCTGGCTTTTCGTCCGTCCGCTCCGTCCCCGGATGCAACAGCGGCCTTTTGCGCGTCTGGAAGCCAGGATAAAACCGTTCGTGTCTGGCAGCCAGCCATCGGTCGACTCGTCCGCATCATCCGCGGCCAGGAAGGCCCAGTGTTGGCGGTGACCTGGCACCCGCTCCAACCATGGCTTTATGCCGCCGGAACCGATGGAATCGTCCGGATCATCGACGCGGACAGCGACCAACTCCTGCAGCAATGGACGGCACACCAAGACTGGATTTACAGCCTGGCGGTAAGCGCAGACGGAACGCGCCTCGCCACGGCCGACTGGGCGGGCGTCGTGAAGATCTGGGATGCCCGCAGCGGGATGCCAACGTTGATCCAGGAACTCAGGTAGATAGATGGAAGAGACAAACTGGCCACGCCAAGTACTTGTTTAGCGCGATCTGCTGTAGCGGCGGTCTGTGACCGCCGTTCGTACCCATGAACCAACCCTCAGGTAGCAGCCGACGTCAGGAGGCTCACTCTACCCCAACGCGTTCTCCGGGAAAAAGATCAGAGCCTCGTTACCTCGGCTGCTACGTGAGATTGGATTGGGTTCATGGGTCCAATGCGCGTCCGAAATTTCGGAGGTGGAAGCTCTCCATGTGCAGGGGTCGGCGGTCATTAGACCGCCGCTACAGCCTTTGTATCTTCTCCCTCAGCATGCTCGCAGCGTTTGTGGTGCTAAACACGTACCACGCCAACGGCGTGGCCTCGCGGGCGAAGACCGCCACCAGCTGGTCAAACGCCCGCGACGAGTGGCTGCGCTCCAACTCAAGCAGGTCCCGGCTGAGGAGCTGAATCCGAAGGCGTGGCCTCGGCCGGTGATGCCGCTGGAGTAGCGCGATGCGTTTTGGAAGCCAGGTCTTCGGCTTTCTTTTGGCCTGCCCGTGCGCCCTCGAGGCAGCCCGCCTTCAGGACTTCCGGGGCCAGCTCCTTGGCGAGGGTATAAGAGAACACGCTGGCGAAAGACACACCAAAGCCGAGCCAGTAGGTGGCGCTGGTGAGCGCCGCCAACACTTTGGGGATGGCCTTCTCAGCGGCGCCTTGCGCACGGTGGGCGCCTCCATGAAAAGCCGAGCGGAGCGGCTCAAACACGCAATTGCTCCCGGGCGCGGAGGAGGACGGCGGAGGAGGATTTTCTGGCTGAGCACCGCCTGCTGGCGGCGATGTGGGATTGGGAGTGTCGCTCATAAGTCAGCTTTCATCTTCAATGTTACTCAGTTCAACGAACGCCCCAATCTTGGCGAAGACGGCCCATCGGCCGCAATTACGACCGCATCGTAGTTTTGTAATCAGTGTTCGGTCTCGACCGAAGCGCCCCGGCGTGGCCAGCAGCCGCGGTCAGGTGACGGTCTTGTCATACTCTTGGAGTGCAAGCCAAGCAGCGTCAAATACTCTCGTATCAGCGAGCAATCGAAACGAAACGACCAAATCCTCGTCCTTGCCCTCTGAACGCATCCGCTCGCTCGTCGAAAAGATCTCGTTGCGCCGCTCGACTGCCGGCATCTGAGCGAGCGCCGAAAACCAAGCCCGCAATTGCTGGTCGCGTCCAATTACCTGAGCCATCCGCGTCAGATTATCGAGTGCTGAGTCGGTATCCATAACTCTTGGAGCTGTTGTATTGCATCCGGGTCTTTTCTGTTCTGCTAACAATTCCCTCTGCCACCTGTTCGACCCCTCGGGATAGGTGGACAAGCGAGGCGTTGGGCTTTGGGGGCAGGCAACAGGAGCAAACGGAGGGAACGGAGCACGACGGTATTTTACATTTTATTCCAGCCCTCGCCATGCCTGTGAGAGAAGCATTTACGCGTGCTTCTGCCAAGGCAGAATTCTGGATAACGCACCGAAATTTTGAGTGAGCAGAGCCGAATTCTGGTTTTTTACTGCCCCACACTATTTTTTACTGCCCCACACTATTTTTTACTGCCCCACACTATTTTTTACTGCCCCACGCTATTTTTTAACGCCCCACACTATTTTTTAGCGCCCCACACTATTTTTTACTGCCGGGCGTTATTCTGTAGATGCGCCACGCTAATTTCCGCTGGCCGCACGCTATTTTCAGCTGCCCCACGCTATTTTCCGCTGGCCGCACGCTATTTCAGCTGCCCCACGCTATTTTCGGCTGCCATACGCTATTCTCAGCTGCCGTTACGCTAATTTCAGCTGCTGCACGCTAATTTCAGCTGCACGGCGCTAAATGGAGATACCCGTAAGCTAATTTTTCGTGGGCGCACGTTAAACCTGGCTGCGCCGGACTAAACGGGATATCCCCTGCGCTAATTTTGCTCATTTCGGCGCTTGCCGGATTCTGGTTCTTAGTTTCGGGTGCGATCGAGAATCGCAAACGCCTGACGGGCGTAATCCGCGCTCATGCTCTATGCAATAAGCATAGTCCGCCCATTCAGGCGATGCGCTCGCCTCAGTGGCGACATCCTTGAGTGTCTGAAAGTAAGTATCGCGCCAGAACCACATAAGTGCAGGCGGCAACTAACGCCAGAACTGACCGACGCGGGCGGCCCAGCGCGTTGGAGTTATCTCCGAAGCTGCTGGGTTGTACATAATAGCGGGTGTCAGAGTTTTGGATGACCAGTGACTGAAAACTAGGAAGATTCTGTGGGCCAGGCGTAACGCTTGGGAACGTGATTCCTCCTCCTAGGAACCGATCGTACTCCCCGTTCATGAGTGTGCGGTTCCCCGAAATGAGAAAACTGTGCTGAGGGATCTCATCCCAAAAGACGAGACGGTCCGACATGGCGCTCGGCTCAAACTCGAACCACGCCGTGATGGTAGAGTCGCCAGCGTCAGTGCTTCCCGTGTAACTGTACCTGACGAACGCCGGATTGTTGTTCTCGGCAGTCGCAACGACATCTGCTCTCGACAATGCCGCAACGGCGAGAAGTGCGGCACCGAAGCCAATGCGAACCCCCACCGTGCTCGTGAGTTGTCTGTTCATAATCTTGCGTTAGGCGGCGTGTGAATCATCGCAGTGAATGATCGTATCCGCCGCAATCGAGCATCTTGGGTTCTCACCGACTCGCCCGTTCGTGTAAGTTCCGCCTCTGGGACAAACCGGCCGGCCTGCCATTCGTCCAGTATCTGCTATTTGTAAACCAATCCGGAAAATCCGACTCGAGATCCCGGCGATGCCCGCAGCCGGTTTGTTATGCCTCCGATTCCGCCATGCGAATTGACCCCAACACGCCGCGATAAGATACGCCATCGCATAGAGGAGGACGTCCGCAGCAAAGCCCAACGGCATTGGAACCAAAGGCAGTCGGCGATCTGGCTTTGCCTGGAGCCATGCGGGCAAGTCCTTCGTCGCAACTCCGCGATGGACGATCCTGGCTCATACTCCTCCACCCACGAGTGCGGTACGCGGAATCGGGCAATCCCGCCTCTGTAATTGATGGTCTTTAGTGTTATCACGTCGTGGGCGTGGGGATCATGAAGAAAAAGGTCCACGACGCCGCTTAGTTGACATTGCGGCCACATGCGGCCACACTTTACGCGTGAAAGGAAAACGGAAGATTTTCAATTACCCCCCTGCCGGGGCGGAATCGATAGTGGTCAAGGAGGGTGCCGCGCGGTTGGAGGAGACCGGCTTGGTCGTGAATGTCCGGGCGGCCAAGGACCAGCTTTCCAGCCTGCTGGAGCACGCGGCTCGCGGCAACGAGGTCATCATCACCAGTGACGGCCAACCCAAGGCCAAACTGGTGCCGGTCCGAGCCCGACGCCGTCACTTCCACGTAAACTGGGAACTCCTGCGCTCGATGCCCGTCGCCTCGGAGTCGGTGCCGACGGCGGAGGAGATCGTACGCGAGGATCGCGACGGGCGAACGTAACTCATGTACCTGGACACCTCGGTTCTGGTAAAACTCTTCATCCGCGAGCCGGACAGCGAGTTCTATGGGAACCTGGCGGACGGGCGGGTGGTCTGTTCGTGCGTCCTGGCTTACACGGAATTTTGGTCCGCGTTGCTGGCCAAAGAAAGGGCCGGCGGGCTTGACGCGACGTTCCGAATGCAATCGTGGGAGGCCTTTGATCGGAGTGTGATGGAGGAATTCATCGAATTGGTTCCCGTCGCTCCGGCTGTGTTCAAGCGGGCGAACCGGATTCTTGAGGTATGTCATCCGGCGATTCCCTTGCGTTCTCTGGACGCGCTGCACCTCGCCAGTGCGGACCAGACACAGGATTGGCCGCTGGCGACACATGACCAGCGGATGCGAGACGCGGCGACGCGGCTCGGCTTCCCGCTAACTCCGCTGCCGAAGGTTGGCGGGAAACCATGAGCATATCTTGAGCATATCTCCAGCTACGAGAACTGCAGCTTACTGGTCGCCGCTTCTGGGTCCCAGCCGCGCGTGGGCTTACTGGTGATGGAACTGACGTCCTTAATCGAGATCTGGCGTCCGCGCGTCTTGGCCCCCTTGACCTCGATGTCGGCCGGGTTGCAAGTCTGCTGGTTCACTTTTTGGTAAGGAGCAGGCTTGTAGCGGATGTAAAGTTCGGGCGGCGTGTCGGGTTCGAAGAATAGGATCTTCGACTTCTCAGGGATGCAGAAATATTCCTTGTCCAGGATGGTGCCGCCGAAGGTGAACCGTTTGAGATAGGTGGCTTCGCGGTTGGTGTAAGCGAGGGTGAAGATTCGGTCACGCTCAGGCAATGCGCAGTAGACCAGATCCGGTCCCACAAACAATTTCTCGGGCAATTCAATGACCTTGTAATGGCCGTCCTTGCCGACGAGCAGGAGCTTGTCGAATTTGGTGCAGTCGACCCGGAATTCTTCGCCGCTGACCTTGTAACCGACGTAGCCGCCGGTGCGATCGTAGGCGACTTTAAACGCTTTGAAGGCGACTTCCCGCGCATCCACTTCATCGAACCGGCTGCTGCGACTTAACCGCGGGTATAACGGGCCATATTTTGCCAATAACGCTTCGAGGTGCGCGATGGCGAAGCGGGTGAGGTTCTTGAGCTCTTTGCGGGTGGCCCCAAGTTCGCCTTTCAGTTTGTCCATCTCCTCGCGATGTTTTTGGATGTCGAAGAGGGAGATCCGCCGGATGCGCACCTGGAGCAGCCGCTCGACGTCTTCGTTCGACAAGTCGCGGATCAGTTGCCGCTGGAAAGGCTTGAACCCGTTGAACACGGCGGCGATGACGGCTTCGTTGGTGCGGCATTGCTCGATCTTTTTATAGAGCCGTTCTTCGATGAAGATCCGTTCGAGCGTCCGAAAATGCAGTTCATCATGCAGTTTCTTTTCTTTCAGCTCGAGTTCGCGCTTGAGGATGTCCACCAACTGGGTCGTGTTTTCTCGCAAGACCTCGCTGACCGTCATTTCAACGGGCCGATTATTGCGAATCACGACCACGCGGCTGGAGATGGACAGTTCGCAGTTGGTAAAGGCGTAGAGCGCATCCACCAGTTGCTCGGCGCTGACGCCCGCCGGCGCTTTGATCTCGATCTCCACGTCTTCCGCCGTGAAGTCATTGATGGATTTGATCTTGATCTTCCCCTTGCGGGCCGCGTCCTCGATCGAGGCGATGAGCGATTCGGTGGTGGTGCTGGGCGGGATCTCCTTGATCACGACCGAGGATTCATCCTTGGCTTTGATTTTGGCCCGCACCCTGACCGACCCCTTGCCGTCGGCGTATTCGCGCGCATCCATCAAGCCGCCCGTCTGGAAGTCGGGCAGCAGCTTGAACGGTTGTTTCTTGAGAATGGCGATCTGCGCCTCCAGCAGCTCCGGAAAATTGTGCGGTAAAATCCTGCAAGCCATCCCGACGGCGATGCCTTCGGTGCCCAGCATCAAGAGCAAGGGCAATTTGCAGGGTAACGCCACCGGCTCGCGATTGCGTCCATCATAGCTGGGCACGAACTCGGTCAACTCATCGTTGAAGATCTCCGCGCGCGCCAGTTCGGTGAGGCGGACTTCGATGTAACGTGAGGCCGCGGGCGGGTCGCCGGTAAAAATGTTGCCGAAGTTCCCCTGGCGATCGAGCAGGTAGCGCTTATTGGCCAGGACGACGAGAGCGTCATCGATGGCGACCTGGCCATGGGGATGATACTTCATGCAAGCGCCCGAGATGGTGGCCACTTTGATCAACCGCCCGTCGTCGGCTTCGTGCAAAGCCCAGAGCACCCGGCGTTGCACCGGCTTGAGGCCATCCTCCAGGTTGGGGATGGCCCGGTCGCGGATCACATAAGACGCATACTCGAGGAAGTTCGTGTTTACGCGCCGATGCAACGGCAGCTCAATCCGGGACGGCACAAAGGGATGATGCGGGGCGGTCGGCACAGGTTCGGTATGCACATGGGCGTCGCCATTGCCTTTGCCGGCGGCTGGGCCTTTGGCTTTGGCCTTGCCGCGGCCTTGGCCCTGGCTTTGGTCTTGGCCCTGGCTCTGGTCTTGCCCATTAGCGCCGGAGTTTTCCCCGCGCGCAGGTGTTTCCGTTTTGGCTTTGGGCCCGGAGGCCGCAGGGGTTTCGGGCTGCCCCAAGGGAAGTTCCGATTGGGCGGGCGAAAGTTTGCGTTTCTTGGAGCTCATACGGCGTTGCTTGCGCGGACCGGATCGGTTGCGGCGTTACTCCTCTACCGGCACGACCAGATTTTCCATGATGTAATCCTTACGTTCGGGAGTGTTTTTGCCCATGTAAAAGCCGAGGATACTGGTGGCGTCGGATTTCGGGGCGTATTCCACTCGACTCAGGCGCATGTCGGGACCGATGAATTGTTTGAACTCCTGCGGGGAAATCTCGCCCAGGCCTTTGAAGCGCGTGATCTCGCAGGATTTGCCGAGTTGTTTGGCCGCTCCATCCCGTTCGGCTTCGCTGTAGCAATAAATGGTGCGCTGTTTGTCGCGCACGCGAAACAAGGGCGTCTCCAGCACGAACAAATGTCCGTCATGGATGACTTGCTCGAAGAATTTAAAGAAATAGGTGATGAGCAGGTTGCGAATGTGCAGGCCGTCAACATCGGCGTCGGTGGCCAGCACCACTTTTTCATAACGCAGATGTTCCATGTTGTCTTCGATGTCGAGCGCGCACATCAAGTTGTACATCTCGTCATTCTTATAAACGATGTCGCGTTTGAGATCCCAAACATTGAGCGGCTTGCCTTTGAGCACGAAAATCGCCTGAGTACTGACGTCGCGGCAACTCACGATCGAGCCGGCCGCCGACTGGCCCTCGGTGAGAAAAACCATCGATCCTTTGCCTTTGCCCTTGGCCTTGTCGAAATGGATCTTGCAATCCTTCAGCTGTGGGATGCGCAAACTCACCGCTTTGGCGCGTTCCCGGGCCAGCTTTTTGACCTCCTGCAATTCCTTGCGCAGTTGTTTGGTGTCTTCGACCTTGGCCAGGATGGTTTGCGCCACTTCCTTGTTGCGGTTGAAGAAGTGGAGGAGTTCCTCGCGCACGTTGTTGACCAACTCGGAGCGAATCTCGGTATTGCCCAGCTTGTTCTTGGTCTGCGACTCGAAGACCGGATCCTTGAGACGGATCGACACGGCCCCCACCATGCATTCACGCACATCATCACCGTCATAGCCCGCCTTGGAATACTCGTTGACGGCCTTGAGCAAGCCTTCCCGAAAGGCACTCAGGTGCGTGCCGCCGTCGGCGGTATACTGGCCGTTGACGAAGGAGTAAAAGGTTTCTCCATAACGGCTGTTGGTGTGAGTAAAACAAAACTCCAACATCTTGCTGGTGTAATGCAGCGGCGGATAAATCGGCTCGCTGTTGTCGCTGCGCAGGTCTTCCATGACCAGATCCATCAAGCCCAGGCGGGATTGGAAGGTGTTGCCGTTGTAAATGAGCTTGAGACCGGTGTTGAGATAGCTGTAATGCCGCAACCGCCGCTCCACCAAGTCCGGCCGGAAATCCAGCTTCTTGAAGATGTCGGGGTCCGGCGTAAACCGGATGAACGTGCCGGCCGGTTCATCGCTCTTGCCTTTGTTCTCCTTGCGCAGCTTGCCTTGTTTGAAGGTCCCTTCGACGAATTGCCCTTCGCGATAGCTGCGGACCAGGAAATCCTTGGAAAGGGCGTTGACGGCCTTGGTGCCCACGCCGTTGAGGCCCACGCTGAACTGGAAGACGTCGTCGTTGTACTTGGCTCCCGTATTGATCTTCGAGACGCAGTCGATGACTTTGCCCAACGGAATGCCGCGGCCAAAATCGCGCACGGCGACGGCGTTGTTCTCGATCGTGATCTGGATCTCCTTGCCGTACCCCATGATATATTCATCCACCGCATTATCGATGACCTCCTTGAGCAGAATGTAACCGCCATCATCGTAATGCGAACCGTCCCCGATGCGCCCGATATACATGCCGGTGCGCAACCGGATGTGTTCCAGAGAAGAGAGCGTCTTGATCTTGCTCTCGTCATAGTTGTGTTTCTTTTCGTCCGTGTGCTTCTTGTCGGCCATACATCTTCGTTGGGCTCAGCTTGCGTTGGCCGCTGAGTATGGAAGTCCGAAGACAATTGCCAATACTGAAGTTGGCCAGCACAACCAACAACGCCCCCAACACGCCGCCCAGATGCGCCGCCGCCATCGGCGTCCCCAGCCAACCCAAATGCCAGGACGCAAACAGCACCCGTCCCGTGAGTACCTCGATCACGCCCTTGGCCATCGTGGCGCCCAACCCGACCCAGCCAACCGCCCGCTCAAGACGCGTGTCTCCACCACGCGCCGCCTCCAGACTCACCACGGCCGTCAGACCGTGCGCGATGCCCGACAACCCACACAATCCGTAAATGACCACTTGAGGCGACCAGAGCAACGTCGTGAGGAGGCTGCCCAGGCCGGCCATGGCCACGCAACCGAGGCGGACCGCCCGACGCCAATGGTTCAGTTCGGCGTAAGCCAGGAAAAAGGCCGCGGCATCCAACCCCAGGTGATACCACGACACATGCACCCACGGATGGGAAAGCAGCCGCCACCATTCTCCGGCCGCCACCGCCCCAGGATGAAAAACATAACGAGTCGAGAAATGCCCACCGAACAGCGGGAGATTGAATAACAGCAGCAAACCCGCGAAGCACAGCATCTCGAAACGGATCCTGGCCCGCGTCAGGCCAGAGGGCCCCGCTTCGCTGGCGGCGCGGCCGGCGCTCGCAACCGCCGCCGCTCCGTGCCCTCTCCCTGTTTCACCGGTTGGCGCCGACAGGGAGAGGGCATTATTTGTCGCGGACTGGTGCATACGAGTCGGGACTTCGCTTGAGGAATCTCGAAGAATCTGCCGACCCTAGGCTCGTTTGCTGCGCAATCGGCGCAACATCAGCAGGAATCCGACCAGCACCGGCCCGACCGGCCCGGAACCACCTCCGCCCCCAATATTAAAGGTCTGCCGCGGGCGCGCTGGAGCAGGAGCGGGCCCGGACCCGGCCAGATTCGGCGCGGAGTTCGCCGCCGGGGCAGCCGCAGAGGGGAGTTGGGGCGCAGTGGTTGGCCTGACGGCGGCAGGCGCGGGTTCGGGCTGGGGACCGAGGCCAGCCAGGGCCTTGTTGCGCAGACGTTCCAGTTGCGCCTGCAGAGCGACCTGCGCCTCGCGATCGCGGCCGGTGCGTCGGGCATTGCGCCGATCGATCTTCCATCGTTGATATTCGCCATCGTTCTCCAGCACCAGGAACGAGGTGTACTCAGTCACAATGGAGTAGTCTTCAGCAAGTCGGATCACCTCGTCGGCCACGGAGGAACGCGACCCAGTACGGTCCGCCTGTTTGAGCAATTCGTCGATGTGATGCCAGGCCCACATTCGATCAATCTCCGGATTGGCTGTGTCTTCCTGGGGAAACTCCAGCTTGGCCGCCTTTTTGAACTCAACACCGCTGAGGTTGCCGCGCACCGTCACGCTCCCTTCGCTTCCGCCCTGATAACGTCCATAGATGCGGAGGGGCGACCCGTGATAGAGGTTGGGCAAGACGCGCGGTTCCACGTCGTAGACCTTCACTCCGGCCACTTCCAGGGCGAGATCCGTAGCGGCGGGTCGTGTCAACTTGCGTCGGAACGCCTGGGCTTGACGGGTCAAGTCGTCTCCGCGTGAAACGAAGGCGGCCAACCCGCCGGCATCCTGCGCGAGCTGTTCCAGCAACGGTCGGTTCACGTCGTTGCCGACACCAATGCAAAACACTTTGGCATTGCGCGGCCGGGCCGCGATTAACCGCAATAACTCGGTGCGTTCACCCGGTTCGGTCAAACCATCGCTTAAGATCACCACATTCAAGGGCCGATCCGCGCCCGCGTATTTATAGGCCGTGGTGATGGCCGGATGCAGCACGGTGCCGCCACGGGCGCGTTGGCCTTCCAGGAAGGTCATGGCCTGCCGTTTGGCGTCGGCTCCCGCAGCTTGCAGCTTCCCGAAAGTCAGCGACGGCTGCACGTTGAAGACCATCAATTCAAACTGATCCTTGGCCTCCAATTCCTGGATGAAAGCGCCCACGCTCTGTTTGGAGAGCAAGAGTTTGCCGTCATCCGCCATGCTCCCCGAGATATCGAGGAGAAAAACGTAATCCATCCCGTCCTCGGCTTTCGCCAAGTCGTCTGCCGCGGTTAGGGTCATGCAGAAGAAACCGTCTTCTCCCGCGCGTTTGGAAGTAACCAGATCCAGTCCGGTCTGCGGACGCTCCAGGTGACAGGCCAGGACCACATCCCGCGCCAGGCTGCCGCCGGCCGTTTCCAGGCTGGCTTGCCAGTACTCGGGAGAGTGCTTGGCCACGATAAAAGCCTCCCCATGACTTGGGCTTTCCAGCGCCTTGATTGGCACCGCCGACTTAACGTTGATGGCAAGGGCGAACTTGCCGGTGGCGCGCGTGTCGACTCCCGGCCGGGTGGCGGTGGCGAGGGGATACACGTAGGTCGCCCAATCATGGTCCAGGTCCAACTCCTGGTAGTAGGTAATCTCCACCTTCTGCTCGGCGTTGGCCGCGATGGGAAAGATCCGCATCTCGAAGGTCCGGAAATCTGTCTGCTCCAGGAGTCCGGGATCGCGCCGAACACTTTTGTAGCTGTTGTAGATTTCGCGAGCGCGCTTTTTCTCCACGACCTCGCCCACCATTTCCTGGCCATTAATCCACATGCTGAAGTTGGCCACGGAGGCCCCGCGCGGCACGGGGAACGTGTAAAGGGCTTCCACCTGCCGATTCTCCGTGTTCTTGAACACTTCCATGACGCGGGTGACGGCCACGCCGTTATTCAGTGTGACCTGGACCTCGTGGTCCTTGATTTGGAGGACGCCTCCCAGGCCGCCATCGGCGATGAGCAGTCCGGCAGCATGGGCCGGAGGCAGACAGCTAAAATAAAAGCCGGCGATGGCGGCGCCGGCGACCGCGAGCGCTCCGCGAGGGAGCAAGGTGAGCAGTGATCGTTTCATACTTCGTTAATCAGTTTCGGAATTTAGGTTTTCGGGCCCGCTGACCGAACCGGCCATCGCCGGGAGGAAGCGCGCCACGGCTTGGATCCATTCCCCGTGCCAGCCTGCTCAATAGATACGCAACCGCTTTGGAGTCAGGGTCATTGGAGACAGGCGACGCCCAGCGAATACTGGGGCAGGCCGAATTCCGCGGATTCCTTTAGACATTTAATGATCAGTCGATGCACAGTAAATGTATGGCAACTGAACCTCTCAACTCCGGGGATCGCCAGTTCTTCGAATGGGTCACGCGGGCAGCCTTCGCCAATCCCTTTGGCAGTGAACGGATGGAATTGGACCGGAAGATCACCGGCGCCGCCCAGTTCCAGGATGAAGCGGCGCGGGTCGCGCACCTGCAACGGGCTGTCACCGAACGATGGCGGCGCCTGACGGGCAAGGAGCGTCCGGCTCTCCGGGACTTCGACCGTGCTGACCGCGATCGGGTGCGGCACGTTTTGTTATTCGACGTGTATCATCGGGTTTTGGAAAAGCTGGATGACCACATCGTGACCCAAGTCCAGGCGGGCGATGTTCCGGTCGCCGTCCCCTGCGGGACGCCCGCCATTCAGGAGTTGGTTCACGCCGGGTTCGGCCCGGAGGCAGCCGGCCGATATTTCGCGATCTTCTTTCAGATCCGCCGGGCTTATTACTTTATCTGGCAAGGACTGATTGGGAGCAGCCGTTGCATGCAACGATTGCGCGAGCAATTGTGGGACACGGTGTTCACGCACGATATTGGTTGTTACGATCAGTATCTGTGGAATCGGATGGAGGATTTCTCCACGTTGTTATTGGGCGAAACCGGGACGGGCAAAGGGGCTTCGGCGGCGGCGATTGGCCGGAGCGGTTACATTCCATTTGCGGAGCACAAGGGCACCTTCGAGGAAAGTTTTCAGCGCAGTTTCGTGGCTCTGAATCTTTCGCAGTTTCCGGAAACGCTGATCGAGTCGGAGCTGTTCGGTCATTGCAAGGGCGCCTTTACCGGGGCGGTGGCGAGTCATCAGGGCGCGTTCGCGCGCTGCAGCGCGCATGGGTCCATTTTCCTGGATGAGATTGGTGAAGTGAACATCCCGATCCAGATCAAACTGTTGCAGGTCCTTCAGGAACGCACCTTCTCGCCGGTTGGCAGCCACCAAACTCAACGGTTCCGCGGCCGGGTCATCGCCGCAACCAATCGTTCCCTGGAAGCCCTGCGGTCAGGCAAATTGTTTCGGGATGATTTCTTTTATCGCTTGTGTTCAGACGTGGTGACTGTTCCGCCCTTGCGCCAGCGGTTGGAGGAAGCGCCGGAGGAACTGGCGGGCTTGGTCGAACATCTGTTGCATCGCCTGACTGGGCAGGCCGTGCCCGACCTGGTCGCACTCGTGCTGGAGGTTCTGCACCAGGAAGTGCCACCCGCCTACTCCTGGCCGGGCAACGTTCGTGAACTCGAGCAAGCCATCCGTCGTATTCTCCTGACGCGCCGTTATCGAGGCGAAGGATCAACCGCCGGCCCGGATCTGCGCAGTCGGTTGCTGGCCCAGGTCGAACAGGGAACCCTTGATGCCGATGCCTTGCTGGCGGGTTACTGTCAGCTTCTGCACGAACGTCATCAGACCATTGAAGAGGTGGCGCGACGAACCAATTTGGATCGGCGGACCGTCAAGCGTTACCTCGGGATGGCCGTTGCACCGCCCACGCCGGGTCTGGCCTGATGATGGTCATCCACGCTGGGTTTGGGAGTGGCAGTGCCTGGACACGCCCCAGGCCCCTTCGGCGGGCTTGCCAAGGCTGCTTGCGAATGAGAAAGAGAAGGTGGAACCGATCTCCGGCACAAGAGCGGCTGGCGGACGCAGCCTGGTCGGCGCGTGGCCAGGGTGAAACCGGTGGAACTTGCGCCGATAAACAATAGAAAGACCGGATCGATCGCGAAGAGCTGTGAAGATTGCACCGTTGCCTCAGAACGAGCCTGAACGTCTGGCCGCCTTGCGGCGTTACCACGTTTTGGATACGGCGCCGGAGCCTGCGTTTGACGACTTGACCCGTCTGGCCGCGCACATTTGCGGAACGCCGGTCTCGCTGATCACACTGCTCGATGAAAAACGACAGTGGTTCAAATCGCGCTTCGGCTTGGATCTGAAGGAGAGTCCCCGGGAGTATTCGTTCTGTTCGCACAGTATCCTCGGACAGGATCTGTTCGTGGTGGAAGACACGCGCCAGGCCGAGGGGTTTGCAGACAACCCGCTGGTGGCCGGAGGCCCGGGCATCCGCTTTTACGCGGGCATGCCTTTGATCACCCCGGACGGTTTTGCCCTGGGGACGATGTGCGTGATGGATCGACAGCCGCGCCGGCTCGAGCCCGAACAGATGGAAGCCTTGCGGACGCTGACGCGGCAAGTGATGACGCATCTGGAATTGCGCCGTCATTTGACGGAACTGGCGCGCAGCATCGGCGAGCATCAAGAGACCGAGGAACGGTTGAGGATTTCGGAGGCGTTTCATCAAACGCTGGTGGAAACGCTGCCGCAAAATATTCTGCGCAAGGACGCCCAGGGCCGGTTCACCTTTGCCAATCGGCGCTTCTGCCAGTCGATCGGCCGATCGTCGGAAGAGATTATCGGCAAAACCGACTTCGACCTGTTTCCGGCTGAATTGGCGGCCAAATATCATCGAGACGACCTGCGGGTCATGGCCACCGGAGAGAACCTGGATACGGTCGAAGCTCACCAAGGACCGGGCGGGGAAAAATTGTTCGTCCACGTGATCAAGACCCCCTTGCAGGACGCCTCCGGCAAGGTCATCGGGATCCAGGGCATCTTTTGGGATGTGACCCAGCGGCGGCGCATGGAGGATCAGTTGGCGGTCGAACAGAGTCTGCTCCGCCAGGCCGAGGAAAAATACCGAACGATCTATGAGAACTCGGTGGAAGGGATCTTTCAGACGACGCCCGACGGGCATTTTCTGAGCGCGAATCCGGCCTTGGCTCGGCTTTATGGCTATTCCACGGCGGAGGAGTTGATCACGGCGCTGACGGACATCGAACATCAACTCTATGTCGACCCGAACCGGCGCAATGAATTCAGCCGGCTGATGCGCGAGCTGGGGGCCGTGAGCGGCTTTGAATCGCAAGTCTATCGACGGGACAAATCGGTGATCTGGATCTCCGAGAGCGCACGCACGGTCAATGACGCCGCGGGCCGATTTTCCTATTACGAAGGGATCGTGGAAGATATTACGGCCCGCAAGCAGGCGGAGCTGGAGCGGGAACGGGCCCGGGAAGCCGCCCTGGAAAGCGCCCGCACCAAGGCGCAGTTCCTCGCCAACATGAGCCACGAGATCCGCACCCCGATGAACGCCATTACCGGCATGACCGGCCTGCTCTCCGACACCCGCCTGAGCTCCGAGCAACGCGATTACGTCGAAACCATTCGCACCAGCACCGAAACGTTGCTGAGCGTGATCAACGATATCCTCGACTTTTCCAAGATCGAGGCGGGCAAACTGACCCTGGAATACATCGAGTTCGATCTGCGGGAAGCCGTGGAAAGCGGCGCCGAGATGCTCGCCGAACGGGCTCACAAGAAAGACATCGAACTGGCTTGCTGGATCGACCCCGACATGCCCGCTTCCCTCCTCGGCGATCCGGTCCGCTTTCGCCAGGTGCTCACCAACCTGCTCAGCAACGCAGTCAAATTCACCGAGAAAGGCGAGGTGCTCGTCCGCGTCACTCCAGTGCAGGAGGAACCCCGTCGCGTCCTGGCCCGGTTCGAAGTCAAGGACACCGGCATCGGCATCCCGCCCGCGGCCATGTCCAGGATTTTCCAGGAATTCACCCAGGCCGACGGCTCGACCACGCGCAAATACGGCGGCACCGGCTTAGGGCTGACCATTTCCAAACAAATCGTCACTTTGATGGGCGGCACCATCGGAGTCGAAAGCCAGCCCGGGCAAGGATCCACGTTCTGGTTTCAACTTCCCTTCGACAAACAGCCCAATCCGCCGCCGCCGCCGCTGGCCGACAAACTGGGTTCACTGGCCGGCCTGCGCGTGTTGGTGGTGGATGACACCACCAGTTACCGGTCGATCCTGCAGGAGCAATTGCAGCGCTGGCAGATGCGCGTCGACCTGGCTTCCACCAGCGCCGAGGCTTGGCAACTCATCCAGCAAGCCGCGGCCGCCGGAGGGCCTTATCCCTTGCTCCTGATCGATCTGGACCTGCCCGGGTCCGACGGCCTGAGCCTGGCCCAGAGCGTCAAGAATGTTCCGGACCTGGCGCAAAGCCGGATCATCATGTTCACCACTCTGTTGAACCGGGTGAACACCAATACGATGAAGGCCACGGGCATCTCCGCCTGCCTGGTCAAACCCATCCGACAATCCCGGTTGCTGGAGTGTCTCATCGATGTCATTAGCGCCAGCGGCGCCTTGTCCGGTCTGTCGACCGACACGGACATCGTTCCGGCCGCGCCCATCCACCCCGCCACTTACCGTGTCCGCATTCTTCTAGCCGAGGACAACGAGGTAAACCAACGTGTTGCCCTTAAACAGCTAAAGAAGTTGGGCTTTTCGGCCGATGCCGTCTCGAACGGGAACGAGGTGTTGGACGCACTTCAGCGTGTTCCCTACGACATCATCATCATGGATTGCCAGATGCCCGAGATGGACGGTTATGAAGTCACGCGCAGGATTCGCCAGGGGGCGACGGATTCCTACATCCACCTGAGGGCGGCGCCTTACATTATCGCCCTCACCGCCAACGCCATGGAAGGCGACCGGGAACGTTGCTTGCGTCTGGGCATGAATGATTACCTGACCAAACCGCTGCATCTGTACGAATTGGACGCCGTGCTGCAACGGGCGCTGCTTCGGCTGCAGCCAGGTCCACCGACCTCCGACGCCGACCTCAGCGCCGAACTGGGCCCCGAATCTCTCGATCGCAGCATCCTCGACGGCTTGCGTGAACTGCGCGAGCCAGGACAGCCCGACCCACTCCGCGAACTTATCGAATTGTTCTTGCGCGATGCCCGGCCGCGCCTGACTCGCATGGACGAAGCGGTGGCGACGGCAGCTTTCCCCGCGTTAGCTGCCGACTCGCACGCGCTCAAAGGCAGTGCCAGCAACCTTGGCGCCCGCCGGCTCGCCCAACTGTGTTCCACGCTCGAGAAGCAGGCCAAAAACGGCGACGCCGACTCCGCCGCGACTCTGGCCGAGGTCAGTCAGGAATTTGCCCATGTCTGTCGGCTATTGGAGACGGAACTGCAGGCCTAGGTATGGAACCTTCTCCCGACATCTTCCCAGCCCCGCCTCACGCTCACGTGCTGCTCGTCGAGGACGAAACGAAGCTGGGTGACACGCTACGCACCGCTCTGGTCGAGGACAGGATCTCCTTGACCCAGGCGCGCTCAGTTCCGGAAGCGCTCGAACGCATCGCCCAACACGCGTTCGATCTTGTGCTTCTGGATCTGGGATTGCCCGACACCGATGGATGGGAATTGTTGAACCGGCTACGCCAGCCGCCCCCCGAACAGCAGCTGCCCGTCATCGTGCTCACCGCCCGAAACTCGACGGCCGACAAACTGCGCGGCTTTGATCTGGGCGCCAACGATTACGTCACCAAACCGTTCGAATTAGTAGAACTCCGCGCCCGGGTGCGGGCCGCCCTGCGCCTGCAACGATTGCAACGCCAGCTGCGCCAGCTCAACCTGGCCCTGGACAAGTCGCGCATCGCCGCCGAGGAATCCGCCCGAGCCAAAGCTGATTTCCTGGCCAACATGAGCCACGAGATTCGGACGCCCATGAATGGCGTGATCGCGATGACGGGCCTTCTTCTTCAGACTGATCTCGGCCCGGAACAGCGCGACTTCGTGGATACCATCCGCACGAGCGGCGAGTCGCTCATCACCATCATCAACGATATCCTCAATCTCTCCAAGCTGGAGTCGGGCAAGATGGAGTTGGAACATCAGCCTTTTGATCTGCGGCTGTGCATCGAAGAAACTCTCGAGCTGTTGGCGCCCAAGGCCGCCGAGAAAGACCTCGATCTGGCCTATCAACTCGCGGCCGGAGTTCCCGAGCAGATCATCGGGGACGTCACACGCGTGCGCCAAATCCTGGTCAACTTGATCAGCAACGCCATTAAGTTCACGCCCGCCGGCGAAATCCTGGTCAAGATCGGCTCGAAACCCCTGCCGGCTCCAGCCCACGCCACGCCCGCCCACGCCACGCCTGCTCCCGCGGCGGCCGGCGCCCCGGCCTCAGTGCACGAATTATTGTTCTCCGTGCGCGACACCGGCATCGGCATCCCCCAAGATCGCCTGGACCGTTTGTTCCAGTCGTTCACCCAGGCCGACAGCTCGATCACCCGCCAGTTCGGGGGCACCGGGCTGGGGCTGACCATCAGCAAAGGCCTGGTCGAACTCATCGGCGGGAAAATGTGGGTCGAAAGCGAGGAAGGCAAAGGCTCGACTTTCCATTTTACGATCCCGGCCCCGACGCCCACGGCCGCGGCCAGGGCGGGGCCGTTGCATCAGCGGCAAGAGGCTCTGGTGGGACTGCGCGTGCTGCTGGCGGAGGACAACTCGACGGTCCGCTTGGTGCTGGCCGAACAGATCCGCGCCTGGGGCATGATCCCGGTCGAAGCACCCACTGCCCAACATGCCCTCGATCAGATTCGCGCCGGCGCAAAGGTCGACTTGGCCCTCATCGACACGGGCATTCGCGGCTCAGACAAGGTGAATCTGGCCGTGGAATTGCGCAAAAACTCGCGCCTCGCTGACCTGCCCATCATCTTCCTGAGCCAGCCAGGTCAGCGACCGACTCCCTCGTCGCCTTCGCGTTCGCTTCTCTTGAACAAGCCCATCCGGCCTGCCTTGTTGCAAAATGCGTTGCTTCAGCTGCGGTCCGGAAATCAGCCCGAGGAAAGAAAAGCTCAACCTGCCTCCTCGCGCCTGGACGCCTCCATGGCCAACCGGCTGCCCCTGCGGATCCTGCTGACCGACGACAACGTCATCAACCAAAAAGTGGCTCTGCGACTGCTTCAGCAACTGGGCTATAAAGCCGATATCGCTCATAATGGCCTGGACGCGATCCGCGCCGTCGAACAAAAACCTTATGACGTGATACTCATGGACGTTCAGATGCCCGAGTTGGACGGGCTGGAAGCTTCCCGTCGCATCCGCCAACGCCAGCAGGTCGCCCAAGCCGGTGAGCCGCTCCATCGTCCCATCGCCATCATCGCCATGACCGCCAACGCCATGCAAGGGGATTGCGAAAAATGCCTGGCCGCAGGCATGGACGATTATCTGCCCAAACCGGTGCGTCCTGAAGCACTACAGGCCGTCCTGGAAAAGCACGCCAGCCGGGCCAAATCTGCCGCTCTGCCCGGGACCCCGGAATTTCCTGCCAGCCTCCCAGCTGCCGCCCCGGTGTTGACCGTTCTGCAACCTTCCGCCGAGCTGGGCGGCCCGGTGGTGGAATCTCCCCCCGTCGATCTGGAACGGCTCAACGATTTCGCCGGAGGCAACGCGGAGAATTTCAACGAGTTGGTCACCCTTTACGTCAACCAAACCGCGGAACAATTGGAGCAGTTGCGCCTTGCTCTGGCCGAAGCGAACGCAGAACAGGCCTCCCGCATCGCGCATAGTTCCGCCGGCGCCAGTGCCACCTGCGGCATGATCGCGATCGTGCCGCTGCTGCGCCAACTCGAACACCTCACTCAGGAAAACAAGCTCAGCGAAGCCACCCAACTGCTGCCCTCGGTGCAGCGCGAGTTCGAACGATTGCAGAGCTTTCTCCAGACTCACAAGCCCATCGCCCTCGCCGGCTGATCACCGCCATCGTTATGAAGAAAATCCTGATTATCGAGGACGACCCGATCGTCGCCCACATTTATCAGACCCGCCTGGAGAAGGGGGGCTACTACGTGGAAACGTGTGCGGATGGGCAGTCGGGTTTCTATCGCGTCCATGAATTCAATCCGGACGGTATCTTGCTCGATTTGATGCTGCCCAAGATGAACGGGGTGGAGATTCTTAAGAAAATCCGCGCTCAGCCCAAATTTAGCAGCGTGCCGACTGTCGTGTTTACCAACGCCTTCGTGCCGAACATGATCCAGGAGGCCTACTCGGCCGGCGCTTCCCACGTGTTCAACAAAGCCACGCTCACCCCACGCCAAATCCTGGACGCTCTGCACGTCCTTCTGAACGGCGGCACCATCGATCGCGGCTTTGGCAACTACGGGCCGCCCTCCACTCCGCAACAGGGAAGCAACACGTCCTACTACAACAAGACCCCCAAGACCCCCAGCACGAACCCTCTCTCGACCATAAGCCAACCCTCGTTTCATAACCCGAACCAAGGCAGCCCTCCGCCGCCCGCCAATTACGGCTACAATGCGGATCAGCCAACCTCCCGGCCGACGAGCAGCCTGCCTCCCTATTCCCCCAGTCGGGCCGCAGGCCGGCCCGGCCTATCCCCACTCCAGGAGGATCGTCAGGAAAGTTCCCCGGAAGATTCGGCGTTCCAAGCCGAGTTGTGCCAAAACTTCATGGCGGCCAAAAATGAAACGTTGGCTGCCTTCCGTAAACATCTGCAGGACTTTACCAAGGCCACCGATGACAAAGCCCGCGAACCTCATCTGCTCGAGCTCTACCGCAAGGTCCACGCCCTCACCGGCAGCGCCGGCATCGCCGGGTTCGTGGACATCGCCCAGATGACCGCCGCCTTGGAAGTCCTGCTCAGGGAACTCAGCGAAAAACCAAAGAACATCAACGCCTCCACCCTCCGGACGGTGGCGCATTCCATTGATTTCGTCGGCGAACTCTTCAAAGTCTCCAAACCGCGCGGCGGCGACTTTATCCCAGCGGAGATCCTGGTCGTGGACGATGAGATCCTTTCTCGTCGCGCTATCAGTTACGCGCTGGACAAAGCCAGCCTCAAATCCACCTGCGTGGAAGACCCCGTGGTCGCGCTGAAGATGGCGAACGAAACGGTGTATGACTTGATCCTGCTGGACGTCCAGATGCCGGGCATGGACGGCTTCGAGCTCTGCAGCAAGATCCGAAGCCTGCCCACCAACAAAAACACCCCGATCATCTTCGTCACCAGCCTGACCGACTTCAAGAGCCGCGCCAAATCGAGCCTCAGCGGGGGCACTGACCTGATCGCAAAACCCTTCATGTTCATTGAACTGACGGTCAAAGCCATCACCCAGGTCCTGCGCTCCCGCCTCGTGGCCAAGAAGTTGGCGGCCGCCTGACGCGCCACGAAGATTTTGGCCCGCTCCAGTTTTGACATTCCCTGGTAGGGTCCCTACCCTGCCCTCATGGAATGCCTGCATGCGCCGTGGCGGATCCAGTATATCCTCGCGCCCAAGCCGCCCGCTTCAGAGGTGAGTCTCTTCACGCGCATTGCCAGGTCGGACGAAGACGAGGTTCATCATGTGATCGCCCGGGACCGCACTTGCTACGCCTTGCTCAACAATTACCCTTATAATGGCGGTCACCTCATGATCGTGCCCTACAAGCAAGTGACCGATTTCTCGGAACTGCTCGATGATGAGTTGCTCGGCTTGATGCAGTTGTTGCGCCGCTGTCTGGCCGCCTTGCGCCAAGTTATGAAGCCGGACGGGTTTAACATCGGAGTCAACCTCGGTAAGGTCGCCGGAGCCGGCATTGCCGAGCATCTCCACCTGCATGTGGTTCCGCGCTGGACCGGGGACACCAATTTCATGCCGGTGTTGAGCAGCACAACGGTCGTGCCTCAAGCGTTGCGTGAACTGGCGGCTCAATTGCGGGATGCTTTACGCCAATGACCCCCACCCCCACCCCCGGGCCGGCTTAGCCACGTTTTCCCGTTCATGGCCACGGAAACTTTGCATTTCGAGAACGCGCGTTTCGCCCAGCAACTGCTCAATAACGACACGCAGAACCTCCACGCGCTGGAACAACTCCTCGGCGTCAAAGCCACCACCCGCGATGGCTGGATTAAACTGGAAGGACCCGAAGACGCTCTCGAACGGGCCAAACAACTCTTCCAGGTGCTGGAATCCGCGCTCAAAGCAGGCCATCCCCTGCGCGCCCGCGATTTCTCCCATGCGCTGAGCGTGGTCCAAAATGAAGGCGTGGCCGCCCTCAAAGAGCTCTACGCTGACCGGATCCAGACGTCGCAAAAAAAAGCCAACATCGTCCCCAAAACGCCCGGTCAAAAGCGTTACATCGAAGCCATTCGCACGCACGACGTCACCCTCGGCATCGGCCCGGCCGGAACCGGCAAAACCTATCTGGCTATGGCCATGGCGGTCTCCGCCCTGCGCGAAGAAAAAGTCTCCCGGATCATCCTGACTCGCCCAGCGGTTGAAGCCGGCGAAGCGCTCGGATTTCTCCCCGGCGATCTCTACGAAAAAATCGACCCATACCTGCGTCCCTTGCTCGATGCGCTTTATGACATGATGCCCGCCGAGGACATTCAGAAGCATCGCGAGCGCGGCATCATCGAGATCGCGCCCCTGGCTTACATGCGCGGCCGCACCCTGAACCACGCCTTCATTATCCTGGACGAAGCCCAAAACTCGACCACCGAACAGATGTTCATGTTCCTGACCCGTCTGGGCTACAGCTCCAAGGCCGTCATCACCGGCGATATCACCCAGATTGATCTGCCTCCTCAGAAAAAGTCCGGCTTGATCGAGGCTCGCATCGCCCTGCGCACGGTCGAAGGAATCGCGTTGGTCGAATTCCACAAACGCGACGTGGTCCGCCATCCCCTGGTTCAGCGCATCATCTCCGCCTACGAAATCCATCGCGGGGAGCCAACATGAACTCGCAGCCGGCCAGGCGAATCATGACCTGCGCCTGGCCCCCGGCCGCGTGATCACGACTCGCATGCCGCGTTTGCTTTGCATTCGCAGTCGACAGCGCGTGCGCGTCGTCGATGTTCCGTTGCTCCGCCGCATCGCACGGCGTCTGGTCGAAGTGGATCTGGCCATCCAGGATTACGAACTTTGCCTCCACTTGGTCGATGATCCGGAGATGGCCCAAATAAACGGCCAGTTCCTTGGCCATCACGGCCCCACCGACGTCATCACTTTCGATCAGTCCGGCCTCTTTGATTCAGCCCGTCTCGAGCCCGCCGCGATGCCGAAACGCCTGCAGCCAGGAACCGCCCTTTGCGCCGAGATCTTCCTTTCCCTGCGCCAAGCCGTCGCGCAAGCCGCCCTCTTTCACACCACCTGGCAACTCGAGCTCACTCGTTACTTGATCCATGGACTTCTCCATCTGCGCGGCTACGAGGACGGCCAGCCCAAAGCCCGCCGCCGGATGAAGCAGGCTGAAAATCGGCGGCTGCGCCAGCTGGCGGCCGTGTTGCCGCTGGCAAGCCTGGCGCGTCGACCACCACGACCGCACCGTCCCCACCTCCGCTCCCGCCGTGCCTGAAGAACGTAGCAGCGGCATCATCTTGCGCACCCGCCCGCTTACGGAGACCAGTCTGATCGTTCACTGGATCACCTCGGATTACGGCCGCCTCGCGACGGTGGCGAAGGGAGCGCGCCGGCCCCAATCCCCGCTTCGCGGCAAGCTCGATCTGTTTCATGCCATGGACTTCACCTTTAGCAGAAGCAGACGCTCCGAATTGCACACGCTCCGGGAAGCGGTGCTGCGCCAGACCCATCCGGCATTGCGCCGGGACATCACCCGCCTGCAACAGGCCGCGTATGCGGTGGCGCTCCTCGAACTGGCCACCGAAACCGAGACCCCCTTGCCCGAACTTTTTCATTTGTTCAATTCCTGGCTCAACCATCTGGAGGAGGACGCGGCATCGGAGCTGGGTCTGCTGGCTTTCGAGGCGCGCGCGTTGCACGAACTCGGTTGGTCCCCCCAGTCCGACCGCAGCCGCCTCAGCGAAACCGCCAGGCCAATCCTGGCACAACTCCTTTCCCTGGATTGGCCGCAGCTCGCCGGACTGCGCCCGGCGCCGGCCGCGCTCCGCGAGCTCGAACGGTTCCTCGGCTTGTTTCTGGCCCAGCATTTGGGCCGGATGCCGCGCGGGCGCCAGGGGGCCTTCCGACTCCAATGAACGGCCAGTCCAATCCGTCACGAGCTCCAACGGGATGGTTCGTAGGAGCGGGCGCAGATCGATGCTGCAGCGTGCAGCCACCCCGCGCTCCGCACTCCGCACTCCGCAGTCCGCACTCCGCAGTCCGCACTCCGCGCCGCAATCCGCACTCCGCACTCCGCACTCAGAAGGGGCGCCATCGGGAAAAGAACAAAATGGAAACGATCGCGAACAATGGCATCAGGACCGGCAGCGCGTAGCGCAGCACATAGCCAAAGAACGTGGGTGTTTTGACTTTTGCCTGGGAGGCGATCGCTTTGACCATGAAGTTCGGCCCGTTGCCGATGTAGGTCACGGCGCCGAAAAACACGGCACCCAATGAGATGGCAAGCAACTCGTGTTCCTGTTGGCTGAGAAACATTTGGACATCCGCGCGGGATTGAACACTCAGGCCGTGCCGGCCCATGGCGGCGGCCCAAAAGGTCAAATAGGCGGGCGCATTGTCCAACACCGACGACAACGAACCAGTCAACCAGAATAACTTCATACCCGAATCGAGGCCGACCTGCGCGGAGTGGCTCTCCAGATAGTCCAGAGCCGGCATCATCGTGGCGAAGATGCCGGCGAATAACCAGGCGACTTCCCGCACAGGCGCAAAACTGAAATCATTCGCCTGATGGATCCGTCGCGGCGTGGTGAAATAGGCTCCCAAGGCCGCCGCGACCATCAGCCCCTCGCTCAGGCCGGGCGGTCGACGCAAAAACACCGCCGCCAGGATCAAACCCAGCGCCGCCAGGTTGCGCAAGCCGTCGAAGCTCCACGTTTCATGGGCCGTTTCCCGATCTCGCACGAGCTGGCTGGCCCGCCTAAAATTTCGCCGGTCCAGCACCCAGAAGACCGCCAGCAACCCGGTCAGGGCCATGGCCCACGCCGCCCAGCCCTGTTCCATGACCCACCAAAAGGGCACACCGTGCAGATAACCCAGAAATAAAGGCGGATCCCCGATCGGCGTGAGGCAACCTCCAATGTTGCTCACGATAAAGATGAAAAAGACCACGTGATAAGACGTGATGCGATATTTGTTCATGCGCAGCCACGGCCGAATGAGCAACATCGAAGCGCCCGTGGTCCCGATGACGTTCGCGAGCAACGCCCCTGCCAACAGGTAGACGCAGTTGACCCAGGGCTTGGCTTCCCCGCGCACCCGGATATGAATGCTGCCCGACACAACGTAGAGCGACCCGATCAAGGCAATGAAACTCACGTATTCGTGCGCCACCTGCAGCAAGCGCCCGGGCGCGTGCAACGCCGCCGCATAATAGAGCACTGGCACCGCCCCCAACACCGTCGCCACTTTGGCATAATGAGACTCCCACCATTCCTTTTGAAGAAATGGCATCGCGGCGATGCACACCAGCAGAAGCACAAACGGTAGCATCATCGCCGGACGCGGATCCAACCCGCTTGCCGCACCCAGCAGGCGTGAGGGCCACCAGTGATCAAACATGGGCCGGGACTATGTGGATCTCAGCGGCGGGCGCAAAGCGGAAACGAGAAACGACGGTCAAAAGCCCGTTCCAACCTGCTGGAAACGGAGAGCCAGGGATCCGGAGGAAGAGAAAAAAGCGATCCCTAAGCAGACGCCAAGGGTAGTGTCCTAATTTGAATCGCGAACTGTAGCGGCGGTCTATGACCGCCGCCTTTCCGGCTCCTCTTCGCGCACCAGCGGCGGTCGCAGACCGCCGCTACAGCCAAATCAGGACAGTCCGACGCCAACGGTGCCGATGAGATGGGCAGCGACCCCGTGGAAAGCAAAGCTGGCCAAGGTTCAACGTTTGCAGTTAACCTTCCCCGGTCCGTCCCGGTCCGTCCAAGAAACCAAGCAGCCCAGTGGGCTTGAAATGCGTACTGTCGCCGACACAACGGAAATAGGTCACGGCCTGCCAGGTCGCGGTCCATTGCTCTGCAGTGGTTACGCCTTGGCTCTTCTCTGGCTTGGTTTGGTCCACCCCCTGCACGCCCAACCGGCCGCTGCTGCCAACCGCGTCCTTCAGCTCGACGGCACGAAGAGCTACCTGGAACTGCCGCCGAACACTTTCGATTCGCTCACCGAAGCGACCGTGGAAGGCTGGGTGAAGTGGGAACAACTGCGACGCACCGATCGCTTCTTCGACTTCGGTGACCACGACCGCGAGATGTATGTCCGGCCGGATGAGGAGCAGTTAATCTTTCTCATCGTCGCGCCAGACGGCACGCGGCATCGCACGGCGGTCGCGGGGATTCTCCGCTCGAACGAATGGTTTCATATCGCCGCAGTGAGTGGGCCGGGCGGTGCCACCTTATATTTCAACGGTACGCTCGTGGGTACCAATGCCTGGCAAGGCAGCTTCGCCGGGCTGGTTGGGCGAAAGAATTACTTAGGTAAGAGCAATTATGGGTCCACGGACCCGACCACGTCGGCGCAGATGGACGAGGTGCGCGTTTGGAACCACGCACGCACGCCGGAACAGATTCGCGATGGCATGTTCAAACCGCTCACCGGCAAGGAACCAGGCCTGGTCGGTTATTGGAACTTTGACGATGGCACAGGAAAGGACCGGGCGCCCGGCCATCGTGACGGGAAGCTCATGGGCAGGGCGAAGATCATCGAGGCAGAACTGCCGACGCCGGAAACCATCCGCCGCGTCGAGGCAGTTATGCTGGCCGGCCGGGTCACCGATCGCGAAGGTCGTTTGCTCTCGGGCGCGGCAGTACAAGTTCATCAGGATGGCAAGAGCGTGGTCACCGTGCGCACCGAGTTGTCGGGCGACTATCAATTGGTTTTCCCTGCGAACCGCCGGCCCTACGAAGTACGCGTCGTCTGGAGCGACCTCGGCGCCGCGCGCACCAACGTGTTGTTTTTTGAGCGGCAGACCCATTCGTGGGATTTCTTGCTGGCGGAAACCACGCTCTCCGGCCAGCTCTTCTCGCGCGACAATCAACCGCAGGCCGCGGCGAAAGTGGAGTTGCTGCGCGGCCCGGGCAAGACGTTGGCGGCAGCGACCCTGACCGATGCCAACGGCAATTACCATTTCAGGATTCCTGCCCCGGACGCCTACCGACTGCGGGCGCAGACACCGGTTGGCCCGGTGCTGCTCAATGACGGCCGAGCCGTGGAGATGGCGATGGGCAGCCAGATGACGGGAATGAACTTCGAGGTGGCGGTGCGCTCGCCCAAGGCGCCCTCGGTGACACCGAACCGAGTCCTCCAACTGCGCGAAACCAACGCCTACGTCAGACTTCCCTCCCAGGTCTTCAGCGCGCTGGAGGAAGCCACGGTCGAGGCCTGGATCAAATGGGACCAGTTTACGGAAAAGGCGCGCTTCTTCGATTTTGGCAAGCTGGACCAGGATATGCGGGTCGCCTCGGGCGGGAAAACCAACCTGGGATCGGTGGAATTCGTCATCCATTCTCAGGCCGGCTCAGGCAGTTCGGAGAAGGTGATCGCACTACAAGTGTTTCGAACCAATCAGTGGTTCCACCTTGCCGCCGTCTCCGGCCGGCAGGGAATGAAGCTCTATCTGAACGGCCTGTTGGTGGGCCGCAGCGCCTTTGCCGGGAGCTTCGGGACCCCGGGCAACGACGACCGCTTCTACCTTGGACGTTCCTTCGGGACCCACGACGATTACTTTCGCGGCCAGATGGACGAAGTGCGCGTGTGGGTCACGGCGCGTTCCCAGGAACAGATTCGCGCGAACATGTTCGCACGGCTCACCGGGACCGAATCTGGGCTGGCGAGTTTGTGGAACTTTGACGGCTCGGAGACGAACGACTTCACGCCCAACGCGCTGCCCAGCGAGTTGCACAATGGCGCATCCACTGTGGCTGCCAACGTTCCTCAGTCGCCCGCTGAACTCGACCTGCCTTGCGTGCTCACAGGCACGATCACGGACGCCAACGGCAAGCCGCTGAACAACGCGCGACTCGAATTCAAGCAGGGTTCGAGCATCTCCTTGACGGCGAACTCGCCCATCGACGGCGTCTACCGGCTGGCGTTCTACCCGTCGCACGCGCCCTGCACGCTGCGCGTTGTTTCCGCGTTGGGCGAGCTGGGGGCGTGGCGCACAAACCTTTGGTTCGGGCCGGGCGAAACGAACCTCAACTTGGCCCTCCGCGACTCCACACAACTTTCCGGCAAAGTCGTGGCCCTGGATGATTCCCCTTTACCGAACGTGGTCGTGCAGGCGGTGGGCGAGCTTCGATTCAGCGCTGAACTCGTTGATGGCTTGCACGGCGAGTATTTCCAAATGGACGAGAGCATGAAGACCTTCCCGGAGTTGCCGGCCAGCCGGCGACCGGACTTCACGCGCCTGGACCGTCAAATGAACTTTGGCTACCAGGCCGATGCTCAGGAACTTTGGCGGACGCCACTCAACGGGCTGGTCTTCATCCGCTGGACGGGTCGGCTTCGTGTCCATCAGCCCGCGGGCGTCACTTTTGACCTGAACGCAGACGACAATATGCGGCTGTTTATCGACGACCGGCTCGTGGCGGAAAGCGGCTACGGCCAGAAATCCGCCGACACGGAATTGAGCGCCGGAGAGCACGACATCCGAATCGAGTATTACAACGCGGGCATGGGCGGCGCCCGGTGCGAACTCTACTGGTCCTCTGAGGGTATGGCCCGAGACGCGTTTCCACTGCTCGCGGCCGGGCGTTACGTTGCGGTGACCGACGAGAAGGGTGAGTTCCGCTTTCGTCACGTGCCTCCGGCCCGCTATCAAGTGCGCGCCCATGTGCTGGGCGGGTTTGTGTATGCGAACAATTCCGGAGCAACCGACGTAACCAGGCTCACTCCGGAAACGACCAACGCGCCCCTCAACAAAGGTCAGAGCCTCCTTGCCTCGGCGGCCACCTTCGCCATCGGTTACGACTCGACGTTTGAGGGCGTGAACCTCAAGACCATGCCATTCAAGAAGGGTACCTGGAGGACCTACACCAAGAAGGACGGCCTTCCACACGATCAGATTTTCAGTATCGTCGAGACGAAGAACGGGACCATGTGGCTGGGCACACTCGGCGGCGGCGCCGTCCACTGGGATGGCCGGCGTTTTGGCAACCTCACTACCGCCGATGGCCTGGTGAACAATTTTGTCCCGCGCGCCATCGAGGCCGGCGACGGCGCGTTGTGGTTTAGCGGGGAGGGCGGTGTGTCCCGTTGGGATGGGAAACGATTCCGTAACTTCACCAGGAAGGACGGTTTGTCAACGAACCAGGTGTGGGGGATGACCCAAGACCGGAAGGGCAACATCTGGTTCGCCACTTATGCCGGCGCTTCTCGTTGGGACGGCCAACAGTTGCGAAACTTCGGCACCAATGACGGGTTGGCGGCGGGCATGGTGCAGGGCATCCACACCGACCGCCGAGGCGATGTCTGGTTCGGCGGGCTGGGGGCCGTGTCGCGCTGGACCGGGGAACGCTTCGAGACCCTCGGCCCCAGCGACGGCCTGCCAAACAACATGGTCTGGTGCCTGGGTGAGGACAGGGAGGGCCGCATCTGGGTCGGCACGGCCGGCGGTGGGGTGGCGCGCTGGGAGGGCGGGCGCTTCGAAAAGTTCACCAGCGCGGACGGTCTCGCGAGCGATTACGTGCTGGCCATTTGTCAGGATCGCAACGGTGCCATGTGGTTTGGAACGTTCAATGCCGGCGTGTCGCGCTTCGACGGCACCAACTTTGTCAACTACTCGACCGCCGACGGCTTGCCGGAAGCACGGGTCCATGCCATCTACCAGGATGAGAACGGCGTGATGTGGTTCGGCACGTTCAACGGCGGTCTGGTCAGTTACGATTCCAGCAGCCGTGTCCAGTTCACGCCCGCCGATGGTCTGGCCGAACGATCCGTTTCCACCATCGCCGAGGACGGGCAGACCAATTTATGGTTCGGCACGCGCACGAAAGGCGTGTCGCGTTGGGACGGCCGGCGCTTCGAAAACTTTGGGACGCCGCAGGGCCTGGTGGGCAACAGCATCAACGCCCTCCTCGTTTCGCGGGACGGCGCGGTGTGGATTGGCGGTACCCTCGGGCTGTCGCGCTGGAACGGAGAGCGCTTTGAGAACTTCACCAAAGCCCACGGCCTGGCGGACAACCAAGTTCAAGCCCTCCATCAGACCCGCGACGGAATGATCTGGATCGGCACACCAAACGGCGTTTCGCGCTGGGATGGCAAACGTTTCGAGCGCTTCACGTCTGCCAACGGGCTGGCCAACAATTATGTTCATCGAATTGCCGAAGATGCCGCGGGCGCGCTCTGGTTTGCCGGCGCGCGCGCGCTTTCGCGGTGGGACGGACGTCGCTTTACGAAAGTAAGCGAGCGGAGCGACCTGATCTTTCAAAATATTAACGCCCTCGCTCCGGCGGCTGAGGGCGGCGTCTGGATCGGCCTGGGCATCGGTGGGGTGCTCAGAATGGATGGGACGAACGTGATGGCTCGCTATGACCCCGGTTCGGGCCTCTCGGCCAGTTACGCCTTGAGCATTCTTCGCGACCACGACGGCATCATGTGGTTCGGGCATACTCGTGAAGTCAGCCTCTTCGATGGCACCGGCTGGTCCTCCTTGCCGCTCCAGACCGACGCCAAAACTCTCAACGAAGGCGGCGCCTACGACCTGCACCAGTCCGCTGATGGCGCCGTGTGGATTGCCACGGGGGAGGGCGTCCTCCGTTGTCAAAAGAGTTCGCCGCCCGTGCTCCGTCCGAGGCTCCAGGTCAAGGCGGATCAGGAGTTCGCCGACCCGAAATCAATTCCCAGCCGCGCCACCGACAGCCGGCTCACCTTCAACTTCGCGCAGGTGGATCGCCGCACGCCGCCGGAAAAGCAACAGTTCCGCTGGCAGTTCGTGCCGGGCGTTGCGACGGCGGCGCAACTGAGACAGAACGGCCCCTGGCGCGCGCCGGCCAAGGAGACGTCGGTAGACTTTTCCACCAACGCCCCCGGCACCTACACCTTCGCCGTGCAGTACCTCGACCAACACCTGCGCTACTCCCAGCCATCGCTGGCCACCTTCACGCTGTTCCTTCCCTGGTACCGCAACGCGGTGTTCACCGTGCCCGGCGGGATGGGCGTGTGCGGTCTGCTGGCGTGGGCCTTCGTGGCGCGGATGCTCTACGTCCGCAAGCGCCACGAAGCCGAACGGCTGCGCGAACAGTTGCTGGCCGAGGAGCACAAGGCCCGCCAAGCCGCCGAAGCCGCGGCCCACGCGCTTGAATCCAAGAACCAGCAACTCGATGACGCCCGCCGCGTCGCCGAGGAGGCAAGCACGACCAAGAGCCAGTTCCTCGCCAACATGTCGCACGAACTGCGCACGCCCATGAACGCCATCATTGGCTACAGCGAAATGCTGCAGGAGGAAGCCGAGGAACTCGACCAGAAGGGCTTCATCCCCGACCTCCGCAAAATCCATGGCGCCGGCAAACACCTGCTCGGGCTCATCAACGACATCCTCGATCTCTCCAAGGTGGAAGCCGGAAAGATGACGTTATATCTGGAGGAGTTCGACCTGGCGAAGCTGGTTGAGGACGTCAGCGCCACCGTCCAGCCGCTGGTGGCGATGAACCGCAACCGCCTGGAAGTCCATTGCCCTGCGGACATCGGGTTCATGCGTGCCGACATCACCAAGGTGCGGCAGACATTGTTCAACTTGTTGAGCAATGCCAGCAAGTTTACCGAGCACGGAACCATTACGCTCCGCGCAAAATCTGAAATCTCGAAATTCCAATTTGAAGTCACTGACACCGGGATCGGCATGACGGCGGAGCAAATGTCGAAAGTGTTCGAAGCCTTCAGCCAAGCCGACGCCTCGACAACGCGCCGATTTGGCGGCACCGGACTGGGCCTGGCCATCAGCCGCAAGTTCTGCCGCCTCATGGGCGGCGACATCCGCGTGGCGAGCGAGCCCGGCAAAGGCTCGACCTTTACTGTGACCCTGCCGGTGCAGGTTTGCGCCACGCCACAACCGACGGAGACGAAGTTCATACACAAACCCTCCGGCGCCTCGCCGGCCGGGGGACCGCTGGTGCTGGTGATCGATGACGACCCGGCGGTGCGCGAGTTGATGCAGCGTTCGCTCGGCAAGGACGGGTTCCGCGTCGAAGTCGCCGCCGATGGCCGCACCGGACTGGAGATGGCGAAACAGCTCAACCCCACGGTCATCACACTCGACGTGATGATGCCCAGTATGGACGGTTGGGCGGTGCTGAGCGCGTTGAAGGCTGAACCCGCGACGGCGGATATCCCCGTGGTGATGATGACGATCGTCGATGACAAGAACATGGGCTTCGCGTTGGGTGCGGCGGATTATTTCACCAAGCCCATCGACTGGCAGCGCCTCGCCGCCGTCCTACACAAATACCGCAGGCCGGCCACGGCACAGACCGTCCTGATCGTCGAAGACGACGAGCGCACCCGCGAAATGCTGCGTCGCACATTGCACAAGGAAGGCTGGCAGATCCGCGAAGCCGCCAACGGTCGTCTCGGCTTGGATGAACTCGCGCAGGGCGTGCCCGGTCTCATCCTGCTCGACCTGATGATGCCCGAGATGGACGGCTTCACCTTCATGCAAGAGTTACGGCACCGTGCGGACTGCGCCCATGTGCCCGTCATCGTCATCACCGCCAAGGACCTGACGAACGAGGACCGCCGCCGTTTGAGCGGAGACGTGGCCCGCATTCTCGGCAAGGACGCCACGAGCCGCGAACAACTCGTGGCCGAGGTGCGTCAACTCCTCACTCAGCAGATGGAATTTCACATTTAAACCCTAATCATTCGAGCACTGCCCTCGATGCATCAACTCTGGTCATTGGCAGCCAAGGCCAATTTCCCTCCCTCATTTCCAGGGCACCGCGAAAGTCGCCAAATTTCCTGTTGCCCATTCCGAGTGAAATTCTCGCTGTTATCCGTGTGGGCAGAATTATGAACCACGGAAAGAGAGCATTATGGAAAAGGATAAGAACGTGATGGAACGCGGTTTGACCGTAATACAGCGCGTCGCCATCTGCTTCGCCGCGGGAGTTATAGGCGCATTGGCTGTGGTGATTTTCAGCCACGTCTTGTTTGGGTTGGGGCTCAGTGAGAGACTCGGAGTAAAGGCCCCAGTCTCCCTGAAGTCGCCGGACCTATACAGGCCGCTCTTCTGGGGTGGGTTGTGGGGTATCCCGTTCGGGCTCTTGATCAAGGCGGCCTGGACGCGGCTCTACCCGTTCGGTCTGCTGTATTTCCTGGCGCCCGTGCTGGCTTTGTTTCTGATTTTCCTGCCGATGAGCGGCGCGGGATATTTCGGGCTTCAAAAGGGCGGGCCCCTGTTCACGCTCTACTTGCTGCTGGTAAACCTGCCCTTCGGCATAGTCACCGCCTTGGCCGCAAGGTCGATCATAGGCAACAAGCCTTAAGCGGCCTGAACGAAAGGTATTAACGCCATGGGAACGCCAGGGCAAACCACTGCTCAGATGGAAACTGCTTCTGCCAACGCCGGTTCCCGCTGGAAGTGGGTTCTCTATTTGGTTGGCGCGGCTGCTCTCGTGATGGCGGCGAAGCACTTCCATATCCAGGACTGGTTGAAAGCCGCATTGGACTGGATTGGCAAGCTGGGGCCCTGGGGACCACTGATCTTCGTCGGCATTTATATTGTGGCCACGGTTTTGTTCGTCCCAGGATCGGTGCTGACGCTCGGCGCCGGCGCGCTGTTCGGCGTGGTGCTCGGCTCGGTCTGCGTATCCATTAGCGCCACGCTTGGCGCCACAGCCGCCTTTCTGGTGGGCCGTTATTTCGCGCGCGATGCCATCGCACGTCGGATTGCCAGGCACGAGAAATTCGCTGCCATTGACCGAGCGGTGGCCGACGAGGGGTGGAAAATCGTCCTTTTGACACGCCTGTCGCCCGTCTTCCCGTTCACTCTCCTCAACTACGCCTTTGGCCTGACCCGGGTCAAGTTGAGCCACTATGTATTGGCTTCCTGGATTGGAATGATGCCGGGCACAGTGATGTATGTGTACCTTGGTTCGCTGGTCAACATCAGTGCCGGGCATCGCCAGCGCACGATCGGCGAGTGGGTTTTATACGGCGTTGGCCTGCTGGCGACTGTAGTGGTAACAGTTTTCGTCACGCGCTTGGCGCGCAAAGCTCTGGCAAAAAAGATCAGGGCCAGCGAGACTGGCCAAAATCCATAGGCCTTATGAGCGCCCGCACCCAGCCTGTCCTGGTCAACCCGGCGGATACGCACAATGCGCGCCTCGTTTCCTATGTTCACCCTCCTGATTGGCAGAACCCTGCGCCGGCGCCTTGTTATAATCTCGTCGTCGTCGGCGCTGGAACCGCTGGACTGGTAACGGCTGCGGGCGCAGCCGGTCTCGGGGCAAAGGTGGCCTTGGTCGAGAAGCATCTCCTGGGCGGGGACTGCCTCAACGTGGGTTGCGTTCCCTCCAAAGCCATCATCCGCTCCGGGCGCGCCGTGTTCGATGCCAAGGAGGCAGGTCCATTCGGAGTGCGGGTGGGTTCGCCCGTCCGGGTCGATTTCCCGGCCGTCATGGAACGTATGCGCAAGCTGCGCGCCGGCCTCAGCCCTCATGATTCAGCCGGGCGCTTTACGAAACTCGGCGTGGATGTGTTCCTGGGTGAGGCCCGCTTTGCCAGTCCGGATACGGTGGAAGTCGCGGGACGGACTCTCCGGTTCAAACGGGCGGTCATCGCGACCGGCGCGCGCGCCGTGGAACCGCCCATCCCGGGACTGCTTGAGGCCGGCTCTCTGACGAACGAAACGGTGTTCGATCTCATTCAGTGCCCAGCCAGGCTTGCGGTCATCGGAGGCGGACCGATTGGTTGTGAGTTGGCGCAGGCTTTCCAGCGGTTGGGCTCTCAAGTCAGCCTGTTTCACAAGAATGCTCACCTGCTCGACCGCGAGGACATGGAAGCTGCGGCAATTGTGCAGAAGGCTTTTGTTCGCGAGGGGATAACCGTGGTCCTCAACGCGAATATTATCCGTGTCGAGCGCAATGGTACCGGTAAACTTATCTGGTGTGAATCACAGGGGAAAGAGGCGAGCTTCGCGGTGGACGAGATTCTGATTGGAACCGGCCGGGCGCCGAATGTCGAAAGACTAAATTTGGAGGCGGTGGGAGTACAATCCGACCGGTTGAAAGGCATTCTGGTGAACGATTGCCTCCAGACCACCAATCCACGCATCTACGCCGCGGGCGATGTTTGCCTGGCAAGGAAATTCACCCACGCCGCCGATTTCACCGCGCGGATCGTGATTCAGAACGCCCTCTTCCTGGGTCGGAAAAAACTCAGCGCGCTCACGCTGCCATGGTGCACCTACACCGACCCCGAAGTTGCCCACGTCGGCCTCTACGAGCATGATGCCCGCGGCCGCGGCCTGGAAGTCGACACTTACGTGCGCGAGTTCAAGGACGTGGACCGCGCGGTGCTGGACGGCGAGGAAGATGGTTTCGTCAAATTCCATGTCCAGAAGGGACGCGATGAAATCCTTGGAGCGACCATCGTGGCGCGCCACGCCGGAGAGATGATTAGTGAAATCAGTGTGGCCATGGCGGCCCGGATCGGTCTGGGCAAACTGGCTTCGGTCGTTCATCCGTACCCGACGCAAGCAGAAGCGCTCCGCCAGTGCGGTGATGCCTACAATCGGACTCGGCTCACCCCGGCTGTGAAAAAGTGGATGGGGCGCTGGCTGGCTTGGCAAAGGAGCTGAGACGCCGACCTGCCACACGTCCAGGTTGCGGGCAGCCGATGACAACTGCCCTTCCTTTCCGGGCAACGAAGTGGTGCATTTCGGTTTTGAGGACACGCCCAAGCTGACGTAACATCTCCCGGCCGGAGATGGCGTATTGGCGGTTGCGGGATGAAATTCGGTCCTGGGGCGGCGCGCCCTACCGATGAAAGGAACACATGAAAGAAACGGTTGATTCGGAGAGTGTGAGGCAAGCGGTTCGCGAGGGTTACGGCAAGATCGCGACAGGTGAGGCCGGGTGCGGCGACGGTGGGGTGAGCTGCTGCGGGTCGAATGAGGAGGATTCGGCGGTTTTGGCCAACTATGTGGGCTACAGCGCCGAGGAACTGGCGGCCTTGCCGGAGGGCGCCAACCTGGGTTTGTCGTGCGGCAATCCGAACGCGCTGGCGGCGCTAAAGCCAGGCGAAGTGGTCTTGGATCTGGGCAGCGGTGGCGGTTTTGACGTGTTCATCGCGGCCCGCAAGGTGGGCATGGCTGGCCGAGCCATTGGAGTGGACATGACGCCGGAGATGCTGGCCAGGGCCCGGAAGAACATCGGACCTTATCGCAAGCGGTCAGGCCTGGACAATGTCGAGTTTCGGCTCGGCGAAATTGAGCACCTGCCCGTGGCTGACCAGAGCGTCGATGTCGTGATTTCCAATTGCGTGATCAACCTGTCGCCAGACAAGCCGCAGGTGTGGCGGGAGATGGCGCGGGTGCTGAAACCGGGTGGACGCGTGGCCGTATCGGACCTTGCTCTGTTCAAGCCGCTGCCAGGTGAGGTTCTGAAAATGATTGAGGCGCTGATCGGGTGTGTTTCGGGGGCGGTGTTGCAGAGCGAAACGGAGCGGATGGCGCGGGAGGCTGGGCTGACGGAGATCCGGCTCACGCCCAGGAACGATTACGTGAAGGCGATGACCGACTGGAATGACCCTCTCTACCAGAAGATCATCGAGCATCTGCCCGCCGGCAGCGGGCCGGGCGATTACATCACCAGCCTGGAGGTGACGGCGCGGAAGGCGGGCAAGTCGACTCGTTGTTGAGTTTTTGTTGGCCATTGGGCGTGGAATTCTCGCTCTTGTCTGTGAGCGCAGAATTATGATCGCTGGCAGCCGCGAAGCGGCATCTCGGCAATCTGGCTGCTCGGCCCAAGAAGTTCTCTGTTGAATTCCCGCTCTTGGGATGCGAGCAGAATGAATGAACAACGGCGTATGAAACCAGCAAGCAACGCGAACTCATCTCTCTGAGAGTTTTTGCCTTTTTTTTAGAAGATAATTCGCTTTCTATTGCGCTTCCGATAAATCGCGAGGCCTACAATGGACCATTTCTCTTCCACGTGCAGCAGGGCTACCACGGGCGCTCGGCGTTCCATTACTCAAATTGATGCCATTCCATTTCTCACCGCCGCGATCATTTGCCTGAGCGGATGCAAGGAAAAGACTCAGGTCGCTTCGACGATGGTCCCGTTCGTTGAAGTTGCCACCGTCACCCAGGCGGACGTGCCGATCTATCACGAATGGATCGGAACGTTGGAAGGGTTTGTCAACGCTCACATCAGAGCTCAAGTCAGCGGCTATCTCCTTTCGCAAAATTACAACGAAGGCGATCCGATCCGGAAAGGTGATCTCTTGTTTGAGATCGACCCAAGGCCCTTTCAAGCCGGCCTGGACCAAGTCAAAGGCCAACTCGCGCAGGCGGAAGCGAAGCTTGGAAAAACTGAATTGGACGTGAGGCGTTACGGTCCTCTGGTCAAAGACAAAGCCATCAGCCAGGAGGAGTTTGACGATGCCGTGCAGGCCAATCTGGAAGCAAAGGCCGCGGTGGTCGCGGCCAAGGCCCAAGTGGAACAGGCCGAACTGAATTTTGGTTTCACGAAGATCCTTTCGCCCATCGATGGAATTGCCAGCATCGCCAATGGCCAGATTGGCGACCTGGTCGGACCCGCCACAGGCGAATTGACCACGGTCTCGACCGTTGACCCGATCAAAGCCTATTACAACGTGACCGAGCAGGCTTACATCAATTTTACCAAGCTCTTTGCCACGGAGAGCAACCGATATGAACGCCTGCGGCAGTTGGAACTCGAACTCATCCTGGCGGACGGCGCGGCCTATCCACTCAAGGGCAGGATCTACGCTGCCGATCGCCAGATCAGTCCCACCACCGGAGCCCTTAGGGTAGCCGCTCTGTTCCCGAACCCGAACTATGCATTGCGCCCAGGGCAATTCGCGCGCATCCGAGTGAAATTCGATCTCGCGGCCGGTGCGTTGCTCGTCCCTCAGAAAGCCGTGTCAGAATTACAAGGCACTTATCAGGTCGCGGTCGTCGACTCGGACAATCAAGTGCATGTCCAGGTGGTGCGGGTCGGAGAACGGATCGGCACCCACTGGATCATTCAGGAAGGCCTTCACGCCGGCCAGCGTGTCATTGTCGAAGGCACCCAGAAGGTGCGTGAAGGCACAGTTGTGAACGCGACCAATGCGCCGCCCGAACCTGTTGCTGGGACGATTCCCGCCGCTCCACCGAAATAGCCCCATGTCCAAATTCTTCATCAATCGCCCAATCGTCGCCATGGTGATCTCGATCATCATGGTCATCGTGGGCCTGGTGACCATGACGGGGCTGCCGGTGGCTCAGTTCCCGAAGGTCGTGCCTCCCGAAATCTTCATTCAAGCGAACTACGTCGGCGCCGACGCGCAGACCATCGAGCAATCCGTCGCCACGCCCATCGAGCAGCAGATGAGCGGAGTGGACAACATGAACTACATGTACTCCATCAACGCCAACAACGGCCTGATGCGCATGTTCGTGAACTTTGATCTGAAGACGGATCCCAATATTGATCACGTCCTGACGCAGCTTCGCTACGCCCAGGCTGAGTCGCAACTGCCTGCGGATGTGCGCAACTTCGGGGTCACCGTCCAGAAATCCCTCTCCGCGCCCCTCATTCTCGTGTCGCTCAACTCACCCAAGCAGACCCGCACTGCAGAGTTTCTGGCCAACTACGCCTATATCAATCTCAGCGACCCGCTCAGCCGCGTGCCCGGCATTTCCCAGGTCCAGGTCTTCGGCGCCGGTCAATACGCGATGCGCATTTGGGTCAAGCCCGATCAATTGGCCAAGCTGAACATCACGGTTCCCGAAATCATCAATGCGGTCAGCAGCCAGAACACGGTCAATCCCGCCGGCAAACTGGGCGGCCGTCCCACGCCGCCCGGGCAGCAATTTACCTACACGGTGCGCGCGCAAGGCCGACTCGTCTCGGAGGAAGAGTTCGCCAGCATCGTTATTCGCGCGACTTCTGACGGTTCGATCGTACGGCTGAAGGATGTCGCGCGGATTGAACTGGGTGCGGCGGATTACGACATCGTTGGCCGTTTCAACGGCAAACCAAGCGCAGTTCTTGCGCTCTACCAATTGCCCGGATCGAATGCCATTGAGGCGGCCCGCGGCGTGGAGCGAATGATGGCTGAGTTGAAGGAGCGTTTCCCATCCGATCTCGAATACCAGATTGCCATCGATACGACCCGGGCCGTCACCGAAGGAATCCGTGAGATCGGCAAGACCTTCTGGGAAGCGCTGGCGCTGGTCATGATCGTCGTCTTCGTCTTTCTGCAAGGCTGGCGGGCGGCGCTCATTCCGTTGTTGGCCGTTCCGGTATCGCTCGTGGGCACGTTTGCCATTTTTCCGCTTCTGGGATTTTCGATCAATACCTTGTCTCTGTTCGGACTGGTTCTCGCGATCGGGCTGGTCGTGGACGACGCGATTGTCGTCGTCGAGGCCGTGGAGCATCACATCGAAGAAGGAATGTCGTCGAAAGAGGCCACCCTCAGAGCGATGCAGGAGGTTTCAGGTCCGGTGGTGGCCATCGCCATTATTCTATCCGCCGTTTTCCTGCCCACGGTTTTCATTCCGGGAATCACCGGCCGGTTGTATCAACAATTCGCGGTCACCATCGCCATCTCCGTCCTGATCTCCGCTTTCAATGCCTTGACGCTGAGCCCCGCTCTCTCTGCGCTGCTGTTACGACCAAAGCAAAAGAACAAAGGACCGTTAGGCAAATTCTTCGAGCTGTTCAATCGCGGATATGGTCGGCTGACTGACGGCTACGTCGGCGTTTGCCGCGTCTTGATGCACAAGTCGGCCTTCGCCCTCTTGTTTCTGGCCGTGGTCACGCTCGGCACTGCGGTCTTTGGCAAGAAACTTCCTTCAGGCTTTCTGCCGGAAGAAGATCAGGGGTATCTGTACGCCAATGTTCAGCTTCCGTTTGCGGCCTCCCTGGATCGCACCATCGCGATTTGCCATCAGATCGAAAGCATGGTTCTGGCTACGCCGGGCGTGAAGAGTTGCAGCACGGTGGCCGGTTTCAGCTTGCTGAGCTATTCACGTAACACCTATAGCGCCTCGCTCTGGATCGCATTGAAGGATTGGAACGAGCGGACCAAGAAGGAGGAAAGCTACCAATCCATCAAGGCGAGCCTCAGTAAAAAGGTGTCGCAAATTCCAGGCGCCATTGCGTTCGTCTTTCCTCCCCCCGCCATTCAAGGCGTTGGCACGGCGGGCGGTTTCACTTTTGTTTTGGAGGACCGCGCCGGGCGAGACATCCCATTCCTGGCCGCCAACGTCAGCAAATTTATGGAAGCCGCGCGCAAGCGGCCGGAAATTGCCAGCCTGAACACGACCTTTCTCCCGATCGTGCCGCAAGTGTTCGTGGACGTGGATCGCGATAAGGCACTGAAAGAGGGCGTCGAGCTCACTGAAGTTTACAAGACACTGCAAACCTTCATGGGCGGCTACTTCATCGATTATTTCAACCGGTTCGGCCGCCAATGGCAGGTTTACCTGCAAGCCGAAGGTGATTATCGCACCCGCGCTGAGAACCTCGGCTTGTTTTATGTCCGCAACCGCGCCGGCGAAGCCGTCCCCATGGCGGCGTTGACCTCGACCAAGTCTCTTGCAGGGCCGGAATTCACCATGCGCTATAACCTTTATCGAAGCGCGCAGATCAACGGCTCCGCGGCGCCGGGATACAGTTCCGCGCAGGCGACTGAGGCGCTGGAGGAGGTCTTCGCCCAAACCATGCCCCGCGAAATGGGCTTCGACTATCTCGGCATGTCATTCCAGGAGAAAAAGGCGCAGCAGGGCGTTTCTCCGGCGGCTATTTTTGGCCTCTCCCTGCTCTTCGTGTTTCTGATCCTGGCGGCTCTTTACGAAAGCTGGAGCCTTCCTTTCAGCGTGCTGCTCGGTACGCCCATAGCTGTGTTTGGCGCTTTTGCGGCTCTTTGGCTGCGGGGGATGGTGAACAACGTCTTCGCGCAGATCGGGTTGGTCATGCTCATTGGTTTGGCCGCCAAAAACGCCATCCTGATCGTCGAGTTTGCCCGGCTGGAATACGAGAAAGGCCGGCCGCTGCTCGAGGCCGCGCTGGCAGGCGCCCGCATTCGGCTTCGCCCGATCCTGATGACGTCATTCGCCTTCATTCTCGGCACGGTGCCGCTCTGGACCGCGACGGGCGCCGGGGCCGTCTCGCGTCGCATCATCGGCACGGTCGTCATCGGCGGCATGCTCGCGGCGACCGGCATCGCCGTCTGCCTGATCCCCGTTACCTTCTATGTGGTGGAGAAAATCGCGACCAGGGCGAAAAAAGATGCGCCCGCTCCCGCACTCGGTTCTGCCGCCGGCACCGCGCCGCCCCTCAGCTCCCCCGGCCCGGACCTGTGAAAAAGCTCCGACATCTTTCGCCCTGTTCCGGAGGGACTTCCGATTATGGCCGGGTCTTTTCAACTTGGGACAGGTCCCGAACTATTCTGCATTCTGCCTTCCGCCTTCTGCCTTTAAGTGTTTCCCTGGTCCTCGCAGCTTGGTGCTTGGTGTTTGTCAACGGTTGCGCGGTCGGCCCAAATTACCAACGACCGTCTGTGCCATCCCCCGCTGTTTTCCGCGGTGACCCCTCGCCCACGAACGGGTCCTTCGCTGATCGGGATTGGTGGCGCGTTTATCAGGATACGCATCTGCAATTACTCGTGCACGAAGCCTTCACCAATAACTATGATCTGCGCATCGCGCTGACCCGCGTCGAACAGGCCCGCGCGCTCGCGATGCAGGCGCGGTCCCAATTCGTTCCAAACGCCAATTACAGCGGCACCGTCAGCCGCGGACGAAACGTGGTCTTCGGTTCGCCGTTTGCCAACAATGCCATCACCGTCGGTTCCGCTGCGGCGACCTTAAACGCGTTCTGGGAAGTGGATCTCTGGGGCCGGGTGCGGCGTCTCAATGAAGGCGCCCGCGCCAGATTTCTCGCCTCCGAAGAGGCTCGACGCGGAGTTCGCCTTCTGCTTCTGAGCGACGTGGCCGATAATTACTTCCGGCTTCTCGAGCTGGACCGCGAATTGGAAATCGCCGATCGGACCACCAATTCTTTCACAGAGAGCCTGCGCATCTTCAGTCAGCGCGTCGCCGGTGGCACCGCGTCCGCCTTGGAAGCCGCGCGGGCGGAAGCCGCGCTCGCCGATGCCACGGCGGCGATTCCGGCAATCCTGGAGGAGATTTCCAGAACTGAAAATCAGATCAGCCTTTTGTTGGGACGGCCTCCCGGGCCAGTCGAACGCAGCAGCGCTTCACTCGCGTCCACGCTGCCACCCGAGATCCCGGCCGGCCTGCCCTCGTCCCTCTTGGAGCGCAGGCCCGATGTGCGCGAGGCCGAGCAGCAGTTGCGCTCCGCCAATGCTCAAGTTGGGGAATCGGTCGCCGATTTCTTTCCACGCATTGGATTGACGGCGCTCATGGGAAAAGTCAGCCCCGAATTATCCGCGTTCACGCTTGGAAGCGCCAACGCCTGGGGCATTGCGGCGGAAGCCACGGGACCGCTCTTTCAAGGAGGCCGGCTCATCGGGCAGTATAAGCAGTCTCGCGCGGCCCGGGACGAAGCCACCCTTCGTTACCGGCAAAGCGCGCTCATCGCATTGCGCGATGTCTCGGATGCCCTCACTTCGCGAGAGCGGCTTGCGGAAGTTCGTGACCAAAGAGCCCGGCAGGTGACTGCGTTGGAAACGGCCGTCAAGCTATCCTCCGAACGATACGTGGCCGGGAAAGCCAGCTACTACGAGGTCCTCGAAGCGCAGCAGCAGCTCTTTCCCGCAGAATTGAATCTGGCCCGCACCGAACGGGATCAACTGCTGACCGTAGTCGCCCTTTACAAGGCTCTCGGCGGCGGCTGGCAGGATGCTTCCGAAAAACTCGACCAACCAGTGGAGTGAGTCAGTTTACGGGCAGGGCAGGAAGAGTCTATAGAAGGCCTGCGTGGTCTGCGGTCCGACCAAGTAGGGTGGCGGCGCGTCCCAGACCGTTTGCCACGGGCCGTTGGAAAGGGTGGGGCGAGATTGCAACACACCCGGACCGGACCAATCGATAGTTATGTCTCCGAGCGGATCTATCTCAATCCGGAGTGGTGCCAGGGTTGTGGCCGGGGCGTCGAAGAACGTGTAGAGTAACCCGCCAGAATCGGGCGCGGTGTCCACCGTTTGAAAACTCGTGTTCTCCGCATCAAAGACGAGGCCGATGGCAGGCGCCGTGAAGACGGGGAGGCCGTCACTGGCGTAGGTTGCGCGGCGGGAGATGCGGAATTCAAAGTCCGTTCCTGCGCCACCGGGTTGAATTGCCCAATCAAGCCCGTTGATCCCTCCTTCATTGAAGCCGCCGTTTTTTTCCTGATACCCGCTGCCGCCCTGGATGAGCATTTCCGATCCAATCCGAAAATTGTAGCCCGTGCTGGCGTTGTCTCCATCAATAAAAATGTTGTTATAGAAAATGCCAAGGTCACTTGGGGTGTGAAGCGTGACGCGAATGAAGATGTGGTTGGCGTCGTTGGTGATGTAGATGCGCTGGTAGTCGCTGGCGGTCGGTTGATCGACGCCGTCTTCGTAGGCCAACGGCACGGTGGCCCAGTCATCAAACGATCCATCGATGAAGATGGTCGAGACAAAAGGTGCGCTGGTGCCCGGTTGAATGAGATTATTGAAGAGATCGCGCACGCCGGTCACCGTGACGCAGTGCAAGACGCCGAATGTTTGCGGGCTCGTGGTCAGGATGACCTCAGCAGGATTTTCGGCGCTGCGGCTGGCGGCGGTTATATCCAGGCCGTTACCAAAGGAGTAGTTGGCTGATTGGCCCGCGGAAGTTTCGTCCACCGGTTCGGAGAAGGTAATGATGACCCGATTCACGCTGGCCACCACACTCACAATGGATGGCGCGGTCTGATCTGCTGTCACTGTCAAGTGCGCGGTGCGGCTGGTGGCGGAGGAAGGCAGCGGATTGCTCACGATCACCCGGTACTCACCGGCATCACTCTTTTGCACGGAAGGAATCGTGTAGCTCGCAGCGTTGGCGTCCGGAATCGAGTTGGCGCCTTTGAACCATTGATAACTCAACGGAGCGGAACCGGCAGCCACGACGTTGAACGTGACCGAACCGCCCTCCACCACTGTCTGATCGGCGGGCTGAGTCGAATCGGTGATGGTAACGGGCGTGCTGACGACCGTCAGAACAGCCACGCGACTCGACACGTCCGTCGAGATGGGGTTGCTGACCTTGAGTTGATACGAGCCGGCCGTGGCAGCGAGCACAGGGTTAATGGTCAGCGCCGGACCATTCGCGCCCGAGATTGGCTGTGCATTCTTATACCATTGATACGTGAGCGGACCAGAACCGATAAGTTCGGCCGCCAACGTCGTCGGCTGACCCGCGACGACCGTGCGGTCGGCGGGTTGGGACGGATCGGTAAAGATCACTGGAAATTGCGACGCGGCGGTGAGTGACAAGCCAAAGACCAGATCCACGTTTTCCCGGGCGCTTTGATGTGCTTCCACCGCGAGGACGTTCTCGCCAATCACCAGAGATGAATTGGCCAAACCCGCGAGTTCGGCCTGTCCCTTGACCGACGGGCCGCCCGTGGCAGACGTGTCGAACAGCACGGCTCCACCTGGGAGACGAAAGCGTCTGGCTTCAACGCCGTTCAAATAGAGCACAGCGCCGTCACTCAAGTAATTGGAAGCCACCAGCACTACTCCGGCGGGATCATTGGTCCACTCGAACCGGGCGCGGAAATAGTAGGTGAGGTGCCCGACCGGGAGCGGCGTCGCGATCGGCGCCGGATAAACGCCCGCATTGTCGCTGAAGCCAAACAGGCCGGTGCCTGCGCTCCAACCCGCCTGATTGTCGTCGTAGGCCGGGTCTGTCCATGCGCTTCCCAGGTTCTCACCGGATGCGTTCGCCCGCCACGTTGAACCGGTTAGCGACAGCAACTCGCGTTGGCCAATGAACGGTTCCGGGGCAGAGGCAAAAGTGTAGGTCAACCGGTCGCTGCTGTCAGGGGCCAGATCCACGGCCACGAAACTGGTGTTTTCCGACTCGAGCAGCAGCGCGATGGTTTCGGCGGCGAAAACCGGGAGGCCATCGCTGGCGAACGCTGCGGCACGGGAGATGCGGACTTCAAAGTCGGTGGCGTTTTCCGTGGGTGAAGCGGCCCAATCCAGTCCGTTAATGGCGCCTTCATTGAACCCGCCGCCCTTCTCCTGATAACCGGCGCCGCCTTGAATGAACATCTCCGAACCGAATCCGGCCAGTCCGAGAGGATGAAAGCCCGTGCTGACGTCATTGTCCGAGTCGATGAAGATATTGTTGCGCGAGGTGAACGGCGAATCTGGGGCGTAGAGTGTGAACCGGATGTAGAGATACTGTTCGTCATTGGCCACGTAGACCTGGCGAAAGTCGGCGCCGGCGGTCGTCTCCGACGCATCGTTGTAAACGACGGGGACGCCGGCCCAGTCGCCGAATGAGCCGTCGATTGAGATGCGTTTGAACGTCCCCGCCTGGGCCGTGACGGCGAGACTGGCCAGGAGCAGAACGTCCACTATGCGACATGGGAAGTGATGCGGTTTCATGGGTTGGGTTGCGTTTGATCTGATGGACGAAATCAAGGTGATGCTAGTGATGCGTCCCCTAAATAGCCACACATTGGTTGCGGCGAAGCTTGGCTTCCGGCGAGGCGCGACGATGGAAACCGAAGCGGTCATGGCCAAGGCTGATTCTGCCAATTCGACCTGGTTTCTCCAGCCCAAACTGCGTCGTCATTGAGCGACACCAGCCGCTTGTGACCGGGCAGCGGCGTGGCTACAATGTAAGGCGGTTCCAACATGTTGAAGAAACTTCTTTCCAGTATGCGCCGCGCCGGATGCCTCCTGGCCCTGGCGCGAGCGCTGTGGCCAGAGTCAGGGTTCGCGCAAACTTCCTTCACCAACACGTACACAGTCGCAACAGATGATTTCGCCAACCCGGAGCGCGGATTTTATCTTCACACCGAAACCCGGGCGAGTAGGCCATCGCCGGTGCCATTGAATCTGGCGAACCTGCGCCTGAATGGATCGCCCGATCCGAACAACGCTTACGTGGCTAGGATTTCGCTGGTGCTACGCGTCTTTTACCTCGACCTGTTCACCAACGCGCCCATCAGCTCGAATTACCTCGCGGTGATTGAGGCGGACCTGGCCTCGATTCGCAGTCAGGGTGCCAAGGCCGTTATCCGTTTCGCCTACTTCCAGACTCCGGAACGTCCATTCCCGGAACCGACCAAGGCGCGTATCCTCGAACACATCGGGCAACTCGCGCCGGTGCTCCGGCGCAATCGCGACGTCATCGCCGTGTTGCAACAGGGCTTCATTGGCGCATGGGGCGAGGGTTATTACACGGACGTATTCTCCACCGCAGGTCAGCCGTTCACCGCCCAAAACTGGATGGATCGCGCTGAGCTCACTCAGGCACTGCTCGACGCGCTGCCACCGGAACGAATGATCCAGGTGCGGGTGCCTCAGCAGCGGCAGAAATTCCTCTACGGCCCGGCGGCGCCGACCAGCACGCCTGCCAGCGCCGCTCTGCAAGCTTTCGACGGCAGCGCGCCGGCGCGGCTCGGCTTTCACAACGATTGTTTCCTCGCCGACGCGACGGATGCCGGCACATTCACTGACTACGACGGTGCGACCGAAGCGCAGGACATCACTCGGCTGCGCGATTATCAAGCACTGGAAACACGTTTCACAGTGATGGGTGGCGAGACCTGCGTTGAGAACCCGCCCGCGGACAACTGCGCCACCGCGGGTGGACGGGCGGACAGCGATTTGGCCTTCTTCCACTTTTCGTTCCTCAACCAGAGTTACAACGCGAACGTGAACGACGACTGGGTGGCGCAAGGGTGCATGGAGGACATCAAGCGCCGCCTCGGCTACCGGCTTGAACTCGTTTCGGGGGTCTTCCCCGCCGCAGCCCGGCCGGGCGAAGCCGTGCCCGTGCGGTTAGAGCTGCGCAACACCGGCTATGCTGCGCCATACAACCCGCGTGGTCTGGAACTGGTGTTGCGCCAGACCAATAGCGGGCAACAGTTTTTCGCCGAACTTTCGCGCGAGACAGATGCGCGGCGATGGCAGCCAGGCACGAATTACGTTCTGGCCGGGTCTCTTCTTCTGCCGACAAATCTGCCCGCCGGCGCCTACGAAATGCTCCTCTATCTGCCCGATCCCACGCCCACTCTCTACAGACTGGCGCATTATTCGATCCGGCTGGCGAACTCAACCATCTTGAACAGCAGCGGCGCCGGCCTCGGCAATGTCTGGGAACCAGCAACCGGCTATCACCACCTCGGTCATACACTTGTCGTCAGTGGATCAGCCACCCATGCACCGCTGACGGGAGCGGAAATTCCAGTGTTGTCCTACTCCGCCATTCGCGAAACCTACTCCACCTGGCGATGGAGAAACTTCCCTCCCGACTCTCCTGACGGCGAGCCGCAAGCAGACCCCGACACCGACGGCTGGAGCAACCTCACCGAATACGCCGTCGGAACAGATCCGAACTCCCAGGCCCGCGGGCTTCCGCTGGCGTCGCTTGAAAACGAACGCCTCGTGCTGACGGTCCACAAGCCGCCCGGTGTGAAAGACATCACCTACGAAGTCGAAGCCGCTCCGAACTTACTGCCGGACAATTGGTCGGTGGCTGCGGTTACCATCCTCACCAACAACGCGACCATTCTGCGGGTGCGACTCGACAACAGCGGGGCAAGTGGCTTCCTGCGTCTGCGTGTTCGTCTCACTCCGCCCTGAAATAAACAGCCTGAGGGCGGTTTCATGCCACGCTGGACGCGAGCCGCCCTTTCCGCTTTGCGCACTTCATCTTCTGCGCTACAAGAGGCGGGTGAAGCGATGCGTGATTGGCCTTCGACGTTCACATCCATGCCCGTAACAAACCAATTGGAAGAAGCCAAGACGGCCACCGTGGAGATTACGACGAACCCGGATGGAACGGCGACCTTTACCTTGGCTGGCTGGCTGGACGCGCAGACCGTCCCGGAGGTGTGGGACCAATGCCGTGGGTACTGGCAAAGCCGGCGTCCGCCACGGGTGATCGTGGAGGGAAGGGGCGTTACCTATTGTGACGGGGCGGGAGTCGCCATGATGATCGATTTGCAGCGCAGCGCGCCGCGCGGACAAGTGGAGGTGCGGAACCTGCCCGGGGACTTCCGCGCTCTCCTGGATTTGTTTGCGCCGGAGGATTTCCAGGAGGCGCCGCGGGTCAAGCCACAGCCCTGCTGTTTTCCTGAGGAAGTGGGGCTGGCGGCAGTGGGGTTATGGCGGGACCTGCGCATGCTGATCAGTTTTGTGGGTGAGTTGGCGGCGGCGCTGTGCATGGCGGTGGTGCATCCCCGGGGCGTCCGTTGGCGGGACGCGTTGTTGGTGGCGGAGAACGCGGGTGTCAACGCGGTGCCGATCATCGCGTTGATTTGTTTTCTGATCGGGCTGATCATGGCGTTTCAATCGGCCATTCCCATGCGCCAGTTTGGCGCGGACATCTATGTCGCCGACCTGGTGGCACTTTCCATGTTGCGCGAACTGGGCCCCTTGATGACCGCGATCATCCTGGCGGGACGCTCGGGCTCCGCTTTTGCGGCGGAACTGGGCACGATGAAAGTAAATGAGGAGATTAACGCTTTGGTCACGATGGGGCTGGATCCGGTTCGGTTTCTGGTCGTCACCCGGGTGCTGGCGGCGGTATTCATGACCCCGTTGTTGACGCTTTTTGCCAACCTGATGGGGCTGGTGGGCGGCGCGGTGGTTTTTCTTACCCTGGATTTCCCGCTGATTACGTATGTGCAGGAAGCGCTGGGGGCGGTGCATCTGCGCGATCTGCTCGGGGGGCTGGCCAAGTCCCTGGTGTTCGGCTTGCTGGTGGCCGGCATCGGCTGTTTGCGCGGTCTGCAAACAAAGACCGGCGCCAGCGCGGTGGGATTGTCGACGACGCGGGCGGTGGTCAGCGGCATTGTGCTGATCGTGGTGGCCGACGGCGTATTTTCGGTGGTCTACTATCAACTCGGGATCTGAGGAGACATGCCCCCGCCGGAGCCAGCCCTGATTCGCGTCGAGAACTTCACCGCGGCCTACGACGGGAGTCCCATCCTGGAGAACATCAACTTTGAAGTGCGGCGCGGGGAGGTGTTCGTCATCCTGGGTGGGTCAGGGAGTGGCAAAAGCACATTGCTCCGGCACATGATCGGACTCTTTCCGCCGGCCGCCGGCCGGATCTGGATCGACGGCGAGAATCTGGCCGAAGCCGAGGGGGACGCGCGCCACCGTATTCTGCGCAAGTTTGGCGTGATGTATCAAAGCGGGGCGCTGTTCGGATCGATGTCCCTGCTGGAGAATGTTCGGTTGCCGCTCGAGGAATTCACTGAGCTCACGCCTTCGGCCCAGGACTTGATCGCGCGAATGAAGCTCAAACTCGTCGGCCTGGCCGGATCCGAAAACAAGATGCCCTCCGAACTAAGCGGCGGCATGCAGAAACGGGGAGCGATCGCGCGCGCCATGGTGCTGGATCCGCAGATTCTGTTCCTGGACGAACCGTCGGCCGGGCTGGATCCGATCACTTCGGCGGAGTTGGATCAAACGATCCTGCACCTGGCGCGCAGCCTGCATGTGACCTTCGTGGTCGTGACGCATGAACTCCCCAGCATTTATACCATCGCCGATCGCGTCATCATGCTCGACAAAAGCGTCCGCGGCATCGTCGCAACCGGCAAACCGGCGGAACTGCGCGAGCACAGCGACAACGCCTATGTCCGGCGCTTCTTCAACCGCGAAGCGGAGCCGCCACCCGAAGCCACCCGGATGGTCCCAGCTTCCTCTCCATGAACCGTGGGGGAAAAGCGGAAAGCGGAAAGCGGAAAGCGGAAACACGGGGGCGTCTTCGGGAACGAAGGGTTCAAGGTCCCAATGCGTGTGCAAAAGCAGATGGAGGCTCTCTCCATGAACCGCAGCAATCGCCAATCTTCGATTCTCAATATTCTCAATTCCCAATTATTCCCAATTCTCAATTGCGCCCAATTGGGAATCGGCCATTGAAGATAATTGAAGATTGAAAATCGGAAATCGTTCATCGGCTCGGCAGCGAACGGTCGATCAACTCTGCTGGCTATTTCCAGGTCCCGCCCTTAGAGTCGCCCTCCACTAGGAATGAGCGCGAAGGCCAACAACTTCAAACTCGGCCTGTTTATCCTGATCGCGGTGGGGCTGGGGGTGTGCGGCGTGCTGGTGTTGGGTGCCGCACGGCTGTTCGAGCGCAAGGTGATTATCGAGACTTATCTGGTTCAATCGGTCCAAGGCATCGATGTGGGGTCCAAGGTCAAGTACCGCGGCGTCACCATTGGGCACGTTCGCAGCATCGGCTTTGCCCGCAATCACTACACCACCGGCGACACCAACCAGAACCAGCATTCCTATGTCGTGCTGGAACTGGAACTGAAGACAGTGCCGTTTGGGGCCATGACCATGGAAAGCCTCAAGGAAAACCTGCCCAGCGAAGTGCGCCACGGGTTGCGGGCCCGGCTGACGGCTCAAGGCGTCACCGGCATTTCCTACATCGAGATTGATTATCTGGATCCTGAACGCTACCCGCCCCTCACGATCGGCTGGGAACCGGAACACCCGTACCTCCCTTCCGCCGGCAGCGCCCTGGCTCAGATCGTAAGTTCGGCCGAGGCCGTCTTTTCGGAACTGGAACGGATCGATTTTGAAAGAATCGCCAATAGCGTGGAAAAAGTCATTGCGCTGCTGGACCGCAAGATCCAGGAGCTGCCAGTTTCCAACCTCAGCACCAACGCCCTGGCGTTGCTGGGCGAAGTTCGCAGCTCCAACCGGCGCCTCCAGGAGTTGTTGACGCGTCCGGAGATCAATTCGGCCGTGCAGGATCTCTCCGGCACGCTGGCCAGCCTGCGGCGCACGGCCGAATCCCCCGGCTTCACCAACAGCGTGGTGCGCTTGGAGCAAATACTCCGGCGAGTCGAACAACTGGTGGCGAACAAGGACCGCGACCTGGAAGCCTCCCTGGACAACTTGCGTGGGCTGACAGAAAACCTTCGTGAACTCAGCGAAAATGCCAAACGGTTCCCCGCTCAATTGCTCTTTGGCCAGCCGCCCAAACCCATCTCACCCAACCCATGAGCGCCGCGCGATTTGCCCTGACTTCCGCCTTCGCGTTGTGGACAGCCGTCTGGGCCGGCGGCGGCTGCAGCCTGAAGCAGGCGGCACCGATCAAGCAGGCCTACCTGGTGGAGGCCAAGCGAACGGACGCCCCTCGCGCCGGCGCCGGGCAAGGGGTGTTGCGCGTCCGCGGTTTGCAAGTCAACGCGCCCTTTGAAGGCCGAGGCTTCGTCTATCGTCGTGGTGAATTTCAGTATCAGACGGATTTTTATCATGAGTTCCTGGTGCCGCCGCGGGCGCTCTTCTCTGAACAGACCGCGCAATGGCTGACCGCTTCCGGGCAGTTCAAACTCGTCGAACTGTCCGGGCACACTGAGTCGACTTATGGGTTGGAGGGCACGGTGTCGGCTTTGTATGGGGATTTCCGCGACAAACAGGCGCCCAAAGCGGTGCTTGCCCTTGAGTTTGTGATGACCGATGAACGGGCTCGGTCGACGCCGGCGTTCTGGTCACATGGTTACAGCGAAGCAGTTGCTTTGGAGCGGTCTACTCCGGAGGCGCTGGCTGCCGGCTGGAGTGCGGCGTTGCAGAAGATTCTCACGACGCTGGAGAAGGATTTGGCTAAGGACCTGACGGGCCGACCTTGAGTCTTGTTTACGGCGCTTCGGCCCGCAGGATCGCCAGCGGTGGATGATTCAGAACGCCGCGGCTCATCAGAAAGCCACTCACCACGGTCAGCGCAGGAACCAGGAAAAGCGGCGCCAGCAGCGCCCACGGGGTCGGGACGAACTTCGCTTCGAACAGGAAGACCGCCAACGCCCAGGCCGCCGCAGACGCCAGCAATACACCAGTCAAGGCGGCCAAAATGCCGAGCGCCAAATATTCCGCCAGCAACACCCGGAATACCTGGCTGCGCGAAGCGCCGAGTGTGCGCAGAAGGATGCTCTCCTGGACGCGTTGGAACCGACCGGTCGCCAGGGCCCCGACCAACACTAGTCCTCCGGTTAAGACGGTGAACATGGCCATGAACCGGACCACGAAGGAGATCTTGTTCAGGATCGAGTCCAGCGTTTCCAGGACCAGGGTCAGGTCGATGGCCGACACGTTCGGAAACTTGCTCACCACTTCCCGCTGGAGCCGCGCGGATTCCTGGGCAGACCCGACTCGCGTGACGAGCACGTTCATGACCGGGGCGTGTTCCAGCACGCCCAACGGGAACACCATAAAAAAGTTCGGCTGCACTCTCCGCCAATCCACTTCGCGCAAGCTGGCCACGCGCGTCTTGATCGGGACGCCCTGGACATCAAAGGTGATCTCATCGCCAAGCCCCACGTGCAGTTCCTTGGCGATGCTGTCCTCGACGGAAACCGGCACGGCGGCCTGCGCATTCGTCACCCGCGGTTCCCAGCGGCCGGCGATGATCTTCTCGCTGTCACGCAAGTGATCGTAGTAGGTGCTGCGATATTCGCGGCGTAACGTCCAGTTCGGAATGCCGCTCTTGCGTTCGGCCAGGATCGCCTCCACCGTGCGCCCCTTCAGAGTGCTTAACCGCATCGTGACAATCGGAGCCTCATCCAGAATCGGCAGGTGCAGCGAATGCACCAGGTTGCTGACCGCGTCCCGTTGATCGGGCTGAATGTCGAACAGGATCGCGTTTGGCTGCTTCCGGTTATCCGCCGTGATCAGTTGAGTCAATAACGTCTGTTGCACCAGCCATAAACTCACCAACAAAAACGTGCCCAAACCAAGGGCCAACAGCAGCAACAGCGTGCGGTTGTTGGGACGATGCAGATTCGCCACCCCTTGACGAACCGCAAACGGCAGCGTCGCCGGGGTAAACCGGCGCGTGGCCGCCATTAACCCACGCGCCGTCAACGTCAGCAAACCGAAGACCACTCCCAACCCGCCGGCGAATCCCAACCCCACCCGCCAGTCGTGTCCCTGGGCCAGGGCAAAACCAAGAATGCCCGCTCCCAACAGCGTCCCCACCAGCCAACGGGCCGGATCGCGCGGTGGTGGTTGCGACCCGGCCGAAACGCGGAGGGCGGCCAACGGGGGCACGCGGCGCACGGCGAGCAAAGGCAGCAACGCGAAAAGCAAACAGATGGCGAAGCCGATGCCGGCCGCGCGCGCCACCGCCCACCAGGAAGTATGAAAGACGAACGTGAACGGGAGAAAATCGGCGAGTACCTTGGGCAGGGTTGCCTGCATGGCCACACCCAACGACGTGCCCAACAACACGCCGAACAGCCCCAGGGCCACCCCTTGCGCCAGGTAAACCGCGAAGGTCCCGCCTACTGAGCCGCCCAGACATCGCAAGACCGCCACCGTGCTCAGCTTCTGCTTTACATGCACATGGATGGCGCTGGCCACACCGACCCCGCCCAACAGCAAGGCCACAAATCCGACCAGATTCATAAAATGATAGAGATTGTCCATCGACCGACCTAAATCACGCTGACGTTGGGCCACCGTGCTATGACTGAGCCGGTTCTCGTCCATGCGCGGCTTGAGCCTTCGCATCAATGCGCTGGGATCCACTTGCGGTGGCAGCTGGAACGAGACGCGATAACGCACCAGGCTGCCTTCCCGCACCAAACCCGTGCGCGGCAAGTCCGCCATCGCCAGATAAACCCGCGGGGCGATGGTGGCGAACGCCACCGTTTCCCCAGGCACCTTCTTGAGAGCGCCGGTGATGGGGACCGTCAATTGACCGAGCCGAATGCGATCGCCCACCTTGGCATTGAACTGCGTCAGCAAACTCTCTTCGACCAACGCTCCCCCGCCTCGGCGAAAAACGTCCGCGGCCTCCGGCGGGGCCGTCTCCAGCCGCCCGTAGAACGGGAATCCACCTTCCAGTGCACGCACCTGGACCAACCGGGTGGCGGACGTGGCCACAAAATAAATCATCGATGAGAAGGATGTCTCCCGTGCCTGCTGTCCGCCGATCTCCCGAAACAGGTTTTCTTCCGCCGGGGTGAATGCTTGCCGCGAACCGATGACCAAGTCCGCGCCGAGCAAACTTTTGGACTGTTCTTCGATCGCGCGCTCCAGGTTGCGCCCGAGTGATCCGATGGCGGTCAGGGCAGCGATTCCCAAGACGATCGAGCAGGAAAAAAACAACAAACGCGCGCGGCTGGTGCGACTGTCGCGCCAGGCCATGGTCCACGTCCATCTGGAGAACAAATGCTTCATTCGCCATTCACCAGCATGCCGCCCTTCAAACGAATGAGGCGCTGAGCGCGCCCGGCCAACTCGAGATCGTGAGTGACCAGCACCAGGGTCGTGCCCGCGCTCGCGTTCAAGGCAAAAAGATTCTCGATCACCAGATGCCCCGTTTCCGCGTCAAGATTGCCCGTGGGCTCATCCGCAAAGAGAATCTTCGGCTGATTAATAAAGGCCCTTGCCAGAGCCACGCGCTGTTGCTCGCCGCCGGACAGTTGGGCCGGATAATGGGATAGCCGTTCCCCCAGACCGACCTTGGCCAGCAATTGCACTGCCGCCTCGCGCACCCCGGTTTGGCCGCGCAGTTCCAGGGGCACCATCACGTTTTCCAAAGCCGTCAGGGTCGGAATCAACTGGAAATTCTGGAAGACGAATCCCACCCGATCATTACGCAGGCGAGCCCGGCCATCCTCATCCAAGGACCCCAGCGAGATACCGTCCAGAAGCACCTCGCCGGCGGACGGCTGATCCAGGCCTGCGCAAAGGCCAAGCAAAGTGGTCTTGCCGCTTCCGGAAGGACCGACAATCGCGCAAGAGGAGCCTGCTTCCACCCGGAAGCTGATATCCTTAACCACAGTCAGGCTGGTGCTGCCGTTCGGATAACTTTTGGTTAACCGCTGCACATCCAGCATCACACTCGAATTCACGCGCGGGAGTGTTGTGCCGCCTCGCGCTGCGGTCAAGGGGGGCAAGGGCCAAAGATCTCACCTACTGTCCTAAATTGGCTGTAGCGCCGGTCGCAGACCGCCGCTACAATTCCCGATTCACATTAGGACACGGACAGACCTCCAGATCTCCAGACCTCAACGCGACTGGACAAATCCCCGCCCAGCCATTTGAATTTGCAGGAACCTCAGGCTTAAACCGATTGAAATCCTCGCCTGCATTCCGTCAACCGACCGCCCCGTCCGCCCGTCCGCCCGGGCGGGGCCACCGATCCGACCGCAGCCTGTGGATCCGGTTCATTGGCCTACTAATGGCCTGCAATCAGGTTCAGGGACCGGTCCAGGCCCAAGACGGCCCCACCAACGCAACCCGAAGCACCATCGTTGTGCTCGGCGACAGTCTGGCGGCGGGGTATGGCCTGGAAGTGGAGCAATCCTACCCTGCCCTGCTGCAAAAAAAGGTGGACGCGGCCGGGTTGAGGTACGCCGTGATCAATGCCGGCGTGAGCGGCGATACCAGCGCCGGCGGCGCGCGCCGGATCGACTGGCTGCTGCAACGGCGTGTGGACATCCTTCTGCTCGCGTTGGGCGGTAACGATGGCTTGCGCGGCATCCCCGTCGAGGTGACCAGGACCAACCTGCAAAGCATCATTGACCGCACGCGGCGCAAATATCCGCAAGCGCAAGTCGTCATTGCCGGCATGCAGATGCCGCCCAACATAGGGGCGGACTATCGTCAGCAGTTCGCCAAACTTTTTCCTGATTTGGCCAAGGTCAACCATTGCGCGTTGGTCCCTTTTTTGTTGGAAGGTGTGGGCGGCAAACCGGAGCTAAACCAGCCCGACATGATCCATCCGACGGCGGCCGGACAACAAATCGTGGCCGAGAACGTGTGGAAAGTATTGAAGCCGCTGTTGGAAAGTCGGCGCCGCCCGCTGGCGACGCCCGGTCCCGGGCGGTAAGGCCCGTCAGGGAGAAGGAGCAGGCCAAAACGCGCTCAGCTCTGGTTCCGAAGCGGTCCGACAGCGCAGCCCGGCTGACGACGATTTATTGCCACTGGGTGGCGGTGCTTCGGACTGCTGAAGTGAAGTATTAACGAGGGCGGGCCTCACTTCTCGGCGTGGGTCATGCGCTCGGGCCGGACGGCCGCATCAAACTCTTCCCCGGAGAGAAGCCCGAGTTTGATGGCAGTTTCGCGCAAACTGAGACCTTCCTTATGGGCGGTCTTGGCGATGCGCGCGGCGTTGTCGTAACCGATCTTCGGGTTGAGCGCGGTGACCAACATCAGGCAGTTCTTGACGTACGACTCGATGCGGGAACGGTTGGCTTCGATGCCCACCACACAGTGTTCCACGAAGGAATGGCAGGCATCGGTCAATAAACGCACGGAATGGAGGAAGTTATGGATCATCACCGGCTTGAACACATTCAACTCAAAATTGCCCTGCGAACCGGCGAACCCAATGGCCGCGTCATTGCCCATCACCTGCACACACACCATCGTTAACGCTTCGCACTGGGTCGGATTCACTTTCCCCGGCATGATCGAGGAGCCCGGCTCGTTCTCAGGCAAGCTGAGTTCGCCCAGCCCACACCGCGGCCCTGACCCAAGCCACCGAATGTCATTGGCGATTTTCATGAGCGACGCCGCCAGGGTTTTGAGGACCCCGCTGGCCATCACCAGTTCGTCGTGCGCCGACAAGGCGGCAAACTTGTTCGGATGCGAAACAAAGGGTTGGCCGGTCAACTCGGCGATCTTGCGGGCGGCGCGTTCGGCGAACTCCGGATGCGCATTGAGCCCGGTGCCAACGGCCGTGCCACCGATGGCCAGTTCGCGCAAGCCGGGCAACGCCTGCTGCAGGCGGGCGAGATCCGCGTCGAGCAACGCCACGTAACCGGAGAATTCCTGCCCAAGCGTAAGCGGAGTGGCGTCCTGCAAATGGGTGCGGCCGATTTTGACGATTGACTCGAACTCGGCGCGTTTGTGTTCCAGGGCCCCGCGCAGTTCTTGAACGGCGGGCAGCAAGCGCTCGGATAACTCCGTGGCGGCGGCGATCGACATGGCGGTGGGAAAGGTGTCGTTGGAAGACTGCGACATGTTGACGTCGTCGTTGGGATGGATCGGTTTCTTGCTTCCCATTTGACCGCCCGCCAACTCGATCGCGCGGTTGGAGATGACCTCGTTGGCGTTCATGTTCGTCTGGGTGCCGCTCCCGGTCTGCCAGACGCGCAACGGGAAATGATCATCGAGACGCCCCGCGATGACCTCATCGGCGGCTTGCACGATCAGCCGGCATTTTTCCGGCGGGAGCTTGCCCAGATCCTGGTTCACCAAGGCGGCCGCTTTCTTGAGGATGCCCATAGCGCGGACGATTTCGGCCGGCATCAGGTCGCGGCCAATATTGAAATGGATGAGGGACCGGGCGGTCTGGGCGCCATAATAACAATCGGTGGGCACTTCAATGGCGCCCATGCTGTCGGTCTCGGTGCGGGTTTTCATAAATGGAATAAGGCCCGGATTATGAAAGGACCGCCTGGCGGGTTCAATCTCGTAAGCGCGCTAGTTCCATCCGAGTTCTAGCACCAGTTACTGCTCTTCTTCTGCATTTAAAAATGCCTGAGATGCTTGGTCGGGACTTCAGGCGTGGCAATCGGCCCACTCCCAAACCCAGCGTGCGTGACAAAGCTGCGGGGTTGGGCAAGGGAATTGGCGCGACTTGGACATCGAAAACCCTCAGCCCCCAAGCGATTGCCCATCCTCCAACGGCTCATGGACCAGGAAATCTGGTTACGTGAGCAGAAATTCTCGTTAGCGGACCAGAATTTTGGCTTGGTGAAGCACGATTTTCCTAAGCGGAGTTGCAAATCTGGCTACGGCCCACGGAATCTTGCGTCAACGGACACGAAAAGTGGGCAAACGAGGTGAATTCTGGCGTCGCGAAGCACTTCGAGTCCTCGCGCGACCAGAAATTGTGGGCCGCTTGCAGAAAATCTGGTCACGGGAGGAGAAATTCTGCTCGCGTAACCAAAAAGTGACTCGCGGTAGCAGGATTCTCCTAATTACCCACTTGCTCCTTAGTCCCATTGTGTCGGCCCGCTCCCCATGAAAGAATGGCGGTCTGAAGTTTTGAACGATGAATGAGCCCCAGTTCTACTCACCCTCCGGGAACTGCCCGGCGCCGCATGAAGCACATGTGGGCATCGCCGCGGTTGAGGTCGCCGGTGCTGATACAACAAAATGAAAACCATCACTCACCACCTCCGTTCATTTGCGATCATCGTGCTGGCGCTGGTCAATTGCGCGACGATGGCGCAGACCGTGTCCATTCCCGATCCCGGCCTGAACGTCGCCATCCGCAATGCATTGCACATACCTGCGGCGCCATTGACTGTGCAGGACCTTCTTACTCTGACCAATCTGGATGCGAGCCGTCGAAACGTGAAAAGCACAGTTGGTCTGGAAGCGGCTCGTAATCTGGTTTCGCTTAATCTTCAGATCAACCAACTGACCAACTTTTCCATCCCGCCCACGTTGACGAACCTCTCGGTCCTCGATCTCAGTGGCAATCCGCTCGCCAATTTTTCCCCACCGAGTGGGCTGACGAATCTGACCTCGCTCAACCTGGAAGCCTGTAGTCTCACCAACCTGACGTTGCCTGCGACTCTGATCGGCTTGACGAACCTCGACGTCGAGGGCAATAACCTCCTCGGTTTCGACCTGCCTTCGAATCTCACCGGCCTGGTTTCTCTCGACCTCGGCTTCAATCAGCTCACCAATTTTTCCCTCCCCGGCGGGTTGACGAATTTATCCACGTTCTATTTCGCAGGTAACCCGCTGACCAGCGTCACCTTGCCTGCGGGGCTGTCAGGTATGTCCGAGCTTAACCTGTCCCAGAATCTGCTCACCCGCTTCACCCTGCCCATCGGAATGACCAATTTGGAAGAGCTTGACCTGGCGTTCAATCAACTCACGAACGTATCCCTGCCCGCTGATCTGCGGAATTTGACCGAGCTTGACCTCGATTACAATCGGCTCACCAGTCTCAATTTCCCCTCTAACCTGACGAGCCTAAGTTTTCTCCACCTCCGCTCCAACCTGTTTACCACCTTCAACGTGCCGGCCAACTTGACCGGGTTGAGGTACCTCGACGTCAGCGAGGGGCCGCTCAGCAACATTACGATACCTGGGAGTCTAAGTCATTTGGCCGTGCTCCGCCTCGCCGAAACCAAACTTACCCAACTCACATTGCCTTTGGGTCTGACCAATTTGACCGCGCTTTTCCTGGTCGGAAATCAACTGACCAACCTGGTGTTGCCCCCTGACCTGGGTCGTTTGGAGTCGCTCGATGTTGGCGGGAATCGCCTCACCAGCTTCACCTTGCCTGCCGGTCTGACCAATCTGACCGGGCTTTTCGTCGTAGAGAATCAATTGACCAGTCTCACGCTGCCTCCGGACATGACGCGGTTGATCGACCTCAGCTTCCTTGGCAATCCGGTTACCAGTCTCGTTTTGTCCGAAGCGCTGGCTGCCTCGACGAATTTGAGCGTGAATTTGACGACAGTCTCTTCTCTACCGAGCCAAGGGGTCTCCGTTTTCTCTTACCCTCTGACCATCCACCTCGTCCGGCCACTACCGCTGATTGGAGCGTTTACGTTCGGAATCACCGGACCGCCCGGTCTTTACACCGTGCTTGGCTCAGCCGATCTGGAATCCTGGAGCGTTTTGGGCACCACGCCCAACCCACACGGTAGCGTCAACTTCAACGATCCGACCGCTCAACTTTCTTCACGGAAATTTTACCGTGCGCTGCTGCAGGTCGCGCCTGTAAACATGGTGTTCATCCCGCCGAACACATTTACCCTGGGTACCTCACCCAACGAGGTGAACCGTCAACCTGACGAAGGTCCGCAAACCGCTGTGACCATCAGTCATGGGTTTTGGATGGGGAAATACGAAGTCACCCAGCGGGATTATCAGGCAGTGATCGGTTCCAACCCGAGTGGGTTCCCGGGCGATTTGGACCGCCCGGTGGAAAGGGTCAGTTGGCTGGATGCGACCAATTATTGCGCCAGGCTTACCCAACAGGAGTTGGCCGCCGGACACATCCCGCCGGGCAGCCACTATCGTTTGCCGACGGAGGCGGAATGGGAATGCGCTGCGCGCGCCGGGACTTCGACACGGTTCAGCTATGGAGATGACCCGAATTTCACGGACTTGGCTGACCACGCCTGGTATTCGTTGAACAGCGGAATCCAGACGCATCCGGTCGGACAAAAGGCCCCGAATCCCTGGGGATTGTACGACATGGCAGGAAACGTCCTGGAATGGTGTCAAGATTGGTACGGTCCATACCCGGGCGGATCCGCAACCGATCCGCAAGGTCCTGACTCCAATCCGCAGGGAGTCAAAGTTATCCGCGGCGGCGCCTGGGACGCATTCGAGGCAGATTGCCGATCGGGGCGTCGTTTGACCGAGGGTGTGAGCCCGTTCATCACCGATGTCATTCTCGGCTTCCGCGTGGTGCTCGTGACGGAACCGCAATGAGTTTTATCGCGCGCGATGGCAAGATCCGCTTCCATCTCAGTCAGGCGGCATTGCCGTGAACTTTTCTGTGGTCGAATCGAAATAGTCCGACCACAGCAAATGGAACGACGACGCACGCAAATAAGGCGAAACAACGCCACCATTGGTATGACATGGCCGGAACCAGCCATGGTTGGTTTTCCTTTGTTGTTTTGAATTAACTGGATGTCTCAGTCTGTTTACGCGCGGCAAAACCGTTTTCTACATTCTCCTCATCTGCCGGCCCTGTTTTATTCCTTGCCGAGGGCTGAGGCTTCTTGCGGCTCTTTCCGTTCGGGCGAGTGAGCACCTCGATCTCAGGCATCTCAAACCCCATTTTGTCCTCGACGATTTCACCCAGGGCAACATCTGCGGCGCCGAGATTTCCGACGTTGGCGATGAGCGGCCTGCTCAAGCCTCCACCGCCAGCATTCAACTGGCGGACACGGCGTGAAACCAGGTTGACCAGCACGTTGGCGTTAAGGACTTTCTCCAGGGCTTTTTTGACAAGTTCAGCGTTCATTTGACGTGGTTGCCCGAGACATAGGGCGCTTTCTTGAGGACAGCACTCTGTGTGGTGATGGCTCCCTCACCACGTTGGTGCGAGCCCTCCCAAACCACTGAGGCCGTCCGAGTAAATGGTTGTATCCCGCTCCATGATTGTCGTTTGGACGCATCCGCGCCAATACTTAGAAACTGGGTTGGCGATGCTTTGAAGGTATGGACTGCCCCGGCAGATGCGATTTATTAAAATAGAGTTTGCATACGCTCCGCCTTCCCGTACGGTCTATTGGTTTTTAGGCAACCAGCCGCTTTCAAGGCATTTCACTCCTACGACGAATCAACCAGCCAATACAGGCGTGGAAACGACGCAGCAGAATTTCGACCGTGTTTTATCCCGCGAGTCGTTCAAAGGACTCAAAGCGGTTTTCGACAGCGTCTCTACTGACCAGGAGGCGCTCCACGAAGCGGTGCACGGCACGAATTCCTACGAAGACCTCCTGGTCAGGCTTGGCTATCAAATCACGCTAACCAAGCAAATCCACGTGCAGGATTCGTATTCCCGCGTGGGCGCGGCGGGCGGCATCAAGGCGGTTCTTCCTTATTACGACATTCCAACGCAATCCGCGTTGTGTGTCCTGAACGCTCCCGCGCTGGTCCAATTCAACTCGGCAACATCGAGCAACGTTTCCTTCAACTGTCCGAGGAATGCTCGTGGCGATGGTGAATGTCCGGGTAATGGGGATGCGAGTGCGTCAATTCTTGGTGACGATGTGGATGCGAATGGGGTTCGCCAGGTGGGTCAGTGGGAGAATGCGCGTGCTGATGATGCTCGTCATGGGTGTGAAGATGGTCGTGCTCCATCGCTTCATGGTGATGCGTGTGTTCGTGGCGTTCAGTCAAATGCAGCCAGGCCCCGAGGCCCATCAGGATTGCCGCCACGCAGAATCCAAGACTCAACGCATCGCCGAGGAATGCGACGGCCACCGCCGCTCCGACAAACGGCGCGGTTGAGAAGTACGCCCCAGTCCGCGCCGTGCCGATATGCCGCAACGCCAGCACGAACAACGTCAGGCTCAGTCCGTAGCCGAAGAAACCGATCAGCCCGATCTCAAACAATGCGGCAGCGCCGGGTAGTTTCTCGCCGAGGAGAAGGCCGAGCGTGGTATTCACACCCCCAGCCACCAGTCCTTTGAGCATGGCGATCTGCACCGGATCGCTCGCCGACACTTTGCGCGTGAGGTTGTTGTCCACCGCCCACGCGAAACACGCGCCAAGAATGGCGAGTGCCCCCCACGGCACACCCGCTTCGGGCCGCCCCGCCCATGACAAGCACATGCCGCCCATCGCAATCAAACCCATGCCCAAAGCGATGCGCGCGTCGAAGTTCTCTTTGAAGACAAACCACGCCAGCAACGCGGTGAACAACCCTTCAAGGTTCAGAAGCAACGACGCGCTCGACGCTGGTGTTTTTGCCAAGCCCCACATCAGAAACAACGGCCCAACTATGCCGCCCGCCAGGATCGCTCCCGCGAGCCAAGGCATGTCCGCACGTGGCAAGGGCGCCTCGCGCGACTTGTGACGTTGGCGGACGAAGCGGAATAAACAGTATGCGCCGAGACCGATTCCCGAACCAAGGTAGAGCAATCCCGCAAGCAACACCGGCCTGACGAGTGGAGACACTTGTTTCGCCAGCGGTGTGCTCAGGCCGAACAACGCTGCTGCCACCAACGCGAAGGCAATTCCCTTTCGGTTGTTCCACGCTTCGTTCACGGCTCTACCATGACTCAGTTCACCCCTGATTTCGAGGACGATCCGGAGTTCTTCCTGGTCGTCACGCTTGGCTCCCTCGCGTCATGGACCTTTAGTCGCATCTGGTTTGGGGAACTAGCGGTAGGTTCAACCTTCCTACCAAGCAGATTGAAGATAAAACGCTATCAACCGGAGAAGATATGAAAGTCCGTTTAGCTCAATTCAGTTTCGGCAGAGTTCTGCTCCACCTCGCTTGCGTCTGCCACGATCACAAATTTCGCTGGCATTGGTTGGGCATCTGCCGGGAATTCGCTAAATGAGGCATGAGAAAAAACGAATCCTGTCCCTCACGCTTGGCTGTTGCCTGGCGACCATGTTCTGTTCCGCGGCCGACCTGGTAACGCAGCCTCTGCGCAGCTACGCACTGGGCGACCTTTTGCAAGCCGTCATCTCGCCGGACGGTCCATGGCTGGCGACGTCTGGATCCAGCGGCGCCTTCATCTAGGATTTCCAGAGCGGGACTCTGCGCCACCGGTTGGAAAGGAACTTTGGGAGTGTGATCACCCTTTGCGCGCAACCCTCAGCGTTCTTCCGAGTCAAAGTTGCCTCAGACGAATGAATGCCGGCCTACCCACTCGTGGGCGCTGTTCACACTTCCAAAAGTGTGGAACAGCCGCTTCGGCGATTCGGTCCGATCACCGGACTGGATCACACGAAACAACCGGTGACCCTCGCCGTTGGGGCCGGCGCTGAAGTAAAGGTCCGTAGCGACGGGTCTTAGGTCCCATCCGCTTTTGAGGAACCTGAGTCGTCTGCCGGGACTCCAACCCGCGTGAGAAGTTTTGCGGCGCACGCCAATCGCTCATCCATGACTGAACCGAAGGAAACACCGTGAGAATCGTCATTCCCCTCTCTCGATTGCTGGTCCTGACTGTGCTGACTTTAACCAGTTGCCTGACCTCGACGCTGGCGCAGACAGTGTCCATTCCCGATCCCGGCCTGAACGCTGCCGTCCGCAGCGCGCTGCACATACCGGCGGCGCCATTGACTGCGCAGGATCTTCTTGCCTTGACGAATCTGGACGCGAGCCGTCGAGCAATCAAAAGCACCGCCGGTCTGGAAGCGGCTCGACATTTGGTTTCGCTGAATCTGCAGATTAACCAACTGACCAACTTTTCCATCCCGACCACGCTCACGAACCTCGCGGTGCTCGATCTAACCGGCAATCCGCTCCATAGTCTTTCCCTTCCGAGTGGGCTGACGGGACTCACCTCGCTCGCCATCGAAAGCTGTGGTCTCACCAACCTGACCTTGCCTGCAACTCTGATCGGCTTAACGAACCTTGACGTCGAGGGCAATAACCTCGCCAACTTCAGCCTCCCGGCGACGCTGACCAGCCTGGTTGCTCTCGATCTGGGCTTCAATTTATTTACCAATTTCACACTGCCCGGCGGGCTGACGAATCTCAGCACGTTCTATTTCGCAGGTAATCCACTGACCAACGTCAGCTTGCCTCCGGGGCTGGTGGGCATGACCGAGCTGAATCTGTCCCAGAATCTGCTCACCAGCCTCACCCTGCCGACAGGAATGACGAATTTGGCGGAGCTGGACCTGGGATTCAATCAACTCACGAACCTGACCTTGCCCAGCGACCTGGGGAATCTGACCGAGCTTGACCTCGACTTCAATTCCTTGAGCCAGCTTGATTTTCTTGCGAGCCTGACCCAGTTGGGCTTTCTGCACCTCCGCGCCAACCAGTTTACCAACTTCAACCTTCCCCCGGCGTTGACCGGCTTGATCTATCTGGACGTCAGCATGACTCCAGTCCGCAGTATCACCCTGCCGACGAGTCTAAGTCATTTGACCGCTCTGCGTATTTCCGAAAATACAAATTTGACCAGCCTAACTTTGCCTTTCGGTCTGACGAATCTGACCTTCCTTAACCTGAGCGAGAATCATCTGACCAACCTCGTGTTGCCAGCGGATCTGAATCGTCTGCAGTTTCTCAACGTTGGGGGAAACCAGCTGACCAGCCTCAACCTGCCGGCGGGCCTGACCAATTTGACCGGGCTTTTTTTCGTCGGCAATCTTCTGACCACTGTCACGTTGCCCCCGGACATCACACAGTTGAGTGACCTTGGCTTCCTGGCGAATCCGTTTGCGACCTTTATTTTGTCCGAACAACTCGCTGCCAGTGGCTTTGCCGAGACGGTCGCGGCGCTGCGCAATCAAGGCGTCGCCGTTTTCACTTACCCCTTGGCGATTCAGCTCTTGCAGCCCCGACCGCTCCCGGCAGCATTTCAGTT
>DATLUX010000376.1:0-15339 GCA_035577805.1 Verrucomicrobiia bacterium
CAATGCGCGTCCAAAAGTTGGAGGTCCGTCCTACCCATGAACCCGACCTTCGGGAACTCGAACTCTTGGGGCCAGCGTAAAAAATACACAGACGCGAAAGTCTTGATCGTACTTCCTTCGCGAAATCGCAAAATGCACGAGGCCGCGGGCAAACAAATTTTGTCGCGTACCAAAAACATTTTGCGCCTGAGCGCGCTCTTGCAACTCGCAAGACAGCGCCGTCAAAAAAAATTTGCGCGTTCTTCGATGCGCGTGAAGAGACGCATTTTCCTTTTCAATCCAACGATTTCACGCGGGATGCGTTGCGGAGTTCAACGATCCTAACGGACCGGGAGCGCTCAAAAAACATTGCTTGGCAAATCGGGTGCTAATGGTCGGCCGCCGGCGGTGTCCGGATCATTGAACCATAGACCGATGAAAAATGGAGCCAAGAGATGTGTACTGACGTTGCCCTGTTGTACGCGCGGCGTGTTTTGATCGTCGCGATTGTTTTCCCGGGACTATTCCTCCGTGCCGCCGAAGTCAAGGTAGCTTGGGGTGCGAGTGCCAGTTCGAACGTCACCAACTACACGTTGAAGTATGGAACCTCCAGCGGAAGTTATCCCACCACGCGCAACGTGGGTAACACGCTCACGGCAACCGCTTCCAATCTTCAGACCGGCGTGCGCTATTACTTCGTGGTCACGTCCAGGAACAGCTCCGGGGTCGAAAGTGATCCATCCAATGAGCTCTCCTACACGCCCGGATCGACGCCACCGCCCGCCACCAACCAGCCGCCGACGCTCAACCCCATCGCGAACGTGACGATTCTCGAGGACGGCGGACTGCAGACGATTAACCTGACGGGGATCAGTTCGGGGGCCACCAGCGAAAGCCAGCCCCTCACGCTCACCGCGACCTCCAGTAACCCCGGACTCATTCCCACTCCCACGGTGATCTATACGAGTCCGAACCCGACGGGCAGCCTGCGGTTCACACCGGCCATCAACGCGAGCGGATCGGCGACGATCAGTGTGACGGTCAACGACGGCCAGAGCCAGAACAGCGCGCTCACGCGAACCTTCACCGTCACCGTGCAACCCGTCAACGACGCGCCTCTGGTGAATGCCGGGCCCGATGCCACGGTGCGATTGCCGGCGGGTCTGGCTTTGGCCGGGTCGGCCAGCGATGACGGCGCCTGGACCGCCAGGTGGTCCATGGTGAGCGGTCCCGGAACGGCGGTGTTCAGCTCCGTCTCCAGTCTCACCGGCAACGCCAGCTTCCCGGCGGCGGGCCAGTACGTGCTGCGCTTGACGGTGAGTGATGGCTCGTTGTCGACCAGCGATGATCTAACGGTGACGGTGTTGCCCGCAGTGGATTTGACGGGCCCGGTCGTATCGGGTCTGGTGATCGAGAGCCTGAACGCAGCCGGATTCACGGCCCGTTGGCAGACCGATGAACCGGGGTTGTGCCAAATCGAATATGGCCGCACCACCAGCCTGGGATCGGCCACCACGGTGGAGCCGTCGCTTTCGCTGACTCACCGGGCTTCCCTGACGAATCTACTTTCGGCCACGGCATATTACTATCGGGTGCGCTCAACGGATGCGGCGGGCAATGGATCCGTCACGGCCGTCATGAGCATCACGACTGCGCCATTGAATGTGATCGGTTGGGCCGCTGAAGCGGGCCTCTTGACCGCGCCGATGCGGGTTGGGGCCAGCGACAACGCGCTCGGCAAGGCGTATGTGTTTTCTTCCAGTTCGAATGCCGGCACCGTGACCTTCCCCATCACAGTGAGCATGGCGTCCACCTACCAGTTGTGGTGTCGGCTCTGGAGCCCAACCGCGGGCAGCGGCTCCTTCCAGGTCTCGCTGGACGGTGGCGCCGGGGACACCTTCGACGTGGCGGAAACCGGTTGGAAGAACGGCTGGCGCTGGGTCGCTCTCAATGGCCGCGCCGGCGCTGCGCCATTGACCGTCGATCCGCGCACATTCAGCCTCGTGGCCGGGTCGCATCAATTTGTGTTTCGCGTGGGCGAACCGTCCGTCTTGCTGGACGACCTGATCCTATCCAACGATCCCCGATGGACCCCTGGCCTGAACGGGAGCCCGCCAGCTTTGCGGGCCAGCGCCAGTCCGCCCGGTCAAATCAGCCTGTCCTGGACCGACAATACGTCCAATGAAGATGGGTTCCAGATCGAGGTTTCCAGGGATGGCACGTCCTTCGCTTTGCTGGCCCTCGTCTGGTCTGGAACAACGAATTACGTGCACAGCGGAGTGACGGTGGGTGTGACCTACTACTACCGGATCTATGCGTTCTCGGATGCCGATCGGACGGATTATTCCAATGTGGTGTCCCCTCAGGTGGGTACGGCGCCGGTCGCTCCCTCGGGCCTGGTCGCCACCAGCGCCCCCGGCGACCCCGTCCAGCTGCGTTGGCAGGATAATTCCAGCAATGAAACGGGCTTTAGTATCGAACGATCCACTGATGGCACGACGTTCGCCCCCATTCAATCCGTGGGGGCCAACGTCACCTCAGCCGTGGACAACCCCAATGCACGCGATCGCTATTATTACCGGGTCCGAGCCTATAATGCCTTCGGCAGCTCTGCTTACTCGGGCGTGGACAGCGTGCGTGTGAGGTAGCGAACCCCACCTCAAGCAGTATCACCAATAGGTGCGGGACCTGCATCACGTCTTGGCAGATGCGAGAGCGGCCGGCCGCGCGGCCAGTTTCACTTGCGGATATTTGGCTTTGGGTTGCGGTCGTTTGCCCGAAGGGTTCTCCTCACCGGTGGCGCGGGCCATGAACTGGACCTGGCTGCGCCGGGCCGCTTCGGCCTTGGCGGGGCGCAGACGTCTATAACTCCCATCCCCCAGCAGCAGGCGGGCCTTCACGTTGTCGGCGAGGGACAAGGCCAACACCTCATTGATCAATCGGTCGCGGATCACCCCGTCTTCCACCGGGAACGTCACTTCGATGCGCCGGAAAAAATTTCGGGGCATCCAATCGGCGCTGCTGACGTAGACTTCCGGTCGGCACGCGTTCTCGAAGTAATACACGCGACTATGCTCAAGAAAGCGGTCGACGATGCTGCGAACGGTGATGTTCGAGCTTAACCCCTTGACGCCGGGGCGCAGGCAACAGACGCCCCGCACAATCAAATCGATCTTCACGCCGGCCTGGGAGGCTTGATAGAGCGCTTCGATCACCCGCTCGTCCACCAGCGAATTGAGTTTGGCCATGATCCGGGCCGGCAAATGCGCGCGCGCGTTTTCTCTCTCGCGGTCAATCAGCTCCAACATCTTCGCATGCATCTCGAAGGGCGAGACGAGCAGCTTGCGCATCTTCTGAAACTGGCAGATCCCGGTCAGTAGATTAAAAAGATTCGTCGCGTCCTCGCCAAAATCCGGACGCGCGGTCAACAACCCGAGATCCGTATAGAGGCGGGCGGTATGCGGATTGTAGTTGCCTGTGCCGAGATGCAGATAGCGGCGGATGCCGTCCGGGTCCCGGCGGACGATCAGACACATCTTGGCGTGGATCTTGTAGCCGACCAGGCCGTAGACGACATGGACCCCGGCTTCTTCGAGTTGGCGGGCCCAAAGAATGTTATTGGCTTCATCGAAGCGCGCGCGCAACTCAACCACGGCCGTCACTTGCTTGCCGTTTTTCGCCGCGTTCATGAGGGCCCCGGTGATTTGGGTGTCGCCGCCGGTGCGGTAGAGGGTCTGTTTGATGGCCAGGACGGCGGGGTCTTCGGCGGCCCGGGCCAGGAAATCCACCACCGTGCTGAAGCTTTCGTAAGGATGATGCAGCAGGATATCGCGCTCCCGAATGCTGGCGAACAGGTCCGGTTGCTCGCGGATCTGGGCGGCGACGGGCGCCACGTAAGGCGGATCCCGCAACTCGGGCGAATGATCTCCGTCATAAACCGCCATCAGACGCCCCGGGTTTAACGGCCCATCGATCACGTACAGATCTTCCTCACCCAGCCGGAACGTTCCCAGGAGCGCGCGACGGATGGCTTCCGGACAATCGTGTTCCACCTCCAACCGCACCGCGTCGCCTTTGCGCCGGTTGTGGAGCTCGTTTTCCACGGCTTTGAGAAGATTGGCGATTTCCTCTTCGTCGATATAAAGCTCGCTGTTGCGCGTGACCCGGAATTGCCAATAGCCGAGGATGCGCGTGCCCGGAAACAGATCGGCCAGAAAATGGCCGATGAGATGGGCCAAAAACACATATTCCTGGGCGCCAGATTCCCTGGGCAGCCGGACCAGCCGGGGCAGCACGCGCGGCACCTGCACCACCGCCAGATGGCGCAGCGCCTGGCCGCTGGCGGACATCTCCAGCTGCACGATCATGTTCAGGGACTTGTTCAACAACTGAGGAAAGGGATGAGCCGGATCAATGGCCAGAGGAGTCAGCACCGGGCGCACCTCCGCCCGATAATAACGTTCCAGCCACTCCAGATCGGCCTTCTTCAACTCCCGAAATTGCAGGAACCGAGTCCCACGCTTGGCCAGGGCTGGCCGCAATTGTTCGCGCCAGCAACGGTATTGTTGTTCCACCATCCGGCGCACCCGCCGCGTGATCGCCCGGAACGTTTGCGTTGCCGTCAGCCCATCCACACTCCGTTCCACCACTTCGCTTTCCATCTCTTGCTTGATTCCCGCCACCCGCACTTCGAAGAACTCATCGAGATTCGAGCTGACGATCGTGAAAAATTTCACGCGTTCCAGCAGCGGGTTCTTGGTATCCAGAGTCTCATCCAGCACGCGCTGGTTGAATTCAAGCCAGCTCAGCTCGCGGTTGATAAAATGGCCAGGCTGGAACACACCTGGCCCTGTCAGGTCGGCTTTCAAAACCCCACTATAACCAACACCTCCTGTTTCGGGGAAGCTACAAACGCGTGACAACCATGGGACGGGCGCATTCGGGCACTGCCCTCGATGCATCAACTGTAGCGGCGGTCTATGACCGCCGCTTTTCTCGCTGCTTTCGCGCACGGCGGCGGTCGCAGACCGCCGCTACAGCCGTTTCCAGTCCCCCAGGATGCGCAGGCACTTAACACCTACCGGCCTGGAAAGCCGCGCTCTAGAGGCATCGGCCGCAAGCAAAAGCAATGCCCTCACCCCTTCGGCAGTGTTCCCGCTCAGGAGTGAGGGCCAGGACCGGGTAAAAATGTCGCTTCCGCAGCGACCTCCGGCTGTTCAATTTGATTCGCGATAAAAGAAGTACTCCGCGGTGTAGGCAACCCGCGCTTCTTCTCCGAGTTGGGTCGGCGGCGTGCTCGGAGCCAATCCGCCTTCCGTCGCCACGCGCTGAATGTAGGTCGTGCGCGCCAGCACTCCCGGCCCCTCCGCCGTGACGGCCCGCAACAACAGCCACGGAATCGCCGTCGGGTCCGGCGCAACGCCCATCAGCCGGCTGCCCACGACCAGGCTGCCGCTCTCGGTTTCCCACGTCGGCCCCGCATAATGGATCCCAACCACGTTACCATCCGCATCATAAAGCACCGCCTCCGGCGCCTTAAACGTCCAAACCAGATGCGTGGCGTCGGTCGGAGACGCTGTCGCCGTGTAGATTTGAACTCCTTCCGCATACACATGGAAGGCGACCTTGTTCCCGGGCGGCACCTCCAGCACGCTCAGTGGGCCCGGCAGTTCGGGAGCGCGATTGTCGTTGCCCGGGTCGGCCAGGCTGTGCCCTAAGCCGCCCAGCAGGACCGCTGCGGTCAGGCCTCCCAGCCAGAGCGGAGCCGAAACCCGCATTGAATTCCCCTTGTTTGAATGCTGCGTTTGCGTCTCTTGCATAACTGACCCTTTCTGTTTGTTCGGGCGTTCGGCCCGATAGTTTGTTGCTATGGGAAAGCATCGCCCCAGCGATGCCATCCAAAATTATCCAGACCTGCATGGAAAACCCCAGCTCGTCGCTCCGTTCCTCTTAGTTAACCCAGGCCCCAATGCCCACCGCCAGGCAGACCATCCACGTATCGTTCGCTTTCATGATCGGTTTCCTTTACTGGATTTTCGCGATGTCGTGGCTCCTCCCTTCTTTCGCGCCAACCCGGAGCCAACTCATCCACTCCTTTCCAGACCCAACTGCAGCGAAGAGTAACGGGATTTTAGAAGAGCCGGCCGCGCCAGAGGTGAGATGATGACCGCCGGGCTACAAGAAACTTGTTGAAAGGTCGGCGGTCGCAGACCGCCGCTACAGTTTGCCAGTACCACGCCCCCGTTGAGGAGGTTGAGGAGAAAGGGATTCTCGCGGTCAACCGGCGCCCCGCTTAGCCCCGGTTAGGGAGTCACGAGCCGCAAACGGTAGAATTGTTGAGGACCAGACATCTCCACCAGCACAATGTTCTGGTCCTGCAGAAGCAAGGGAGGCTGCGACAACGGCGTCCAGCGCGGTGGCGTCAAGGTGGGCGAACTTTGGAAAGCCACCTCCGGCGAGACTGCCGGCCAGAAAAGCATCAAGAGATTGCCGAAACGTTCCGAGGCCAGTTCCGGAGGACGCACCACCAGTCCGGCCGTTGCGCTCGAGACGGATCCAAGTCGATTTTCGATCGAGACCGAATACTCCCCGAGGTCAGCCGCGCCCACCTTGTGCAGCGAGAGCGCAGACGTGGTCGCGCCTGAAATTCTTTCATCGTCAACCAGGGGAACGGCATTGCGGTGCCACTGATAATGCAAGGGGCGCGTGCCAGTAGCAGTCACACTAAAGGTGGCGGTCCCACCCACAGTCACCATCTGAGGCTGGGGTTCGGCCATCACGATCGGAGGCGCGGCCACGGACGGAGCGGGCACCGCTACATACGTGTCGCTCGGATAAGAGAAGTCACTGGCGGCAAACAGCAGATTCCCATTGGCGGTGAACTTTCGAACGTCGCGGAATGTGCCGACCCAAATGTCGCCGGCGGGGTCGATGGCCAGGCTCCAGGCCGGTTGAAATGACCCCTGACTCTGGCCAACGTCGGTCGCAAACAATTGATGGCCGTCTGCATCATATTTGTAGAAACGATCGCCGGCCACGTAGATACTGTCGTCCGTTGGATCCACTCGAACACAGAACGGGCTGTAAGGCAGAGCCATGGTGGTGAGCACGGTTCCTTGCGGACTCACCTTCAGGAGCCGGTTGGCCGAGCCGAACACCTGCGGGTGCAGCCGCTCCGCCACCCAAGCCGAGCCGTCACTGGCCAAATCCACCGACACCGCGCACCAGGCAATTGGGTCGATCGTCCAGTGCACACGCAAATCGTAACCGAGATACTTGAGGTCCGCGCCGACGACAAAGATCGCCTGATGCTCATCGTCCACCACCAGATCAAATCCTCCCGCCGCGACCTGCTCCTGCAACACCCCATCGGCCGACAGGCGCAAGAGGTTTTCCCCGAAGATGGTTCCAGTATGATCCTCGAGCGCAAAAATCGTCCCGTCCGCGGCCAGATCAATGGCTGTGATCGGTCGCGGTAACGAAAAGAGCGGCTGACCAAACACATCCAGTTTTGAAAGGCGATTGGCCACGTTCTCGCACACCAGCACGGCGTCGCCCTCTTTGGTGGTAGCGATGGTTCGGTTGCCGCCGATCGTTTGCGCAGAATTGAATCCTCCCAGGGCGACCACCGGTTGCCCCGCGTCATCCAAGCCCGCCAAGGTGTCGTCGAAAGGCGGGTTGGTCCAATCCGGGTCCTCATCATGAAAGACCCACACCGCCGGCCCAGGCGGCGTGTTGCTGCTCCGAACCCAAATGCGGACCGGGGCGGACGTCCCGAAGCGCCCCTGATCATCGGCCGCGATCGCCGCCAGCGCGTAAGAACCCGGGGCGGCGTTCGTCCATTCGAAACGGAACGGCTCCGCGGCGGCTTCGCCCAGTTTGTGCGTTCCTTCGAAGAACGACACGTTCGTGACCAACCCGTCCACGTCCTGCACCGAGGCCTCGAACTGGATGCTGGCAGGAAAAACAAACGCGGCGCGGTTGGCCGGACTGTCCAGACTCACCCGCAGCGGTGGTGGAAGGCAGGGCGTCAAACGCCCGATGGAATTGAACGAGCGGCCGGTTGAGTAATAGATCCGCTTTTGCGCATCCAGCGCCACACACCAGGCGTGGGTTCCTGATTTTAACGGTTGCAGAATGCTGGAGCCTTTAGCCAAAAAGCTCACCGCCACCATCGGGCCGCCATCCGTGTCGAAACTCGCCACATACACGTTATCGGCCTCATCAATCGCCATGTCCTGAATCGCCGGCAATCCCTCGGCCAGCGTTACAGGCTGAGTTGTTCCAGGCGGAAAAGCCAGGATGCGCCCGGTTTCCCCCGGAATCGTGTCGCCGAACGAACCCACCAGAATCGTCCCCTCGCTGTTGATGACGACCGCCGCCGGCGTGTAGAGGTCTGGGATCACCACCTCGGGCTCATGCGAGCCGGGCGCAAACTTCACCAAACGACTGTTGCCCCCGAAACTGGTGCTGTAGCGGCCGGCCTCAAGCACAAAGACGTTGCCAGTCGCGTCGACAAACAGCGAATTGGGATAATGCAGGCCTTCGTAGATCACCGTCCGCTCCCCCGTCTGGGTGTCGTAGGCGGACAATGTGCCGTCATGAAACAGGCCCGGCACCGTCCCCGCCTCCGTAAAGTAAACACGCCCCGCGCTCGCCTCCACGGCCAGCGGGCTCTTCAGACCGGTCAGGAGCACGTTCAACGAATTCAGGGAATCCAGAATCCCAAACGCGTTTCCAAAATAATCGGTGTAATAGATCGTGCCGTCGGCAGCCACACTGAGGCCCAGCAAGGTTGGCCCGACCGCCAGGACTTCATCGGTCACGCAAGGCGCATTCAAGTCCGCCGCGCCGGCGAATGGCGTCAAGGCCGACAAACCGAGTGCAGCAAGCGTTACGCGCATCAAATGTATCGAAGTGTTCATGTTCATCTCCTGCTTGATTCCTAACCACGCCCCCGGTTGAGTCGTGGCGCCATCCCGACGTTCTTGTACTAAAAGTCCTCCACCAGGTCAATACGGCCGGCGACACCAATCCAAGGCAACTCCCCAATAGAACGGGGGTATTTAGGCACTGCCCTAAAGGCCGCGATCCACGGGAGCAGTATCCGAATGCGCCCCACCAATCTGATGAATCGGCGCTCACGTCTATACTAACCGTTTTGTCGCGAAAGGTAACAAAGCCGATGGGCCGGCCTCGGAAATTCCGCCCACGCTCAACGAGCAATGGTTGCCACACGCGGCATCACGATCGAACACGCATTCAATTATCCGGATATTTGGAGCCGGAATACTCCGATCCTTCACCTATAAGTTGCGCGCACGCGGTGAGGTGTGGTAAGTATGTCGCCGTTCGATGCAAAGTTGGATCAACACATCAAGCTGGTCGATGGCGCGGCTGCCGCAGCGCGCGACGTTCCATCTTCGGCTGAAATCAAGGGCGTCCCTAGATTCGACTGGATGGGAGGACGGCAGGTAGCAAATCGAACGACAATCTTTTGCACCCTGCTTGCCGCCGAGTAAGCAGGGTTTTTGTTTTGCCGGGATCTGGTTGCCCCGGGAGGGCTGCAGGCCCATGAGGTTTGAGACTGAAAGATAAGAAGAGCCGGAAGCGAAATTTGATTTAACAACACAAGATAAAGGCTTCGCAGGAGGTGTGCCTCTAAACACCGAAACAGCCGCCGTGAATCCGCGGGCTGGGATCGAATCGATCGCCAGGAGGTGTTTGTTCTTTGTTGAAATGAAATGGCGCAGGCCGGGAGCGTGCGACCGCTCCTGGCCTTGTTCCTTTACTACGCCATCGTCGATCATTTGTCATTCGCACTTCGAAATTCGCCATTCGCAGTTTCTCTGCCGCGGGAAGGTCGAGGTGCGAATGTCGAATGTCGAATGCCGAATGCAGCCCAGATCCTGTCACCTTCGTGGCTTGGAGCGCGGCCACGCGATCCGCCGGTCGAGGCGACTACGGATGAAACGAAGCTTTCCAGTCCACCTGTTCTGGAAGTAAGAGAAGGAGGTAACTATGAATCGTCGAACGCCCGAGGAGGCGCGGAGGATCGCCGAATCGCTTGGCCCAGCGGAAAAGCTGGTTCAGCTCATCATCAACTTTCCGGATCATCTCTGGCACAATCGGCCGGGGATCCTGCGCGACGGCAAATGGAAGGCCGCCACGCGCCGGGAAACCCAGGAGCACAAGACCACGGGCCGCGTGCGCGCCGGCCAATTCCGCGAAGCGGGTCCGAACCCGGAAGCGATCGAACAAGTTTACGGCGCCTTGGGGGACATCTGGCAGGCCAACAACGAATTAGCCGCGCGTCTCGCTTCCTACATCATGAAGGAAACGGACTGGCGCGACATGAAAGTGGTTTGTGCCGCGTTCATGCTTGTCCAAAGTCGCGCCGGTGAAGCGGTCACGGAAGAGCAGAATGGCCGCAAGATCGTGCTTTTCCACGATGACGATTATCGGGCGATCGGCGAAGCGATGATCAAACTCTACGAACGGGGCTCCGATCGGATGATGAATCCCAAACTCATCCTGCGCATTGGGGAAGTGTTGAACCAGCCGGGCGTCGTGACGATGAATCGCACGCTGGGCTTCGGTAACCCGCACAAACGCAAGCCGTTTGTCGGGCGCTATTACAATGCCGTCACCGACTGGCTCGAATTCCGGGAGACGAACCTGTCGCTCCTGGAAGGGCTGAAAAAATCCGGCTACAGCAAGACTGTTCAAAGTCTCGCCCGGATGGTGGGTTACAAGCCGAAATCGAAGCGCTTCTTTGAAGTGCTCGGTTGGAAGCAGAAGCAGGCCGCCGAGGGGCACCGCACCATCGGATTGACGGACCTCCAGATTCGCAAGCTGACCCTGGATGGTTTGTCCGAGAAACAGATCTGCGAAACGATCGTGGCCGAGAAGCTCGGTTGGAAACAGGTCATGGGCATGTTGCCCAAGCGGATGGGCCTGACCGCAGCGATCTTCGTGGCCTTGCTCGATCAGTTTTCGGACAAGGATCTCACTATTCTCACGCCGACGCTGGAAGAGTTGGGCCTGTTGAAGCATGAACCGATCAAGCGACGGTGGCAGGCGGCCATCCAGGCCCAGCAAGACCAGCGCGCCCGGAACATCGCGAAGAACCTGAAGGACCGTGAACTGGCCGAGAAAATGGAAGCTTCGGCGGACGCGGCCGTGACCAAGGTCGTGGCGGAAGCGACGAAGGAAGCGGACATCCATATCTTCTTCCTGATCGACACGAGCGCTTCGATGCAAGGAGCGATCGAGCGCTCCAAACAGGCGCTGTCCATGATCGTGCAGGGGTTCCCGCCGGAAAAACTGCACATCGCCAGCTTCAACACGGTGGGAACGTTGCTCAAGCCGAGGCATCATTCCGCGGCGGGCGTTCAGCACATGTTGAAGGGAATCGGCGCAGCCGGCGGCACGATCTACAGCTCCGGGGCGCGTGTGTTCCACGAACAGGGCGTGCGCATCCCCAAAGGGGCTGCCATGATCCTGTTTGCCGTCGGCGATGAAGCCGGCGAGCAAGGCGACTTGTTTGCGCGCAACTTGCAGGCCTGGAACTATGTGCCCGATGCCATCGCGCACATCGTCAACGTCGCCCGCGACACCCAGCGCGGCCACACTGTCCGGCGCGCCGCGGAAGTCCTGGGCGTGCCCTACACGGAGGTCGGGGTCGAACAGTTCACCGACGTTTATCAAGTGCAACGCACCCTCCAGGCCATCCTCGAGGCTCAACCCCTGCGCGACAAGGCGTCGATGGTCGAGAAGATCCTGCAGACGGAACTGTTGGTCTCGCCTTATTAAGGCGCAACTCTCGCCGCCCGAGAAACATTTTACACCACGCAATCGGATGGAAGTTACAAGCTAGCTCATTCGGTAGAGCATCTGTCTCATAAACAGAATGTAGCCGGTTCAAATCCGGCGCTTACACACAATACTTCTTGCCACTCGCGTGGTGGTTCTTTTTCGATACGCAAACGGAGGGAAGTTACAAGCATCGCAAGATGGCCCAGCGGCCAGGCCGCCACCTCTTTCCACTCGCGGATCGTCCCCTTTTGCGCCACGCAATCGAATGGAAGTTACAAGCAAAAATGTGGGTTCGAATCCCACCTCGCCCGCCAAATGGGCGAGTAGCCAAATGGTACAGGCAACAGCTCTGAACTGTGCAAACACACTTCTCTCCACTCGCGTGGCCAATTCTTTTGTCCTTCCCTGAGCAGAGGGAGACTGTTTTTTAACGCTCGGCACTAAATTTTAGTGCCGGGAATGTCCGAGCGCATTTTTGCATCGCTGGCTTCGGCGAAGTTGGAAATACTGAAACCGCGACCGATGGATTACACGCAATTCCTCCAGCAACCGGGCGAAACACTGCGGTTGCCGTATTTTCAGCGGAAATCTGTTTGTGATGCGCATCTGACTTACCGCCTTCGTGAAACGCTTCAGCCCGGCTGGTATCAATTCCGCAAATCAGGCCGCTACCTAACGGTCGAGGCGCCCATCGAACCGGAATTGGAGGCCTGGAGATTGCCGCGCGTTCATGGCTACGTGATGGCCGGCCGGATGATTGGGATCGATTTTCAAGCGCGATTGTTCGGGTTCCCGGCCGACCTCGATCTGCCGAAGTTCACGCCCATTTCCGCAGCGAAGTGGTTTGACGGACACCTGCTCTATGCCGGAGAGGAGTTCGAGACGGAGGTCGAACCCAAGGTGCGCGAGGCCTTCGAAGACGAACGTTCCATCGACGAGCTCAAAGGGGTGACGCCCGCGCTGGCCCACGCCTTCCTCCTCGAAGGCACGCAGCGGGCGCTGGCCCGCGAGGCGCAGCAACGCGCCCGGGAAGAGGCCGAACGCCAGGAGCTGGCCGTCGAACTGGCCCGCTGGCAGGAGACGTTGGAGGGCCGGATCAGCCTGGCCTTGTCTCACGCCGGCGCGCAGTTAATCAGTTGGCGCCGGCTTGGGGCCCAACAGGTTGTTGTGCGCTATCGCCTCGGTGGCGGGCGCTTCGAATGCGTGGTCGACACGGAATCCCTGCAGATTCTGGACGCCGGGATCTGTTTAAGCGGCGCCGATGAAGAGCTGAATCTGTCCAGCCTGCCATCGGCCGTCCGCGAAGCCATCGAGTCCGGCCAATTGCACGTGTTCCGGAATGTTTGATTGGGTTTCAATGACCACAGACCTTAGGAACTCAAACTGTAGCGACGGTCCGCGACCGGTACGTGTTTAGCCAATCATGCGCACGCCACCTGCTAAGCGGAGGATACACAGGCGCGACACCCTCTCCCCTCAACGGGGAGAGGGTGGGGTGAGGGGTGAGAGCGGTCCCGACGGCCTACCAAAACCATGGGTGTATCTTAAAAGCGCATTCTGCTGTAGCGGAATTGGTCCGATCGGAATAACGCTGAACCCTGAACCGTAATGCGTGAAGTCTGTTTCCTTCTCGTGGAAGATAAGATCCTCCGCGTTTACTTTGGTTCGGCGACAAGAATCCCGGACCAGCGTGAGCGATGGGACGTCATCTGGCAGTATCGTGATCAGATTACGGAGATTGCTCATTCTCATCCCGGTGAGTTTCTGGATTTTTCAGCGGAGGATCTCACGACCATGCAGGCGGTAGAAGCCGGCACCGGCCGAAACTACGCGTGGTCGATTGTTACCAAGGGCGGATTTCTGTCTCGGAAGAAGGGACAGGACACGCGGCGGGATGATTCGTCGTGGTGGTTGGATTTGATGCGAAGGCTCTCCTACGACGTTCCACCTCTGCGCTCAACGCGGCGAACAACACGATCCAAACCAAGAAAGGAGTGAACCAATGAACGTATTGCTGAACATCACCTGGCAAGGCCAAAGCGGGAATTACCTGGTCAACATGGATCCAGGCGTGGATGACAACACCATCAAGAACATCTGCGAAGAGGCCGTGCGCGCCGGCGAAGTGCCGGGCATCTCGCTGGACATCCCGAGGAACGCGTTTGCGAACTTTGTGATCGACCGGTTCCACGGCGACCAGACGCGCTTTGTCGTGCGTCCGAAGGTCCCCTTCGGTCTTATTTTTTAAGCTCCGGAGCTTATCTTTTTGATTCCGGCGCTATTTTTTCGTGCCAAGATCTTAATCTCCGGTGCAAAAGCTTATTTTCTTGTTTCAGAATCTTGGGTCCCTTTCAGCTGGCATGTATGAAGATTCTTTTCTGTGGAGGCGGCGCGTTGGGGTCGCACGGACTGCTGCTGGCGCGAGACCTGGAGCACGAACTGGCGGTGATTGATTTCGACCGGGTGGAAACCAAGAACCTGGCTTCGCAATGGTTTGTCAAACAGATGATCGGCCGGAACAAAGCCACCGCCCTGAAGATGCAATTTCTAAACTTCTACGACACCAAACTTCAGGATTACACGGTGAAACTAACTGCCCTCAACGCCGAGGCCATCCTCGGCTCCGCCGATCTGGTGGTGGAATGTTTCGATAACGCGGAGAGTCGGCGCGTTGTTCAAAACTTCGTCCGCATGCGCGAGCGGCCGTGCGTTCATGGCGCCCTGGCCGCCAACGGCGAGTTCGGAGTGGTGCGCTGGGATCGGGAATTCATCATTGATGAAGAGGGCGCTCCGGGCCAGGCCACTTGCGAAGGTCGCGGCTTTCTGCCGCTCATCCTGCGCGTCAGCAGTGCACTGGTGGCTTCCATTCAGTTTTTCCTGACCGACCAACGCGAGGTGAATTGGAATGTTTCGCCCCGGCACGCCGAAAGCTTTTGACCCGCCCGCCCGCGCAGAAAGATCCGGGCAGAAAAATGACTGGCAGAAAAATGGGGAGACGCTTTTCCGCTTTCCGCTTTCCGCTTTCCGCTTTTTCCCATCCGCTTTCCGCTTTTCCTTTGTGTCCCCATAGCTCAATCCATGGAGCAGGCGCGTCCTAAGCGTCAGGTTGCTGGTGGAATTCCAGCTGGGGACACCAATGGAGTCGAAGCCACAGCAGACCGGCATCGGACTTTTAATCCGACATGGTGAGGTTGCAACTACCTCCGGCTCCACCAACTTGACTCCCTCACCCGGATGGGAGAGGGGCTGGGGGCGACCCTCTCAAGTAGCAGCCGACGTAAGGAGGCTCACTCTATCCCAACGCGTGCGTCGGAAAGAAGATCAGAGCCCTTCGACAGGCTCAGGGTGTACCTCGTGACCTCGGCTACTAGGTTAGATTGGTGGGTTCATGGTCTCAATGCGCGTCCAAAAAGTTGGAGGTGTTCGCTACCCATGAACCTTTCCTGTCTCGTAGCAGCCGACGTAAGGAGGCTCACTCTATCCGGGCGCGTTCGTCGGGAAAGAGATCAGAGCCTCGTTACCTCGGCTGCTACGTTAGATTTG
>DATLUX010000377.1:0-10328 GCA_035577805.1 Verrucomicrobiia bacterium
ATTTGGTGCGTTGCAGTGCGCTGGCACGCGGATCGAACCAGAGCAGTCCGGCAATTTTTTTGGTCGGCAGGGAAAATGGATCGCTCGGCGCCAGTTCTTCCACGGTGATTAGCGTCGCGTTCAAATGAATCCGCCCGCGAATCACATGGCGCGCCTGCTGGTCCGTATCCGGCATGCAGCATCCGCGCAAGCGAACCAAGCTGCCCACAATCGAAGTGTCGTTTGAAGCGAACCCCGGCAGCAGGGAACGAAGACTGTCGGTTCCATTTCCATCCACCACAACGGTCACTCTTCCATCAGCCGAAAGCAAAGTCAGTTCCTGCTCGGAAACGGCGGTGAGAATCCCCTGCACCTCCACATAAACGCAATCCAAACTCCCGCTCATGAGCTGGTCCCAACGCGGGCGGATGGGTTCTGGCATCGGGCCGTTCCCTAATCGCCTTACCTTTTGAGCCATGATGACCGGGGCGAATGCCCCCTGACCGGTGACGCCTTCCACCTCCAGCATTTCCCCGACGCGGGGCTGATGCGTCCAATCGAGCGCCCGAAAGCGGACGGAAACTCCCCCGGTGGAATCCTGCACCATCAAGGCAATATCCCGCACCCCCACCAAAACACCGCTGATCCTGACTGGAATTTTGCGCGCCACTTGATCCGAACTCAATTGCCGAACCTGTGCCACCGACGTCAGCAGCAGGTTGGTGGAGGCAGCATCGGAGATTTCATTTCCGGATTCCAAAATTTCCACCTGTTCCAAACCGGGAACCACAATGCGCGCCATTTTTTCCTCTTCCAATGAAAATTCGCAAATCCCCCGCACGCGAACACGGTCATGTAGCAGATTGGTGGCCAGGAGCGCCGCGCCACCCGCCACGGTCACCGGAATCCGGTTGCCGTCCACCACCAGCTCCATTTTCAAATGGTTCAAATTGACCCCGGCAAACGTCACTTCGCCTTCCAGCTCGACCCACGATGAGTTGCCGCGCCCGGCCCGCGCCTGCTTCAAGGTTCGGGTCGTGAAAACATTTGCGTGATCTTTCGGGAGACGCGTGACGGAAACCGACGATTCGCCGACCCGCAGTTGAGCGCCATCATCCGACGTCAGATAAAACGTGTAGAGTCCCGGCCGGGGAACCTCAAGATAACCGGTAAAATTGAGCGCGGTGTGTTCGGGGCGGGCGCGATACGAAACATCAAAATTGGTGGCAACGCCCTGGCCGGCAATTTCTTGATTTTCAAAATCCGCCAGAAAAGTTCCATCCCCATTGCGGGCAACATAATCAAGTCCCGGTTCCCGGCCGTTTGAATTCGTCGAGCCGGAAACTTTTCTCCAAAGCACCGCCTCCGGAACTTTTTGCCGCCGGAGTCCCGGGCCGTCCCACTCCAGCTTCAAGACCGCATCCGCAATGCGATTATACCAGCCAAGCCGGATGGGTTGAAACCCTCCCGGCAGATAGACTTTCCCAGCCTGCAAAAGCGCTGGATGATGACCGTCGTTGTCCACGACCGGAGCCGCGCTGATTTGAATGCTGACGTCGCCGCGTATGAGCGAACAGTTTTTCCCTTCAATCGCCACCCGGTCGCCGACTTGCAATTCCGCATCCACCGCCGGCAGCTCCAACAAAGTCGTGGCCGACTCATCCTGCAAGGCGACCAGCCGCCGGTTCGGAGCCACCGCGCAAACCAACCCCTCCAGACGGAAGGATTGGATTATCCGGCCACGTTCAGAAACGGACTGCTGCAACTCAGCCAGCGAAAGCGCCCCACCGCTTGACGGTTCCCCGGCGGCAACGAGCTTGCACAGCGGGATTAAAATGCACATGAACAAACTCAAGCATGAGGTTCGCAAGTTGTTGGACAGGGACATTACTTTCGGATTCATAAAAATACGCCGAAACATTATAGCACCCTTTCCATCAGTCAGGTCTATTGTGTCTGGATGCGATGGAATTTTTGCGATCAATTCGGCGTGATGGAAGCTGGCGACGATAAGTCATTGGTGGTCCAGGGGCCAGCCAGATTGGTCGCTTCAAGCAATCTGCCATTGCCGAGCCAGTTCTAGACCAGATTGCCACCGCTCAAAAAGTCGCGGCGGCTATAATCCACCTCTTCGAGCATTTCCATCAATTTAATCGATTTCATAGGTGACCTCTGGTGACTATTCAGTGATCAGTCCGGCCTGCCCGCACCACACCGGCAGGCCGGATTTTCGAAAAGGTCAGACCAGGTTGATGGCAACGTTGATGTTCCCCCGGGTGGCTTTGGAATACGGACACGTCTGGTGCGCAGCGTCCACCAGAGCTCGGGCGACTTCGGGCGCCAGGCCCGGCAGGCTGACGTTGAGGCGGGCTTGCAGCGAGTAGCCGTCATCGCCCGTGCACAGGTCCACTTCGGCGTCAATGGCCAAGTCCGGCGGGAGCTTCACTTTCATTTTCGCGGCGACAAGCTTTATCGCACTGGTGAAACAGGCCGACCAGCCAACGGCGAACAACTGCTCCGGGTTGGTGCCGTCACCGGGGGTGCCAGGAACGGATAACTTTACGTCCAGCCGGCCGTCCGAGGTCCGGGACGCGCCTCCTTCCCGGCCACCCGTCGTGTGGGTTTTCGCGGTATACAACACTTTCTTATTGGGCTGGGTCGGATTGGTTTCTTTGGATGTTTCGATTGTATTCATAATTTTATTTTTTTGCTTTGATGGTTGTTTGTATTCGTTTGCGATCAGCGAATGGTGGAAACGCTTCCCCCGCTGTTCGACGTCGACGGAGAAAGTTGTGCCCGTTTCTTCGCGTTGGCAATGGCTGAAACATCGGAGCGCAGCGACCTGAACGCCGTGCGAAGTTCAGCGGTGAAAAGTTCCGGCTGTTCCCAGGCCGTAAAGTGACCGCCCTTGTCGAGCTGGTTGGCATATTCGTGTTTGGTTTTGTTGTTTTTTTATGGTTTGAGTTGGAATGATGATCAATGGCGGTTTAAGCGTGAGCCAGGTAACGCGAACCGGGTTGAGAATGTTGGAATTTGGACGCGAACGCCTGCCGGGCTGCCTCAAAACTTTCCCAATCGGCACCGTCCTGGAGTGGCGGAATTGTGACCACCTCGCCGGCGTCGAGACCGGCCAGCGCCGCCTCGACCATGTCTTCCGACTTCATGACCCATGCGGCCGGAAGATTTTCATGAGGCAGTCCCGCAATATTCCAAAACTCGGTGGCCGTGGCTCCGGGCAAAACCGCCTGCACACGCACTCCCTTGTCTTTAAGTTCGTGTTGCAACGACTGCGTGAAGGTGAGAACAAAAGCTTTCGTGCCGCCATAAACTCCGTTGAGCAGTTCCAGCGAAATGGCAGCAATCGAGGAAATGTTGATCACGGTGCCATGGCCGCGGGCGACGAAGCCGGGAACGGCGGCATAGGTCAGTCGGGTGAGGGCGGTGACATTGAGGTCAATCATTTCCTCCATCGTGTCGACGCTGGATTGGAGCAACGGTGTAACCCCGCCGAAGCCGGCATTATTGACGAGCATCTCGATGGCCGCATCCTGACGCAGGCGATTCTCAACCAGCCTCCGGTCGGCGGAATCAGACAAATCGGCGCGAAGAATCTCCACCTCCCGGCCGGTCGTGGCCGTGATCTGGCTGGCGACCGTGTTCAGGCGTTCCGCGTTGCGGGCCACCAGGATGAGGTCGAAGCCGCGGCGCGCCAGGCGATCCGCGTAAATCGCACCGATGCCCGAGGAGGCGCCGGTGACGAGGGCTTTGCGTGTGTTCGTTTTGGTTTGGTTGATCGTGCTCATATTTCGTTATTTGTTTGTTGTTGGTCGGCGTGATTGCCGATTTGCTTTTTTATACCCTGGAAGTAGAATAGCCGACATGTCATATATGCAACGTTTTCGGCCATCCCGTTCCGGACGGGATTCCCAGGGCATCAAGGAGATTGCCTTGGTGATTTATCCGGGATTCCAAGTGCTCAGCCTTTCGGTATCAACCGTGTTCGAACTGGCAAACCAGTCTGCCGGTTACGACGCTTATCGCGTGACGCTGTATTCGATCTCGGGCGGGCTCGTCCGCTCATCGCTTGGATTTTCAATCCAAACAGACCGGCTGCCGAAGAAGATGGGGCGCGTAGACACAATTATTGTGGCGGGAAACACGGACTTCAGGTCGGCGGAGCAAACGCTGGTGAAATTTCTGCGCGTCAACGCGGCCGCCGCCAGGCGCGTGGCCGGGACATGCACGGCGGCCCGGTTTCTGGCCGAGGCCGGGCTCCTCAACGGCCGCCGGGCGACGACGCACTGGTTTTATGCCGGGGAATTCCGGCGGCTACATCCCGAAGTGACCATCGAGGAAGACCGCATTTTCATCGAGGACGGACCGGTCTGGACCTCGGCGGGAATGACCGCTGGAATTGACCTTGCCATTGCCCTGGTCGAAAAGGATCTGGGGCCGGCCATTGCCCGGCTGGTGGCCAAGAAAATGGTGGTTTATCATCGGCGGGCCGGTGGCCAATCACAGCATTCCGTTCTCCTTGAATTGTCCCCAAAATCGGACCGCATCCAGCGGGCGTTGACCTTCGCCAAGGCGAACTTGCGAAAGATCCTCTCGGTCGATCAGTTCGCGGAAGCGGCGAGTCTGAGTCTTCGTCAGTTCAACCGGCTGTTTCGCAAAGAAACCGGATCTTCACCGGCGCAGGCACTGGAACGGCTCCGCGCCGAGGCGGCCCGCCTGATGATGGAGTCTGGCAGTCATTCGATGGACGAGATCGCGCAAGAGACCGGCTTTGGTCAGCGCGAACGGATGCGCCGGGCTTTTTTACGAGTCTTTGGCCAGTCGCCACTGGCGATACGACGGATCACCCGCGCGCAAATTGTATCCATCTGAAAAACCATTCTGTCCACCAATTCGAGGCAAGGCCATTAGTTTTAATGCACCGGTTTTGGCAACGAGCGAAAGATAAATGTCACAAGCTTTTGGCGGCGGCCTCCTCCTGGTTCGCGCTCTCCAAATCAAAATTTGTGCGAATGCCCTTGCAGTGAATCCTTACTGGCCGCTCAACCACCTCAAAAGTTTTTCCGTCACGCGAATGGTAAGTGTTAAGTGCCGCAGTGCCGTCGTAAGAAGTGTCGTGTTTGTGCCGAATTGAAATCGTAACTCTGGTTGGGATTACGATCCCAGTGCGGCCGAAGTGCCGTCAGCGCCGTCCTCCTTTCTCTCAATCCTCTTGAACTGAGTCCCGCCGCCTTGAAGTGCCGTGAGAAAAAAGCTCGCCGCGGGCGGTGGTTTTGGGCAACCAGTCGGGATGTTCCACCGGCCTTTTCATTTTGTGCGCGACCACGATGAGTTGAACACGCGGCTTTTTCGCTCAAACAGCAGCGCTGCCCCCGCTGCGGACAAAGTGAAACCCTGAACCGGCACAGCGTCCTTCGTGGCAACGATCCGGTTCAAGTCGACGGACGATCTATTCGTGGCCGGCGGGTGTTTTGCTCCAATCGCGGGCAACGTGGCGGCTGCGGCAAAACTTTTTCCCTCGTGTTGGCGGACATTTTGCCGCGCCATACGCTGACCGCCGCGCTGGTCTGGCGGTGGTTGGTCGAAGTGCTGGCGGGACTTTCCATCAAAGCTGCCGCCGAAAAACTGCGGCTGCCCTTGGCGTTGGAAACGGTCTATCGGTTACGGCGCGGATTGCGGCAGTGCCTGGCTTCGGTGCGAACGCGGCTCTACCGGGAACAATCGCCGCCGGTCAGCGCACACACCGATCCATTACTTCAAACCGTGGAGCATCTGCGGGCAGTCTTCTCTGGCCACTCGTGTCCACCGGCGGCATTTCAACTCCGGTTTCAGCGTCCGTTTTTGGGATAAACCGGCCATCAGGGCTGCTGACTTTTGCCGGATTATCACGTCAAGATTTTACCGGCGTGGTTTTGCGGGCCGGCGACAACACGACAATCCCCTCCCGATCGGCGGCCGGGCAGCGGTAGTGTCGTCGGCGTGAATGCAAACCACTCCTTAAAACATCACTCATGCGAAATCCCACTGCCTATTTGAAAATGCGCGTGCTCGGAGCCATTGACATGGCCGAAGGCAACTCGATTCAGGCCCGCATCCGGGCCGTCAGCCAGATGACCTTCACTGATGAGGAAGGTTATCCACGCCAGTTCACCTGGCGCACCATTCAGACCTGGTATTCGCGCTATCAGAAACACGGCGTGACCGTCATGGAAAACCAACCGCGTTCCGACAAGGGCAAGCGCCGCAAAGTGGTGATCGAAGACGTGCTGGAGGCCGTGCAAAAGGTGTTGCCCAAAGTCCATGGCAAGACACCGGCGCGAGCGTTGCTCTACCGGCTGTGTATCGAGGCGGGTTTGCTGAACCGTTCCCAGATTGCGCCCAACACCTTCAACCGGCTGGTGCGGGAGTTTGAGTTGCTCAAGCCTGACGCGGAGGCCAGCAAGAAAATCCGCATGGCGTTCGCCAAGGCCCACGCCAACGAAATGTGGCAGGCCGACACGCTTTACGGGCCCTTTGTAAAAATCAACGGCGTGCCCGTGCAGACCCGGCTCATCGCTTTCATCGATGATGCCTCGCGCGTCTGCTGTCACGGCCAGCTCTTCCCGGCGGAAAATGTGGACACGCTCATCGAATCGTTCCGCGCAGCGTTTTACAAACGCGGTGTGCCGCACGCGCTCTATGTGGACAACGGCTCCATTTACTCCTCCAAAGAAATCATCCAAATCTGCGCCCGCGTCGGCTGCCTGCTGCATCACACGCCGGTGCGGGACGGCGCGGCCAAGGGAAAAATCGAACGGTTTTTTAGAACGGTCCGCGACCAGTTTTTAGCGCGCGACCTGGATTTGAGTTCCCTGGACGCGATCAATCGCCAGTTCACGCAGTGGGTCGAGGAACAATACAATGCCCAGGTTCATTCCGCCCTCGGCATGAGTCCGCTCGACCGTTACGCGCTGGATCGCAAGTGGGTTCGCTTTCTGCCGCCCAATGAAGCCAACGATGAACTGTTCTTTGTCGAGGAAGAGCGCCACGTCCGCGCCGACAATACCTTTGCTTTCAAATCGCTCCGCTGGGAAGCACCCCGCCACCTGCCGGATCGCACCATCCACATCCGCTTCCAGCGTTCGCAGCCGGTCAGTCGCGTGGTGGTTTATTACAAAGGCGAACGCATGGGCGAAGCGCGTTTGCTTGACGCCATTGCCAATGACCGCAAACCGCTCAACCCGCCAACTGAAATTTAATTTATGATCCGCTCCCATTTTGGTCTGCAACGCAATCCCTTCGACCCGGAAACCCTCACGCTGCTGGCCCACCAGCAGGAAATCTTCGACATCCTCCGGGTCCATGCCCAGCAGGGCGGCCTGTGCCTAGTGCTCGGCGAACCGGGCACCGGCAAAAGCGTCCTCAAACAAACGCTCCTGACGCACGATCCAAAACGCATGATCACGCCCGTGGTGAATCGCACGTTGCACACTTACCACAACACGCTCCGCATCCTCTGTGAAGCCTTTCAAATCGAGTTTGAAGGCCGCGACCATCACTGCGAACGACTGCTGGTGCAGCAAGCCTTCAGCGTCCATCGCGCCGGCAAAATGCTCGTGCCCATCATTGACGACGCCCACCTGATGCCGCCGGACTGTCTGCGCAAACTCCGCCTGCTGTGCGAGGACTTTCCGCGTTCGCATAACTTGGTGCTCATCGGCCAGCCGCCACTGTTGCAATCGCTCTCACTGTCCATCAATGAGGAAATCCGCTCCCGCGTCACTTACTCGGCACTGCTCTCGCGGCTGGCTCCCGAAACGGTGGAGCAGTTTATCCTGGATCAACTGGATCGCGCCGGTCTCGGTCACAACGCCTTCACGCCCGAAGCGCTGGCACTCATCGTCCGTTCCGGCGAAGGCTTGTTACGCCGCACCCGCAACCTGTGTCTGGGCGCGCTCATCGAAGCCGTGCGTGACCAGACCCGCATCGTGGATCTCAAGCAAGTCAATCGCGTCCTCATTCAACCCCATTGGAGAAAAGACTGTGACCAACCCATCGCCGCATAGTCGTTCACCAGGCCCCCGGTGGTCGCGCGAACAAATCCGCGCCGCCCGGCTGGCACCGCTGGTGCCGCTGCTCCAGCAACGCGGCCTCCAATTGGTTGCTCGCGAGGCGGGCAATTTTATTTTGCCCGCCTATCCCGGTCTCATCGTCAAAGACAGCTACTGGCGTTGGCCTGAACGGAATCTCGCCGGCAATGCCATTGACTTCCATGTCCAGGTCCTCGGCCTGTCCTTCCACGACGCCATGCGCCAGATCACCGGCACATAATCCGGCCGCCGGCGTCGTAACACTACGACGCCAGTTCGGCCAAAAGCCGGTGCAACGGCCAAAAGCCAACCTTACGATGCCAGTGCGGCAAGCCCACGGAGCAGTGGTCGCTTACGATGCCAATGCGGTGAGAAATCCCCCGGTCACTTGAAAATCCGAAAACGAACCAGCCGCGTCATAACCTTACGATCAGAGCGCGGCAATTTGGCTGCGAATTACGATCCGAGTGCGGCCAAACACCCGAAAAGCTTGCGACGGCAGTTCGGCAATTTTTACGATGCCAAAAAAGTTCGTAACAGCTGGGCTGGTCGCATCCATGACCGAGGGGCGAACTGAATGTTGCGAGTGAAAGAGCCTCCTACAACATTCTTGGTTGGCCGGGACAATGCCACGAGGCGGGCAAGGCATTTGGGTGTTCAGTTTGATGTAGGCCGAACTTTCACTTGGTTCGTCGGACGAGAAGCCACGCCAGCGTTTATTTTCATAGCATCCCGCGTGACTTGGTTGGCGTGTCGGGTTCGATTTAGAACTCCGGTTCTGCTATCGCTTGTTCTTGCGAAGGTCTCGAATTACCTTATTCCAGTAACGCACTGCTTCAATGTGTTGCTGCCGCGTGAGGATAGTCTTGTTCGCCGGGTCTGTCGGACTTCCTCCCAAGATGACGGGCTGGATTTCAAAGACCTCTTTTCCGACACAGTCTTGGAATCGATTTTTGCGGATGTCATTTGGCGCTGGCATAGCTAAAGGTTCAACACTTGAACAGTTCCTCCAGGAAAGCTTCAAAACTCTTGGCCACTGGGCGAGCCAGCTTCAACTCCATGCCCACGAACGGAACGGCGACGATTGGGTTTGCATCGGAGCGTGTGTCGAACGCAAAAGCCTCGCCTCCGCCGTCTGAACCAAATAGGAACAGACCTGGAGCATACTCGGTAACTTGGTAGGCTTTGTTCATTTCAAACAACTCTTCTACGCGCCAGAGGATAACATACGCGTTGCCGACGAATCCTTCGCCCCCATTCGTTTGTTGCAAGAACCGAGCGTAGTCATCTGGCAAGCGAAAATCCGATTCGGTTTCAAACTGCCGAATTGCGGCAGTATCCGATGGCAGATTGCCATTAAATTTTGCAAGTAGCCGATCTCTGTCCGATGGAGTCATCATTGAGTTATATCACGTTGTAGTTGATTCCACCAAGTTGTTACCGGCGCGTGCTGCTGTGGTGTCAGTGGGATTTTGTTCAATGGGTCGGTAGGACTGCCGCCGAACTTCACCGGTTGTATCTCATGAAGTTGAAGACCATTCAGAGACGGGTCGGCTTGGTGCATTGCTCGATTGGCGGCGTTCGCTTCTGTTCTGGCCGCGTCATACTCCGCACCTTCCAAAAGATTGAAAGACCCTGTTGGTTTTGGCACGTTCGCAGGATAGTCACTCCAATCGACTATCGAAAAACTGCCTTCTCGCAGCGTTGTTCCCTCTGCGGCAGTTAATCCTGGGATTTCTTCAATGGCGCCAAACCCTCCTCCTGCAGGAAGAAATGGAACGATGCCAATCTTCATGCCCGGAGACGGTGGCGGATTAAATGCTGTATATAAATCCCCTAAATAATCGAGCGCGTTCATGAACGTGTCGGTGTTTTGCGAGCCGTAAAAATCTATCATCCGCTGATTCGCAGCTGGAATGTTCAAACTTGGGTCTAACCAACTGAAGAACGAATCTCCCGTTGACGCTGCATTTAACCCAAACGGATCAATCAAGCTCACCGGATTGCCATTCGCATAGGCATAGCAATTCAACCCGCCGCCAAAACCAGAAGGGTCAGCACTGATGAAGCGGCAAAGAAACGGGTTGTAGTATCTTGCGCGCATGAACAACAACCCATTCGGGTCGGTCTGGACACCATAACGGCCGTTAAACAGGAATGGCGTGTCACTCGTGCCGGTGCGATATGTCATCAGTCCGTAGGCTGAGTATTCAATCCGGTCGGTGACAAGCCCGCTATCGGCTGACAGCGCAATGGTGCTGCCGC
>DATLUX010000378.1:0-5573 GCA_035577805.1 Verrucomicrobiia bacterium
ACAAACGCATCACCTGCTCCACCGGCGGCTGCAGTCTGAAACGCTCCCGGAGTGGTCGGGAACTGCCTGCTGCCGGCGAAACCGGTTATGTAAGCGTTGCCTGCGTCATCAATCGCAATGCCATCCCCCTCATCGGAAAAGAAGTCAGGCCCACCGAGGTACGTAGAATAAACGAGGGACCCGTCGGGGCGAAATTTGGTCACGAAAACGTCGGTGCCAGGAAGTCCCGGGACTGAATGGAGCGAGTTGGTGGGTTGCAATGCAGCGGTGACCGGAAAATCCGTGGACATGGTCGCTCCGACAACATAGAAGTTCCCGGCTGCATCCACGGCGATGTCACCCGCCACATCGGTCGAGCTTCCGCCCAAATACGTCGAGTAGGTCAAGACGGGGTCAATGACCAGGGGGCTGCTTTGGTCATAGGCTGCGAGGTCAAACCGGGCCTCGAGCTTGTCGTTAAGCTTGAACCCGCCGCTGATTTCCTTTCGCGCGCCGTTCACGGTTTGGTAGATGACCGGTTTGTGTTGGCGCAATTCCTGATCGCCCACCCGCAAGACCAGATCGCCGTTGGCCGCAACCTCCATTTTGTCCATGCCCGCGAACCCCAGTGTGATCTGCCGCGGATCGGCGCCAGGTGCCACGATGAAGTCAAACTCCAGTTGCCGTCCGTTGCCGTAATAAACGAGGTCCACACCTGGATAAACGTCTTGGCACTTTACCTTGGCGAAGGTGGGCACTTTCGTGCGCCAGTGCCTGGGATCGTTGCCGATGAAATAATTCGCCAGACCGGGTAACGGGTCAATCGCCGTGGCTTTGGCGTTGACGTTTGCTCCAACGAATTTCATGCGCAGCGTGATGGGACCGAGTTGAGGCTCGCGTGGCGAAGCCTGATTTCGCAGCACCAGCGTGGTCTCGGTCGGAGTGAGCGAAATGTTGAAGCCGTTGCCACGCGACACGAAGCGGCTGCCAGGACCGGCCTGACTTCCGATCGCTTCAAAACTTAATGGGCCATTGGCGTAGGTGATCTCGCGGCCTGCCTTCGGAGCAGAATCGGAGGCGTGCTTGGCGGTGGTTTCGGACGGAGGACTCGCTGAAACCGCCGGCATGGCGAGCGTCAAGAGGGCGAGTGTGACTTGGGAAAAGTATGTTTTCATAAGAGTTGTGAAGGTCCTAATGGTTCATTGTCTTAAGGGGCTTTCGGGGGGGCGGCTCTACTTGATCTGAATCCACGCCGTGTGCTGGCTCGCATCAGACAACGTCGCGCGCAAGAGCCAGATGCCCGCGCTCATGCCGGTCGCCTTGGTGTCGAGATTGAAGTGCCATTCGTCGCTGCTGAGGCGGAACTGGTTGCCCGTGGTCGCGGCATCTACCGGCGTGGCATCAATCGGCGTGTCGCCGGTCGTTTGGCTGCTGTACTTGATGGCTTGAAGCGTGTGGACGCCGGTGAGCACCGGTGAGCCATCGCATGTGGCCTTGAATTTCACAGGGATGGTGCTCTTCAGCTTGAAGGTGCGCATTGGATCGCCAAAGCTGCCGCCGGTTCCGTCTGCGCCGCCAATGGGTTCGAGGAAGCCGGTGAAACCCAGCGACGCGCGCGTCACCGTGAAACTGCCACTCGCCTGATTGCCGCTTGCGTCGGTCGCCGAGCAGGTGACGGTGGTTGTGCCGATGGGAAATCCTGAGCCGGGTGATTTGGAGTACGTGATGGTTGGATGAGGATCGCAGTTATCCGACGCCGTGGCGGAAAAACTGACCGGCACGAGCAAGTCAGTCCCGCAGCTCACAATGACATTTGCCGGACATGTGATGCTGGGGCTTTCACGGTCGTTGACAGTTACGTTGAAAGTGCAAGTCGGTCCGCCGCTGGCGGCGCAAACAACTGTCGTGACGCCCTTGGAGAAGGCTGAGCCGGAGGGCGGAGAAGCAGTGACGACAAGTTGATTGCCACACGGGTCGGTCGCCGCAGGCAGAGTGAAATTAACCACTGCCGAACATTGGCCGGGCGCGGCCGAGGTGACGATATCACTGGGGCAAGCAATCGTGCCCGGACCAGCGCCGGACGGAGAGTATTTAACCGTTGCGTAGTCAAAACTGCCCGTGAAGTAATCCCCGCTCGAAGCCTGGGAATAACCGGTCACGACTACGTTGCCTGATCCATCGACTGCCAGAGCGGAAAGATCGTCGCGACCCGAGCCGAGATTGCCAGGACCAACATAGTTGGCTTGCCAGAGTAACTGTCCGTCGCTCGCGGCAAGCCGCACGGTGTGGTAATGACCATAACTATTGGGGTCACCGTCGTAACCGATGCCTGCGATGTTCACATCTCCTGCACTGTTGACGCCAATGGCGCGTGGATAGTCAGCACCTGGGGTGCAACTGTCCCGGTAAGGCTGCACCCAGAGCTGCTGGCCATCCGCGCCCGCATACTTAACCACGAAAGCGCCGGCCGAAGTCCATGCGGTGACAAACGCGTTTCCGGCACTGTCCAACGCCATCACACCCCAACTGCCAGTGGCCGTGTTGTGGTACTGCTGCTCCCAGAGCAGGCCACCGTCGCTGGTGGCGTACTTCGCCGTATAATATACAATGGCCCCGTCCGTATTAACAAAATGTCCGGTCACGACAACATTGTCGTTGCTGTCCACGGCCACAGCGTTTCCATGGTTGCCCAGGCTGCCAGGGCTGTGATAACGGTTTGTCCAGATGACGTGACCGTCCGCAGCGGCGTACTTCTCCGTGTAAATGTCCTCAATGCCGGGCTCAATAACCGAAGTCCCGGTTACAACGACGTTACCGGCACTGTCCACTGCCGGAGCGCCCCAAGTATAGGTATTCTGGTTAGCGTGGAATATATCCACAGTGGAGAAGAAGCGTTGCTCCCACAACAGGCTTCCATTCGCCGCCGCGTACTTTGCCGTGTAGTAACCTCCGAAGTTAGGCGGGCCGCTGGCCTGTCCGGTCACCACCACGTTTCCACTACTGTCCAAGGCCATCCTGACGTCGCGTTGGTTCCAATCAGGGCCACGGTGCTCCCACAGCAGTGCGCCGTCGGCCGCCGCATACTTCGCGGTATAGAAATCGTGTGTACGACCGCCAGTCCACCCGACCAGATTCCAGGAGTACCCGGTCACGATCACATTCCCCGCGCCATCCATCTTCACATCCGTCGCAACATCGTCACCTTCGCCAATGCCGTTGTACCGTTTCTCCCACAACATGTGCCCATCCCCCGCAGCGTACTTCACGGTGTAATAGTCCGCCCTCCCTCTGGCGTAGTAATATGGGTAACCATCATTGAACCCATAGTTATTCGGATCGTCGCTTGTGTTATCAGAGAACCCCGTAACGGCGACGTTGCCCGCATTGTCCACTGCGACGGCAGTGGCGCGGTTAAGCCGACCGGGTCCGTGGTAGCGCTGCTCCCAGATTTGATCGGCGAGCGCGATTGTCGTGTTCAGAGCCAGAGCGCAGGCAAAGCCAAGGCTCACGGCATGAATTGAAGGGGAGGTAGTTTTCACAAAGTTTCGATTGTGATGATGAGATTCGGGTTTCGAGTTGAATTGGCTTGTTCGGAGAGCGTCGGCAGCCGGGCGGCGATCATTTGATCTGAATCCAAACCGAGTGCAGGCTGCCGTCGGACAAAGTGGCGCGCAGCAGCCAGATGCCCGTGCTCATGCCGGTCGCTTTGGTATCGAGGTTGAAGTGCCATTCCTCACCGGTGAACCGGAATTGGTTACCGGTCGTCGCCGCATCCGTCGGCGTGGCGTCAATTGGCGTGTCGCCGGTGGTCTGATTGCCGTACTTGATGGCTTGGAGGGTGTGAATGCCCGTGAGCACAAGCGAACCACCGCACGTCGCCTTGAACTTCACCGGAATGGTGCTCTTGAGTTTAAACGTGCGCAGCGGGCTGGCAAAACTGCCGCCACTTGTGTCGGCGCCGCCGATGGGATCGAGGAAGCCGGTGAATTGGAAGGTGGAGGCTGACGTATCTACCGTGACCGTGAACGAACAGGAGGCTTCGTTACCGGAGGCGTCTCTGGCAGTGCAGTTCACGGTTGTGGTTCCAGCCGGGAACACACAGCCGGACGGCGGGTTGCAGGTCACGGTCACGCTGGAGCAGCGGTCGCTTGCTGGCGGTGCCGGGTAATTGACAACCATCGAGGTCTGCCCGCACGGGGGATGAACCACGAGGTTCGCCGGGCAACTGATGGTTGGCGGCTCGCTGTCGGTAACCGTAACCGTGAAGGTGCATCGCGCACCGTCAGCAGTGGAACTTGAGACTGTGGTCGTGCCGACGGGGAACAAGGAACCAGAAGGAGGTGACGACGTGACCTGGACTGCGTTACCACATTCATCGGTCGCCGTGGCAGAAAAACTTACCACCGCCGAGCATTGGCCCGAAGCGGCGGACGCCACTATATTCGCCGGGCAGTGGATGATGGTCGTAGACGGAGCGGTATCCGGATTGGCAGCAAATTTTACAGTGGCATAATCCTTGTTCTCCGAGGTTCCCTCCTCGTTTTCCGAGAATCCAGTCACAATCGCATTCCCTGCTCCGTCCACCGCCACAGCCGTCGCAAAGCTGTAGTGACGATAGTAAACCCCAAGAGGCCGAGTGGGACCGTCGTACCGCCGTTCCCAAAGTATGTGGCCATCCGCCGCAGCATACTTCGCCGTGTAATAGCTCCAGCCGGCATCACCCCAGCCCTCGTAGTGCCCTGGAGATTGCGCGCCGCCCGTGACCACTGCATTGCCGGCACCGTCCAGCGCCAGCGCGTATAGTGAAAACACACTTTGATAAGCCCATCCGGCGCAATTTTCGTAACGCCGCTCCCAGACCAGATGCCCGTCGGCGTCGTCGTATTTTGCCGTGTAAAAGTACTCAGGGCTCCCACCGGGTTGCGATGACGTCCCGGTGAAAATCGCATTGCCGGCACCGTCCAGCGCGACCTTGGCGGTGTTGACCGCAACCTCCGTTCTGAAATCCGTTTGCCACAACAGATGCCCGTCGGCTGCCGCGTATTTCGCGGTGTGATAATACACGTTGCCCTGGGCGTCGCGTGAAACGCCGGTCACCGCAACATCTCCTGCGCTGTCAACTGCCACACAGTCGGCATCATCCCTAAGATGATCGGGGTCATCGTAGAACTGCTCCCAGAGTGTGTGACCATCTCCTGCGTCATACTTGGCTGCATAAAAATCGGCGTTCCCCGGATAATCCCCTCTAAAAGCCGTGCCGGCCACTACGACGTTCCCCGAGCTGTCAACTGTCACCCCCGTCAGCACACCCCCCCAATCGAATCCAATCTCAGTGTGCTCCCAGGCCAGATGGCCATCCATCGCGTCATATTTCGCGGTGTAAGGACGGCCCACAGCAGCGGCAGAGATAATGACGTTGCCGGTGGCGTCCACCGCAGCTCGAATATTGTCTCCGCCCGGATTGTCGCCCAAGCCCCCATGTGCCGGGCCCGCGTGCTGCCAGAGCAAGTGGCCGCTTGCGTCATACTTGGCCGTATAGAATTCTGTGTTGATGCCGATATGGCCAGGATCATTAGCCGAGTTGTAATCTGCCG
>DATLUX010000379.1:0-4713 GCA_035577805.1 Verrucomicrobiia bacterium
GGTTCATGGGTAGCTTCCATTTGCTTTACATGCGCATTGGGGCCATGAACCTAATCCCTCTCCCCTCAACGGGGAGAGGGCCAGGGTGAGGGGTGAGAAGGCCAAGAGTTTCGAGTCCCCGAAGGTCGGTTCATGGGTAGCTAACGAACGCACCCGGTTCCTTGAAATCGGCGAGCCGATGCTTGAGCCGGACCTCCCTTCGGGCAACACTCTGGGCCTGTGTTAAGTCTTCAACGTTTTTCGTTCGGTGTCGGCGACCGCTTCGCCCATCAGGCCTGCGCCCAGCTGCGCGCCTTCCAAAAACTCGCTGCGCTCGGGCCCCAAGTGGTCCCGGTCTGGAACAAATCCAAACGTGAACACAATTATATCGGTTCTCATCCCCAATCCGTTTTCCAGGCCGCCCAGGCTGCCGTCAAACAGTTGGGTTGGACTGGCCCCTGGCACGTCGACGCCGACCACATTCGGCTGGATACCGTCGACGCATTTGTGCCCTGGGCGGATTTTTTTACCATCGACGTGGCCGACAGCATCGGCCGACCGGCTCCGGCTCAGGCCGTGAGCGCGTTTGTCCGCCGACATCCGGAATTGAGCGGCGTGCTGCCTATTCCCGGCATCGCCGCGCCGCTGGAACTGACCCCCGCAGCCGTCGCCCAGGTGGCTGGCAAGTACCTGCTCGCAGTGCAGGAGGCCGGGAAGATTTTTCGGCACATCACCGCACGCAAGGGCGGTCCGTTTATTGCGGAAGTGTCGATGGACGAGACGGACTGGCCGCAAACGCCGCCGGAATTGTTGGTCATCCTCATCGCGTTGGCCGATGAAGGTGTCCGCGCGCAAACGATCGCCCCGAAATTCACCGGGCGTTTCAACAAGGGCGTCGATTACGTGGGCGACCTGGCGCGGTTCGAGCAGGAATTCCGCGATGACCTGGCCGTGCTCGCGCACGTGACGTCTCGGTACGATCTGCCTGCCAACTTGAAACTCAGTGTGCATAGCGGCAGTGACAAGTTCTCGCTCTACCCGATTCTGGGCCGGGCTTTGCGGGAGACCGGAGCAGGGTTGCACTTGAAAACAGCCGGGACCACCTGGCTCGAGGAGTTAATTGGCTTGGCTGAAGCCGGCGGCTCGGGACTCGAGTTGGCGAAGGAGATTTATGCGGAGGCGCTGAGTCACATCGATGAGCTGTGCGCCCCCTATGCCAGTGTCATCGATATTGATCGCGCCAAACTTCCTCCCCTTGCCAACGTGAAGAAATGGGACGGTGCCGCCTTCGCCAACGCGCTGCGTCACGTGCCCAGCCATCCTCAATTCAATCCGAGCTTCCGACAACTCCTGCATGTGGCCTTCAAACTCGCAGCCAAGGCCGGCCCCCGTTATACCGACCTGCTGGTGGCCCACGAAGCGATCGTGGCCCGCCACGTAACTGAAAATATTCTCAACCGCCATCTCGTTCCGCTGTTTGTCGGATAGCTCAGCGCGCCCATAAGTTGCTGGCCTCTTTCCATTCCAGCAGCAGTTCCCGAAATCTTTGCAAGGGCGGCGAATCGTCGTCCTCCCTCCATACCAGCACCAAAGGCACCGTCGCTGTCGGTGTCAAGGGAACGAAGCGTAAACAGCCCGCCGGGTCCACGACCGAATCCGTAACCACTCCCACTCCAGCGCCCGCTTCCACATAGCTCAGCACCGTGCCGATGAGACTCGGGGTGTGAGCAAACCGCGGGGTGAACCCGGCCTGACGACAACCCACCAGCACGGCGTCGTGCAATCCCATTCCTTCGCGCCGGGCCAGCACGATGAGCGGCTCATTGGTCAACGTCTTCCAGGGCGCACGGCGCCGTCCGGCCAGAACGTGTTGCCGCGGCACGACCGCCCCCAACTGTTCGTTGCGCAGCACCACGGTCTTCAAACCAAGCGCGCGGTGCGTCGGCACCGGACGGGTGAGCGCGACCGACAAACGTCCCTTGGCCACCATCTCCCAAACCCGTTCAGGGGTCCGTTCCTCCAGGTGAATGGATACCAGCGGATATCGTTGCCGGTATTCGTGCAGGAGCCGGCCCAGGAAAGGTTGGGTGGGCGGCCCGATGTAACCCAGCCGCAATTCGCCTTCTTCGCCCGCCGCCGTCCGGCGGACCCTTTGCATCGATTCTTCCCACCGTTGTAACAACAACGCCGTCTCCCGCAGCAAGACCGCGCCGGCCGGCGTCAACCGCACATGATGCCGGGATCGTTCCAATAACGTCGCTCCCAGAGCGCTTTCCACCTGTTTGACGGCCCGGCTCAAGGCCGGTTGCGCCACGCGTAAACGCACCGCCGCCCGCGCGTAGCTCAGTTCCTCGGCCACCGCCTGGAAATACCGAAGATGACGAAGATCCATGCGACGCTCGTGATGCCATCACGGCATCCGACCGCTGGCGAGGTAATAATTCTGTTACCACGGCCAACCCCAGGCACGAGCTTGACGCCCGTTTCACACAGCCCAAAGTGGACTCGGCTCCACATGCGAACCAAACCGTCTCCTGCAGGATCTGACCGATCGGCCGGCCGCGCGGCGTGCATGCGTCGCGCACGCCGATGGGCCCTGGGCGTTGGTCGCCTCCCGGGAGCCGGCCTTTGGCTTGGCCTGCTCTTCCTGGCGGGCGCGGCCGTTCACGCGCGTTGCCAAGGCCAGGCCGGCGCCGTCCTTGAGTTCCTGCAACCGACCAACCACGCCGTTTTTTCAACGTTGGATGAAGTACCCATTGTTCTACGCGCCTACGCGCCGGACGATGTGATTCTGTCCGCGGAAGTCAGCGCCGACCGCCAAACGATCGGCCAAGCTTCGTTCTGCTGCGCCTTGTGTCCATGCGCGCATCCGTTGCCCGGAGAGGAAACGATCCTGCAAATCCCTGTGCCCAGAGAAGCAGGCCGGCCGCAGTCGAGAACATGGCAAGGCTGGACCAATGTCCCGGCGGGAATCCATCAGCTGGCCGCCCGGGCCGTCACTCAAAACGGTGCGGTCGTGGACGCCGCTCCTGTGACCATCACGGTTTTGGATCTGACGCTACGCATTCATATGAGTGCCGACGGCACGGCCATCTTGGTCATCACCGAAGGGTCACTGGTTCCGGGCACCTATGAGCTGGAGGCGAGCGAAGATCTGCGCAACTGGACGCGGCTCGGGCCATTCCTGCCGGGCGACGTGGCAGCCTTCTATTTCGATCGCCGGACCGAGCCCCCCAGGGCATCTCGCTTTTATCGTTTCGTGCACGTGCCGTAATCGAGTGCGGAGTGCGGAGTGCGGAGTGCGGAGTGCGGAGTGCGGAGTGCGGAATGCGGAATGCGGAATGCCGACCCCGGTTCGTGGTCCCAATGCACGTCCGAAGCGGAGGTCCCGGTACCACCAATTTTCGATGTTTAATAATGTTTAATTGGCAATTGTCGATTGCGGCCTATTGCGGCCTATTGAAAATCGGAAATCTGTGATGTTCTGATCCTGGGCTCGGGCGATCAACTCAGCAAAGCGCGCGACGCGCTCACGCGGGCTGAGGCGTGAAACAACTCGGTGCTATCAGCGCTCGCTGGTGGACCGGTGCGAGCGATACACATCCGGGCGATGGATGGTCATGAATTGCTCGGGATTCCGCAACGGCCTGAATCCGAACTGCTCGTAGAGCCCGTGGGCATCACGAGTGGCCAGGAGAATGCGGCGGACGCCCCGCAGATCGGGATGCTCCAGCAGTGCACGCACCAACTGTTTGGAAACACCGTGACCGCGGTGCGCCGGCGCCACGAAGACATCCGCGAGGTACGCGAAGGTGGCCCGGTCCGTCACGAGCCGGGCAAAGCCCACCTGCCGTTCGCCTTGATAGGCGCCGCAACACAGCGAGTTGCGAATGGATCGTTCCAGTACCTCGCGGGGGATGTCCTGCGCCCAATAGGAGGCCCGCAGAAAATCGTGGATGAACGTGACATCCAACCGCTGCGGGTCGGTCGAGATTTGATATTGGTCAGGCATATTTTTTCTTCCACAACACTTCGCCAGCAAGGACCGCCAGGAGCAGCAAGCCCGTCAGGATGCCGGCCAATTCGGATGGTTGATCCGACAGGTTCAAGCCGTTCTTGAGCACTGCGATCGTGGCGACACCCAACAAAGTTCCGGGCACGGTGCCCACGCCACCAAAGATGCTGGTGCCGCCCAGCACCACGGCTGTGATGGCGAGAAGTTCGTAGCCGGTGCCGGCGTCGGCCTTGGCCTGGCCCACGCGCGCCACGTAGATCAGCGCGGCCAGCGCGCTCACCAGACCCGAGAGCACGTAGACCAACGCAATCCGCCGTCTCACCGGCAGGCCGGCGTAGCGCGCTCCTTCCGGCGCAAACCCAATCGCGCGGAACGAACGACCGAATGTCGTGCGATGGACGAGCAACCAGATGCCGGCGGCCACCACCGCAAAGATGGGCGCTTGCGCCGGAACCAGCTCCCCATAGTAACCTTGTCCGAAGGCCAGGTAATCCGCAGGAAAACCGGTGAAATTATCCACCCCACGGGTAATGGCCTCCGCCAAGCCGCGGAACAAGGAGAAGCTTCCCAGGGTCACGATGAGCGGAGGCAGACGCAGGCGCGTGATTAACAAGGCATTCAAGGCCCCGCCCAGGCCCCCTCCTCCGATCGTCAACAACGCCGCCAGCGGCCACGCCAGATGTCCGTCCCGCCAGAACTTCCCAAACAAAACCGCGCAC
>DATLUX010000380.1:0-12657 GCA_035577805.1 Verrucomicrobiia bacterium
ACACGTTGCCTTCCGGCGGGCCATAAACCTTGGGCACAGGCAATTCGGCGCCCAACTTCTGCAGCTTCTTGCGTCGCTTGGCCGTCATCGCCATGTGCAACTTGGGCGAACCGGTGGGATGCCCCAGCTCGTCGTGCTCGAGTCCGGTCACAATCGGATATTTGCCGCTCAGAACCCGCGTCCCGGGGATGACGTGGTGCGTAATTCCGTCGGCGGCATTGAGATCGTAAGGTTTATGATCGGGGACGGGCGTGTAATCGGGGGAAAGATCCTGGCAAACCTTTTCCAGGTCCGGCTCCGGAAACGCCTCGATGCGCGTGGCGATGCCCTGGTCGGTCAGGATGATGACCGGCACGCTGTATTTCCGGGCCAGGCTCACTGCTTCAATCGCCGTGTAAAAGCAATCCTCCACATCCGCTGGGGCGATCACGACCCGCGGCGCATCGCCGTGTCCGCCAAAGCAGGCGATGTTCAGGTCGGATTGCTCGATGTTCGTCGGCATCCCGGTTGAAGGGCCGCCGCGTTGAACGTCCACGATCACCAACGGCATCTCCGCCATCACCGCCCAGCCTAATGCCTCCGTTTTCAGCGAAATGCCCGGGCCGCTGGATCCTGTCACTGCCACGCGCCCGGCGTAACTGGCGCCCAATGCCATGGAAACCGACGCAATTTCGTCCTCACACTGGACGAAGGTGCCTCCGTATTTGGGCAATTCCCGGCGCAATAACTCCATGATGTCCGACCAAGGAGTGATGGGATAACCGGCCCCAAACCGGACGCCCGCGGCGATCAACCCGTAGCCGAGCGCTTCGTTGCCATTCATGACGATGCGCGGGCGGCCGCCGCTGCGTTGTGTTTGCAGAAACTGAAAGGTCTCGATCACCCCGCCCAGGGAATGGCTATAGCCGGCGTGAAACGCGGCCAAAGCGTTCTGGGCCACACTGTTGTCCTTGCCGGTAAACCGTTCGGTGACCAGTTTTTCCAGCTTGGGCACGTTCAAATCGAACATTTTGGCGATCAACCCCAGCGCGAAGATGTTTTTGCCCTTGTCCTTGGCGGTGCCCCCGATGGCTTCCACGGTCAAGCCGGAGATGGCCACTGGGATATGATGATACTCCTGACGGGCCTCGGCCGGGATCTCCGTGACGTGATCAGAGTCGTAAAGCACGATCCCGCCTTTCTTCAGAAAGCCGATGTGATCATCATAGGAATGTTGGTAGAAGGCCAGCAGCACATCGGCTTCGTCGCCCGGGCTCAACACTTCCCCCGAACCGACCCGGACCTGGAAGATCGACGGTCCGCCCGAGATGGTGGAGGGGATGGTCATGAAGGTCATGACATCCTGTTCGCTGCGCCCGGCCAGGCGGGCTAGAAACCCGCCGATCGCTTGGATCCCGTCCTGGGAATTGCCGGCAATCCGAATGACTGCTTCCTGGATCTTTGAAACCTTGGGAGAACCAGCTTCGCTGGGAGCCGTTGCGGTTGGGTCACTCATGAATATAAATCTCTGAATTTAAAAATGATCTTCATTAAGAAGCCGACGACACATCGATTTAAGACATCGGCTAAAGACGAACAGAGGCAAGTCCTTCAAGACTTGCCGAGGCGAGACTAACACTGGCGAGGGGACTGTCAATGGATTATCCGGAGCGCATCCATATCTCAGCCAGAGACTTGCATAACCGCAACCGGCTCAAAGCATTGGTCAAAAACAACCCCGTCCCGAGCTATTAACCCAGCTTTATTGAGGCCCCCCTTGCATTCCGATGCCTGTTATTCCGGCCCGCAAAAAATGCTCCAACGCTCGCGCCACGCCGTGTCCCCACGGCTGGTGACTCACGTACCCCTTCTGTTGCCGGACCAACTCTTTCACGCTGGGCACTGCATTATCCGGCGCCGAGACGCATCCGGCGAACTCCCCGGATAACATCGGCAGGTCATTGAGATGGTCGCCCGCCGCGAACACGTGTTCCCGGCTGATGCCCAGTTGGCGGGCGATCTCCCCCAGAGCAGTGCCCTTGTTATAGGCGGCATGACTGAACCGGGCATAAATATCGTTCCGAACACAGGACAGCTCAGGAATCCGCAGACAATACTCTTCCAGGAAGCCCTGGATGGCATCCGCATCCTCGTTGGTCTCCGCGATCAGGCAAAAAGGCGAGAAATCATCCTCATACAGGGTGGCCTTGAACCGGCTGCTGACCCAGTCGACCAACCGCGGCACATCAGGCCGGATCCGTTCGAACAACTCGTCGTGCGCGCGGCGGCAACCCTCGTTCCAGGACGTGCAAGCCTGGTAATGCGATCCCACGTGAATATGAATATCCCGTTCCACCACCACCAGATAATCAGGCTTGATGCTGAGCCGCGCCCGGGCCATGCCTTCCATCAGGCTGGAAAGGTCCCGTCCGGTGTTGATCACCCACTTGGCGCCCTGCCCTTGCAAATCGCCAATGAGCCCCTGCAGGTCCAACGGCACCGGAGGCGTCTCGAAGTCCGCATGCAAAGTCCCATCGAAATCCGTCGAGATAAGTTGAATCGGCAAGGTCATCAGTCAAGGCAATGGCTTCTGAGAAGACTCGACGCCGACGGGAGGTTTTTCGTCCGGAAAGAACACCTTCACCGGATAGTGCTTGCCGTCCTGAAACGCACCGGACATCCAGTGCTCCACAAATTCCGTGGTCTGGCGCCGCGCATTTTCGCGGATGAGCGAGATGTTGTCCTTGGCGCGGAGGGTGACGAGGGAAGTGATGGACTTTTTTAGATTCTCCTGGGCTTCGGCGGTTTTCAGATAACCTTTTCTGACTTCATAGGTAATGGCCGAAGCGTCCACGGCGGGTTTGTTGAAGTGAATGGGCGGAGCGAATACATAGATGACATCATCTTTCAGGACCAGATCCCAGCGCGCATTCAGGTCCAGGTAATAGGTGTACTCGACGGGCGCCCGGGCCTCCACCACGATTTCAGGCAGCGGGATATAACCAAAGCCGGTGCTGCGTCCTTCTGTGCGCGTGAACACTTCCGTCTGTTTGAGCATGGCAAATTGCAAATGCTGCTGATTGGTCAACGAGGTGGCGTAGCTGATGAACTCCGTGGTCACCCGACCTTGCTTAAAGGCGGAAGCCACGTCCGCGAGGGCTTGTCCGGCTTTTTGAATGACTCGGCCGGCCTTGTCGATGGCTTCGCCGGGAACCGTGCGGCAGGAGTGGATGATCAGCGCCAGGTTTAGCCCGACGACGCTCACGATCACCATCCCCAAGGTCGCCTTCGCCCAATCGGATCTGGGGACCGACACGGACGCAGACGCGGGCCCCGGCCTGGCCCCGGGCGCAGAGTCGGATTTGGGTTCCACACTTGGGGCCGGTTTGAACTCCGGTTTTGATTCAGGATTTGGGCCCGACCTGGGCGCGGGATCGGGCGCGCCGGCCTGGGGATCGGATTGCGGAAGCTGGGGCGGACCACTTTCAGCCATGCGTTACGTGTAGCCGGACCAGGAAAGCTTTTCCAATGAGAAAGATCGGAGGGCTCACAGTTCAAAGGAACGAACGGTGCGCAACCCGAGCCGCAACGGGACATAACCCAGCGCATAAGACAACAGCCCGAAGCCGGCCAGGCAGAGCGGCGTGCGGATGGACAGGCCAGCCCCCGCGCCGGTCCACGGAGTGGCCAGCGCCAGCAGCACCACCGAACACAGGATATAAAGGAAGCTTAACACCAGACAAAACGTGCCCCCGAAGCCGCTCACAATCTTGCTGGGATTCTCCTCCTTGAAGTTCGGATACAAGGCCCCCAACCCGACCGCCAGACCCGTCAGCGTCAGCGTCATACCGGTGACCGCCAGCCCAAAATAGAACATGCGCCCCAGCGGCATCTCCAGCATGTGACAGGATAAGGTGATCAAACCCAGGGTCACCGTCAGCGAAGTCACATTGGCCAGCCAATATTTGGTGAGCACAACCTTGAAGAGACCCAAGGGCGCCATGCCCACGATCCAAAGCCGTTTGCCCTCCAGCGAAAACTGCGGATAAACGAACCGCGTCGTGAGCGTGGCCAGGTTGAGCGAACAAGCCCCGAGATTCAGGAACGACACCAGATGCGTCCAGAACGGGTTGCTCAACTGCTGCGAAAAATGGCGCAAGTTGAAAATGTAGGCCGCCAGCAGGCCGAACAACATCAAGGATTGGGCCCACTGACTGGTATCCCGCCAGAACATCCGCAGATCCTTGATCACGAGCGCGCGCACATCCGGTTGCAGCCACCGCAACCGTTGCACGAGTCGCTCGCACAGACCAATGCTGTATAAGGTCTCGCGCGGACGCGCCGGCCCGAGCTCAAACTTCGGCCACCGGGCAAACACGCCGGCGCGGCTCTGCACCGTCGACACCGCATCATAAAACGCATCGCCCATCCGCGTGAAAGTCAGCATCCCGAAAAACGCCGCGTAACTCGTCAGCACCAGAAAATAAAAGCCGGCGGCCATGAGGGCTCCATCGGCCCATTGCACGACACCCTGCGCCAGCCAACTGCTCGGCAACAAAATGAACTCGGAAAACTTCGTCCGGCTCAAGGTCTGATCCAGGACTGACCACACCCGGGTGTCGGTGGATTCCGGCGGAGGCCCTTCCGGCCGGAACCACACGCCCAGGAACCCCACGAAGAGCAGGAGCATGACGATAGCGACCACCTGAAACAGCCTCCGATCCAAATAACGAGCCAGGGTCACCGCGCAAAACGAACCGGCCGCCCCCGGCAACACAATGAACAAACCCACCAACAGCACCGTGACCAAATAAAAATGCCACGGCGCCCCGCGGGTCAGACCGTACGCCGCCAGCAAGGGCGCGATCAAAAACACAAACGCCCACGACGCCAGCAACGTCGACTCGATGAATTTCCACTGAAAAATCGTGTTGGAAGAAATCGGCAAACTCAGCAGATGGTTCGTCTCCCGATTCCGGAACAAGTTCGAGTAACTGATGATCAGGTTACTGATCAGAAGTAACCCGAAGAGAAAGGCAAAAAGCAGAAACATCAACCGTTCGGTCAGGACCGTGCCCAGTCCGGGGAACTTCGTGATAAACTTCAAGCCCACCCGGAACAGCCAATAAGCCAGGACCAGATAACCAACGATGAAAACCGACACCACCGCCGTGAGCAGCCGCGATTGTTCTCCGATCGATTTCAGCCGCCGCCCAAGCGTCAGCGCATTCACTCGGACCAACAGGAATAAAGGCGCCGGCGGCGACGGTCCGCGTGCCGTCGCGCGCCTGGCTGGTTCGTCACCCATTTCGTTCATGATGCCTCATCCGGTCGGTGCAGATCAAGCGGCCGCGGCTCGCAGCAAAATTGATCCACCGAACGTCCTCGCAATTTCTGCGTGCCTTGCCTCGGCCGCTTGGGCAGCATCTCCGGTCATGAGTAAGATTGTCGGCATCGACCTGGGAACCACCAACTCTCTGGTGGCCACGGTGGATTGCGGCATTCCTCTGGTCATGGCCGATGCCGAAGGGCGGCGGTTGACGCCTTCCGTTGTTCATTATCCAGGGGCTGACACCGAACCCCTCTGCGGTTATCCGGCGCTGCACGCGCGGGCGTTGCGTCCGGCGGAAACCGTTTACTCCGTCAAGCGGTTCATGGGCCGACGCGGAGTCGATCTCGCGCAGGAAGAAATGCGGGTGACCTATCCGGTGCGCAGCGATGGGGCCGGGCCAGTGCGCATCGAGATGCACGGCGCGTCCTTCACCCCCGAGGAGGTCTCCGCGGTCATCCTCAGAAAGCTGAAGCGCGACGCCGAAGTGTCCCTGGGCGAACCCGTCACCCGGGCGGTGATCACCGTCCCCGCTTATTTCAATGATGCGCAGCGTAATGCCACCAAGAAAGCGGGCGAGCTGGCCGGGCTGACCGTGGAACGCATTCTGAACGAGCCCACCGCCGCGGCCCTGGCCTACGGGCTCAATCGCGTCCGCGAACGAGCCAAGATCGCCGTCTATGATTTAGGCGGCGGCACCTTCGATCTCTCGATCCTCCAACTGCAGGATGGCGTGTTTCAGGTCCTGGCCACCAACGGGAATACCCGGCTGGGCGGCGACGATTTGGATTGGCGGGTGGTGGAGTTCCTGGCCAACGAAATTCAGCAGGCGGGTGGGCCCGATTGGCGCGCGTGCTTCCAGGGGACAGCCGCGGGGATGTGGCGGGCTCAAGATCCGGAAGCCTTGGCGGCTTTGGCTCGGCTCCGCGAAGCTGCAGAACAAGCCAAGATAAAATTGTCCACGTTGACCGAGACGGACCTCACGCTGCCATTCCTGACGCCGGACTTCAGCTTTTCTTACCGCCTCACGCGCGCGGGATTGGAACGGTTAACGCGTGATCTCATCGAGCGGACCCGGGCTCATTGCCTCCGTTCGCTGGCCGACGCCAAGGTGGAGCCCAAAGATCTCGAGCAAGTGATCCTGGTGGGAGGACAAACCCGGATGCCTTTGGTGCGGCAATTGGTCAGCGAGTGGTTTGGTTGTGTGGACTTCGAGGAAACCCGCGGCCAAATCCGGCTGGGCACCGGCCATCACCAGGCGGGCGGACCGCAATTGAATACATCGCAGAACCCGGATGAAGCCGTGGCCCTCGGCGCCGCCATCCAGGCCGAGATCTTGTCCGGCGGTTTTAAGAACCTGCTGTTGCTGGACGTGACGCCCTTGTCGCTGGGGTTGGAAACCTTTGGCGGTTTGATGAATGTGATCATCCCGCGCAACACCACCATCCCGGTCAAAGCCGGGGAGGCGTTCACCACCGCCGTCGATCATCAGCGCGAGATGCTCATTCACGTGTTGCAGGGCGAACGCGAACGCGCCCAGGACAATTGGAGCCTCGGCCGGTTCACGCTCGACTTTGAGCCCGCACCACGCGGCGTGCCGCGCGTGGGCGTCCAGTTCGAGATCGACGCCAACGGCATCCTCCATGTCCTGGCCCGCGACATCAGAACCGGCCGCGAAAAGGTCGTGCAGATGGCCTCCGCCGTGGACGTGGAGGACGCCGATGTGCAGAAGATGGTGGAGGAATCCGTCGAACACTTCTTTGAAGACACCCGGGCGCGCCGCTGGGTGGAAGGCAAGTTGAAAGCCAACGAAACTGTCGCTGCAACGCGCAAGGGATTGGCCGAGTGCGGCGCCGAGCTGGAGCCCGGCTATCGCAGCGAAATTGAACAAGCCCTGGCCGCCGTCGAAGCCATCCTGGCTGTGGAAGATCCCGCCACCCAAACCGGTAATCCGGAAAAACTGAAGGCCGCAAGTGCGGCGTTGGACCAGGTCACCCAGGGCTTGGCTGATCTGCTCATGGACAAGGCGATGGAAGCCATGCTGCGAAAACGCGGAGCGATCGTCGACAGCGGGACCCGGAATCCCACCGAAAGCGGGTGATCAGGCCTGCGCTCGCGGGGCAGAACAATCAGAACATCCTATCCGACGCTCTCCTGCGGCCATCGGCGAAAATCTGCGGACAAAAATCTCTGCGGGGATCTGCGGGAACAAGAGCCCGCTCGACACCGGTGGGCGATCCTGGAACACTGCGCGGCCGTGAAGCAGTCGATTGTGACGTTGGATCTGGAAGGCGTGTTGGTGCCTGAGATCTGGATCGCGGTGGCGGAAAAAACCGGGATCAAAGAATTGCGCCGCACCACCCGGGATGAACCGGACTATGACCAGCTGATGCGCGGCCGTCTTCGGATCCTGGATCAGCACGGGTTGAAGCTCTCTGACATCCAGGAGGTCATCGGCACCTTGCGTCCGCTGCCCGGGGGGAAGGAATTTCTGGATGAACTGCGTTCGTTCACGCAGGTGTTGATCCTTTCGGACACCTTCGAGCAATTCGCCAGTCCCTTGATGCAACAGCTCGGTCGGCCCACCTTGCTGTGTCATCGGTTGGAGGTGCGCGACGATCGGATCGTCGATTATCAGATCCGCATTCCGGAACAGAAACAGAAGACGGTAGCCGCCCTGAAACGGCTGAATTATCACGTGATCTCGGCTGGGGATTCCTTCAACGACACCGCCATGTTACGCGAAGCCAACGTCGGATTCCTGTTTCACGCCCCCGAAAGTATCCGCCGCCAATTCCCGCAGTTTAAGGCAGTCGACTCGTATCCAGATTTGTTCGCCCTGATTCGGGAAGCCATGCAGGCGTAAGGAAAAGCGGAAGCGGAAAGCGGAAAGCGGAAACGGGGAAACGGGCAGAAAAATGGGCGGGAGACAGTTAACTGAAGGTTCGGCCTGCAGCCGCGAGCATTTTTCTGCCGGTCATTTTCCTGCCAAACCTGGCCCATCTGCGTCTATCTGCGCGCATCTGCGGGCCCCGTCTCAGTGCGGAGTGCGGAGTGCGGAGTGCGGAGGGCGGAGGGCGGAATGAGTTGGTTTCCCAGTCGAACCTCACCCGTCTCGTATCTGTTAATCTGCATCTGCGCGCATCTGCGGCTCGCCACAGTTTCCGGCTGAGATTGCCGATGTTTTAGGGGTGAATCGCGATGAGTTTGACACTTTGGTCAAACGTCTGGAGGCATTCGCCGAGGACCGTCCGTGTGCTTATTTTGCGCGGGTCGTTCTGCTGGCGGCGTTGGGCTATTTTGTTTGGTGGATCGTGTTGGGCGGTTTGCTGGCGATTCTTGTGTTTCTGGGGTGGCTCACCGTGCGATTCCCTCACCAGGTCGACCTCAAGCTGATTATCTTTGGTGGCCTGGCCGTGATGTTCTTCATGGCCACGATTCTGCGTTCGATCCGGGTGCGAATCGATCCGCCGGGGGGCTTCGAGGTTCATCGTTCACAATCCCCGCAGCTGTTCGCGTTGCTCGATGAGGTGTCGCAAAAGCTGGCCTGTGCCCGCTTTCATCATGTTCTGCTCACCAGCGACTACAACGCCATGGTGGTCCAGGTGCCGCGCCTGGGCGTGTTGGGCTGGCAACGGAACTTTCTCATCCTCGGGCTGCCTTTGCTGCAAGGATTGAGTCCGGAGCAATTACGCGCGGTGGTGGCGCATGAGTTCGCGCATCTCTCGGGGAATCACACCCGGTTCGGCTGTTGGATCTATCGGGTGCGCCGATCCTGGGAACAGGTGCTGAACCGGATGCTGGCCGAGCAACATCCTGGCGCCGGCTTTTTGTTCAAGTTTTTCCGATGGTATGCGCCGTACTTCAACGCTTACACGTTTGTGCTGGCGCGGGCCAATGAATACGAAGCGGACAGTTGGGCGGCGCGCCTGACTGGATCTGAGATTGCCGGACAAGCGCTGTGCCAAGTGCAAATTCATAACCGATTGCTCGAGGAATCGTTTTGGCCGGAGACCATGCGTCTGGCCGTCAAGCAGGAACAGCCGGAGATCGGCGCGTTTCATCGGCTCCGCGAACGGCTCCAGGCAGGCCTCGAACCGCATTCGGCCAGGAAATGGCTGCGGCAATCGTTGGCGGCTGAAACCAACAACGCCGACACGCATCCCTGCTTGCGCGATCGCCTGCAGGCATTGGGCTGGTCCCTCGGCGCGTCCGCCCCTGCTTCCGCGTCCGCCTCGGCCTGCGCTGCCGCCGATGATAGTCTCCAACCTCCGCCGCTCTCCCGGGATCGAGGCGATGCGCTGCTTGGCGAAACGTTGCCCGCTTGCGTGCGCGCGTTGGAGATTCGTTGGGAAAACGCCATAAAAACCCAGTGGCGCCAACGCTATCTGCGCGCGCAAAAAGGTCGCCAGCGCCTGGAGGAACTACAGAATTACGAGTCTGCCCGCAGCCTGATGGCCGATGAGTATTATAAACGCGCGACCATCACCATGAACCTGAAGGGCGAAGCCGCCGCCATACCTCTGCTTCATCGCGTTCTTGAACTGGCCCCCGGCCATGCTCAGGCCAACTTCCTGCTCGGACGCACCCTCATCCGCGATGATAACGCCGCCGGGATCGAGCCGCTCGAAAAAGCCATCGCCCAGGACCCGGACGCCGTGATGGTCGGGCTCGACTTGCTTTACGGCTATTATGGGCGGATGGGTCGCCTCCCGCAGTTGCGGGAACTCGAAAAGCGATGCGACGAAAACCAGGATACGCTTCGCTTCGCCCGCGCCGAACGGGACCAGATTCATCTCAGCGACACCTTCCTGCCGCATGCCTTGTCGACGCTGCAGATGGAGGAGATTCTGAAACAGCTGCGCGATTATTCCGAGATTCAACGGGCTTATCTGGTTCGCAAAGAACTCAGCTTCTTTCCACAAAAACCGCTTTACGTGCTGGTGGTGGAAACAAACGGCGCCGGTCTGACCAGCGGATTCTCTGCCGAAGACCAGAGCTTGATCAATCGACTGGCCGAAAACCTTCGCCTGCCCGGACAAACCCTCATCTTCATGCCGACCGGCCGCATGGAGACAGTCGGCCGAATCATCCGCTCGGCGGCCTGGACCCGTGTTTACGAGAAGGCTTCCAGGAAGAACGCGGCCTGAGGTTCGGAGCGGCTTGACGCTGGCCGGCAGGTGCCTGCAACCTTTGGGCATGTTTGGCAGCCGATTCTTGAGTGTCTTTATCCCGACCGTGCTCTCGGCCAAGGCGGCCTTGGGAGCCAGCCTGGCGTCAGATTGGCCTGAGTTTCGAGGTTCCACCGGGCAAGGAATGGTTTCAGGAAACTTGCCCTTGGAATGGACGACAAGCCGCAATGTGGCCTGGAAAATTACCGTGCCCGGCCAGGGTTGGTCTTCACCGGTGCTTTCCGGCGAACGCTTGTTCCTGACCACAGCCGTCAAGGAATCCGCCAAACTTTCCTTGCGCGTCCTGGCCTTGGATCCGGAAACCGGCCGCCAGATTTGGGATGTGGAAGTGTTCGCGGTGGAAGCGGGGAAAGCCCCGGGCATTCACACCAAGAACAGTAATGCCAGCCCGACGCCATTGCTGGCCGGGGACAGGCTTTATGTTCACTTCGGTCATCACGGGACGGCTTGCCTCGATAAATCCGGAAAGATCCTTTGGCGCAGCGACGTCCTGAAGTATCCGCCGGTCCACGGCAATGGCGGTTCTCCGGTGCTGGTTGGTTCGGCGCTCATCTTCAGCTGTGATGGCGCGACCAACCCGTTCGTGGCCGCTTTGGACAAGCATTCGGGAAAGGTGCTGTGGAAAACAGCTCGGGAAACCTCCGCGAAGAAGAAGTTTTCGTTCAGCACGCCCTTGGTGATCTCCGTGAACGGGCAGACCCAAATCATCAGCCCAGGGAGCGGGGCGGTGTGCGCTTATGACCCGGCCGACGGCCACGAGATCTGGCGCGTGCGTTACGGGGAAGGTTACTCGGTGGTGCCCCGGCCGGTGTTCGGTGCCGGTTTATTGTTTATCAGCAGCGGATTTGATCGGCCGGTGGTGATGGCGATCCGTCCCGATGGCCACGGTGACGTGACCGATACGCATGTGGCCTGGAGCTTGAGCAAAGGCGGTCCCAGCACGCCTTCTCTTCTGTTGGTGGGCGAGGATCTTTATGTGGTGTCAGATGGCGGCATCGCCAGCTGCGTGGAAGCCAAGACCGGGAGGGTCCGCTGGCAGGAACGGCTGGGAGGCAATTACTCGGCTTCGCCCATTCACGCCGGCGGTCGAGTCTATTGTACCAATGAAGAAGGCACGACGGTAGTGCTGAAGGCGGGCGCGAAATTCGAAATCCTAGCCACGAATGCGCTTGGGGAACGGACGCTGGCCTCCCCGGCCGCCGCGGACGGAGCGCTCTTCATCCGCACGGAGAATCATCTCTTCAAGATCGCCAAGGCGAACGGCAGTTGAGGAGCGGTGGTCCTCTTCAACTCCACTGCTAAGTTGTAAGCGGCGATCATAGACCGCCGCCACAGTTTAGAGGCCTCGTTACTTCGGCTTACGTCAGCTTGACTTGGGCGTCTACCGAGATTGACGCACCCGGACCGTATAGCGCTTGGCCTTGTCGTTGAGCGAAGTGAAGCTCTTCGTCTCAGTGGAATTCTCAGTCAGGATCAGGATCTCCCAGCCTGGCGAATCCACGGCGAACCCTTGGGCATCCTTAAACTCGCATTGGATCTGCACCTCGAGGCGGCGATTTTCCCGGTTGCGCACGAGTGCGGCCACCTGCATCCGGCCATCAGTCAGCGTGGTTTCCTGCAAGCCCATACAGGTGATGGAATGTTGGGTTCCCGGATCCATGAGCACGAACTTCTCCTTCAGTTCGGCATCGAACTTGGTGGTGTTTTGCGGCTTGAGCGCGCCGGTTTCCGTGGATGAGCAGCCGGCCTGGATCAGCACGAGCGCAGTCAGAGCCAACAGTTGGGGCATGGTTGTTTTCATGGTGTCGCAGATGTCGGAGGTGTCGGAGTCGGAGTCGAAGTCGGAGTCGAAGTTGTCGGAGACGTCGGAGTGGTCGGAGACTCCGGCGGCGGTGGAGGCGGAGTCACCGAGTGATCGCTGACATAAAGAACCGTGTCCCGGGAATCATCCGCAACCGTAAACGGCACCGTGCGGGTCTGCCCCGCCACCACACGGTCCTGTCCATCGATGAATTCGACGGTCAACGTATGCGGCCCGGGCGCCAGTTCGAAGGCGACAAAGCTCAGGTAAAGCGGCAGGTTATCCCACATCCGGATGTCGGCCTCCGGCGTGGCGGCGGCAGAGAAAATCTTGGTGATCAGACCCGCCCCGGCGAG
>DATLUX010000381.1:0-16376 GCA_035577805.1 Verrucomicrobiia bacterium
CCATGTGGCCGGGGCCACGACGAGCAATCCAACGATGATCAGAGAAAAGGCCGCCGCCACGTTCGGTCTTCTCACTCTTGTCTCAAGCCATCGCTGCAACGGCGCGAAGATCAACGCAAGCGCTCCCGCCCAGACCAGGGATGGGATGCAAGGCTGGGCTAAGCGGTAGCATAAGTAGATGCCAACCGCGGCCAGCCCTGCCAATCCAATTGAGCGAAGCCGCGTGCGCGACCAAGCCCCATTCCCCCTGAATAGCGTTTCGTTTGAACTTACCTGATTCATGTTGCGACGTGACCCGGCCCGACCCTGAAATCCTCATTCTTACGGTCGCTGCAGGTCGTCGTTGAGAGCACACACATCTTCGGTGCCACACTCCGTAATGCGCCGTTTCCATCGTAAGTGCGCCAGTAATATGGCTTCCCCACGTCGCAGCTTCCCCGACAGACCCATTCAGGTTTTCGAGCCCTCAAAAAATCGTAGCTCGACTCCGATGCGATACGGGGGGAAGAAGCAACGGAAGTCGTTGCGCATCGAGCGTCCAGTAGTCTTCAACGGATGTGGCACAGCCGATGCATAAGTCAGCATCGAAGGAACGGTTATGATAGATGTAATCCTAACCCTGGCGATTGTTGCTACTGCGGCCGTGATCCTAAACGGGAGCTGCTCGTTCGACGAGTAAGCCTCGCAGAACTCGGCTGGCATGCAGTTTTGATTGGGAATCGAGCGGCCGGGCGCATCTTGACACTGCCCCCCGGAGCGCGGCCTTCAGGCCGCTTCAGCGTCCGAGCTGCATGGACGAAACGATTGGCCTGTCGGCTTGGAACGATAAAGCGGCGTAAGCGCCGCGTTCCGACCCGTTTGCCATCGGGGGCAGTGTCAAGATGCGCCCCGAGCGACCCAAGACTCGTGCTTGAGCTTGGAATCTCATCTGGTTATGCCAGTATGGCTTTGCTATGGCAGCGACCAGCGACAATCGGTTCGATACGCATTCGGGAGTACAGTTGCTCCTTGAGATTGCGCGAGAGCACTCGGTGGAACCGATCCTGACGAAAATTGTCGAGTACGCGGTGGAGCGTACGGAGTTTGTATTTGCCCAGGTCTGGTTGATCGAAAAAGGCGACCTGTGCGCGACCTGCAAGTATCGCCCCCAATGTCCTGATCAGTCCCGCTGCCTGCACCTGGTCGCGGGGAGAGGCAGATCGCTTCCGGATCCCGGAAAGGAGCCGCAGCCGTACGAGGATCTCAATGCTCGCATGCCGCTGAACTTCGGCCCGCTTGGAGAGGCGGTGGCCAGCGGTCAGTTGAAATTGATACGAAGCGAGGGCAAGCAGCCGGCTGCCCCCGCCGGATTTGAGTGGTTGCGAGAAGAGGGCATCCTTGAATGCGGTATCCGCCCGATCGAGTTCAAAGGAGACGTGTTGGGAGCCGCCGTGGGTTTCGCTCGGGAATACATACCGGATTCATTCACGCCTTGGGGACAGGTCTTCGCGGATCATGTCGGAGCCGCCATCGCCAACGCTCGCGCCTTCGACGAAATCCAGCGCCTCAAAGCGCAACTGGAACTGCAAAACACCTATTTGCAGGAGGCGGTGGTGGAGGCCAAGGCCTTCGGCGACCTGGTTGGCCAAAGCGCTGCGTTAAAACATATCGTCGGCCAGATCGATGTCGTCGCTCCCACGGAAGCTTCGGTGCTCATCCTGGGCGACACGGGTACGGGAAAGGAATTGGTCGCTCACGAAATTCATCGCCGCAGCGCGCGCAAAGACGGTCCGTTGGTTCGCGTGAACTGCGCTTCCATTCCACGGGAGCTTTTCGAAAGCGAGTTTTTTGGCCATGTGAGAGGCTCTTTCACGGGAGCCGTGAAGGATCGCGCCGGACGCTTTGAGACCGCGGAGGGCGGAACCATTTTCCTGGACGAAGTGGGAGAAATTCCGTTGGACATCCAAAACAAGCTGCTGCGCGTTCTCCAGGAGCGGCGCTACGAACGCGTGGGCGATGACCGGACGCGCCAGGCCGATGTGCGTGTTGTCGCCGCGACCAATCGCGATTTGAAGAAAGAGGCAGCCGCGGGCCGCTTCCGCGAAGACCTCTACTACCGTCTGAACGTGTTTCCACTTCAAGTTCCGTCGCTGTGCGAGCGCATGGACGACATCCCGTTGCTGGCGAAACATTTTGTCGATCTCTCGACCAGAGAATTGAAATGCGCAAAACCACGGCTGACGCGCGCGGGGGTGACCAAACTCCAGAGCTACGACTGGCCAGGCAATGTGCGCGAACTGCGCAACGTGATTGAGCGCGCGGTGATTCTGGCCCGCGGCGGGGTTTTGGAGTTTGATTTGCCCATCACGGGCCAAGCTGCACCTCCCGATCGCCCGAGTCCGCCGACGGCAAGCGTAACGCCAGCCAGCTTCCTCACGGAAGCGGAGCTTCAACGCTTCGAACGTGACAACCTCTTGCACGTGTTGGAAGCAGCCAATTGGAAAATCGGCGGACCCGATGGGGCCGCGGAACTTTTGGGCGTCAAGCCCACTACTTTGCTTTCAAGGATGGATAAGTGGGGGCTGAAGAGGCCCGAACGCGCAGCATCGTGACTGGTTATGGCAGAGCAGCGCTGGATGCGGGAAGCGGTGGCTGGGGAATCAAGCCCGCAGCCTCCTGAAGCAGAAGGCGAGCAAAGACCCACTCATGCCAGTGCCACTTGTCGAAGCTACGATTCATGCCGCCCAGGACAGGGCTCTTAGCCTGACCAAGCTCCGAGCGCGCCGCCGCAGCGTCTCCGAGCTTGTGGAAGGACATGGCCAGGATGCCCCGATCCATAGCCGTGGGCAGCGGCATAAAAGCGGAGGTGTCAAGGCTGCGCCGGCACCACTCCATAGCCTGGGCATAATTGCTTCGCCTGTACTCGAGCAGTCCGAGCAACATCAGATCCCATGCAACAGAGGTAGTCGTTCCCTTCTTGATCGGACCGGCACTCGCCACGGCGCGATCCAGAACCTGGACGAACGCCTCCAGGGCGCCAGCAGCAGTCTCGCCAAGGGGCCGAAGCAGGCTGAGTTTCATGACGGTTTCGGCGGCATCTTTATCAGTCATGTCTTTGAACCGGTGTAGAGCCTCGTCGCGCAGGCGCAGAAAGCCGGTCTCGTCCTCGAGCTTCACCGCAGCTATCCCGCTGCACAGATGATCCGCAGGGCCTCTCTTGTCGGAGGCAGCTTGACGTACCTGCTCGAAACGCTTGCGCGCCTTCTCCCATTCACCACGAATGGCGTGCCAATCGCCCAGCGCACGAGCCAGGGACGTGATGGAGTCTCCGGAAACAACATCAGGCTCCGGCCGGGAATCCAGCATGTGCTCACTCTGCGCAATCACCGCATCGCATTCGCGCATCAGCAGACCTGCGTTCACCCAATCGTACCACGGACTTTCAAGCTCTTCCGGCGCGCCGATCCCCGGAAATACCGCGGAACGGTTAATCCCAAGATCCAGTCCTTGCTCCAATTTGGCCTGGATCAACTCGTACGCCTCAATCCAATCCACCAGCGCTGTTCGGTATTGGCCCAACTGCCAGTTCGACATCGCCTTTATCAAGCAAATCTTTGTGACCCTTGCGCCAGTAAGGATTCCCCACTTCTCGTAACGATAACCCCAATCGATGGCTTGCGAAAAGCGACCCCGCCGATAATCCAGTAAAGCGAGCGTTTCCGCCCATTGCACCCCATGAGCCGGGTTCGGGCGTATCTCTTCACGACTCGGAAATTTCTTTTCGACGACTTCACCCCCGAGAGCAAACCCCTGGAGCATGTTCGCATCGGGTGGCAGCAGCAGGCCGATTTTGAAGGTCCAGTATTCCGAGGCGATGTTCGTCACTCCCAGCCTGGCAACCTGCGCCTGGCGGAATTGCTCGTAGCCGTCCCGGTTTCCAGACTTCAGCAAGGCCGCACCACCGCCGCGCCGGACAAAAAGACAACTCGATTTCGGCGCACCAGTTTTTGCAGCCTATACAACTGGCTGGGTGGACGCGCTAGAACGGCTTCCTGATGCAGATAACGCTCGATATCCATCGCCAAGCCGTTGGCTGTCGCGTAGCGGCGGGTTCGGTCCTTCTCCAGGCACTTCAACACAATCCAGTCCAAATCTCTGTGGAGTTGAGACAAAAGCCGGGGAGGCTCGACGCGCCGCATCCGTGCCGTCTTGGTCAGTTCCTCATTGTTCAGCGTTTGGAGTTTTGCGGATGGACTCAACGGCTCCCGCTTTCGGCGCGGGTTTGTCGTACCACCAGAGCGCGCATAGGAAGCTAAGGACGACAACTGCAAAAATCAGGAGTGTGTGCATACCAGTCATTCGGAAAAGGATTGGAGTTTGGCCAGAATGGCGTTGTTGCCGGCCGACCGGTCGTGCGTGACCGTGGCGGCGTTGCGCAGGCTTTGCCCAATAGTCAAACCGGGCAGAGGGCGTTGCAGTTGGCCGAGCGTTCGTGGCGCATGCAAACACATGAGCATCAGGAGGGCAATGAGTGGTATTTCCGTTTTCATTGTTTTGAGGCAAGAATGGTTTCAGTTCGGCTTCCGCCGCGATTGCCATCGCTGTCGGTTTCAGTTTCATTCTCAGAGCATCTCTCGGTCGCATCGCACTTTGAGGTGGGCCAGACCAACAAGGATCCTTGTGAGATTTCACGAACGATGCCGCGCCAGTGCCAGGGAAAATTCTTGTCCTGACAGGAGCAGAGCAGGTGGAGCACGATGCGACCGAGTTTAAATTCAGCAAGTTGGTTTTGCATATCACCATCAAGTCTTTCAGTTAGCTTTTCATTACAGTGTCCGCGGCAGTGACTACGGGCTTGTGGCCTGCATCCGAGTTTCCGCCACGCTCGTAAAATCAAGGCTTCGAAAAATCGTACCGTAGTTACGGGCCCATCTTTCATTGCCACGTTCGGTAATGCGCCGTTTCCTCTGCCCGTGCGCCATTTGTTATGGAGGTCCTGCGCCATGCGCGAGCGCACTTACCAGCCTCGGGCGAGTGGGCCCGCTCATACCCTGAGTAGCCGGAATCGCAGGAATTAGCATGAGAGAGTGTGATGCTGAACCTGCCGATTGGTATCAAACGCGGAGCTGGGGCGTGTTCGGCAACTTCGGGATCAGCGATGGAGAACCAAACCCCATCGAATGGTCCGCCATTCTTGGCATCGGCGGGAGCAGCCCGATCCCCGGCCGCAAACAGGATACCTTCGGCCTAGCGTATTACTACCTCATCATCGGCGTACCGATCGCTTATTCGGCGAATTGCTTCCAGGTTTTAGTGCGTCTCTGTCAAAAGTGCCGCTCCTAAATCTCGAATTCCGCTTGGAATTAGCCGTGCGACAAGTCACGGCGCACTGCCTTGCGAGGAGGCGCTTTTGGCGGGCAACAATTCCGCGGCTTCACGGAACAGCACGCGAGCAAATACCCAGTCGAACCAGAGCCCGCGGTCCCATCTACCGTGCTTTAGCCCGGCGTCGAATCCGCTCTCGATGATCTTGCGCGCTTGCTCAAGCTCAGAGAGGGCGGCTTCGTGCTCTTTGTCCTGTCGAAGAGACATGGCAAGGATGACACGGGCGGTGGCAGTTCGCACAGGCAGATCCTGGCGGGACGCGAGGGACCTGCGGCACCATTCAATGGCCTTGGCGGAATGACCGCTCCGATACTCCAGAAGTCCCAGCGAGATCGCGCGCCAGGCTTCGCGGAAGGCAATGATTTCCGGGCCTTCATCTGCCTTGGTGAACGGACGAGCCGCAACCTCAGCTAGTGACGCCAGCGCGCCAAGCGTTTTGCCGTCCACAGGTTGGAGCAGGCTAATTTTGATGATCCGCTCGGCTGCAGCTTGAATGTCGGTTCCTTTGAATCGCGTGATAGCTTCCTCACGAAAGGCTTCGTAGCTCCTTCTATCGCCGATCTCCGCCAGGACAGCGCCGCGGGCCAGATAATCCAGTGTGGCAATATCCCAGTCGTCGAGTTTATTTGCCTTCAGGACTGCGCCGAACCACTCAGCCGCATCGCGCCAATTCTGGCGCAGGGCGTGCCACTCGCCCAGCGCGCGGTAATCGGCCGCGCTTGCCAGACTGGCGGTGGGCAGCGTTGCTTGGGCCAGGGACCGGTCGGTCTGCAAAACCTGCTCCTGGCACTCGCGCAAGAGAATCCGCGCAATAACCCAGTCGAACCAATGCTGTTCAGGGTCGTTACTCGGGTTGGGACTAAGCCCGTTCCCAAACACGCTGTCGATGTGTGACTGTGCCTCGATCATTTTGGGCACGGCTTCCCGGTACTGATGCATCTGCCAGAAAGACATGGCCAGAATCAGTTGCGCTGTGGTGGTCCATGGCGCATTGCTTTCGGGATAAGCCAGGCATTTGCGGGACAGGTTGCTTGCTTTGGCGTAGTTCCCTTGGCGATACTCCAGCAATGCCAGCGATAACGAGCTCCAGGCCGCGACATAAACGGAGCTGTTACTAATCCCTTCTTCGCAGGCCCTTGCTTGCGGTTCGAGAAGCTCTAAGAGATGTCGGGGCGCGGGCAGCAGGAGGCAAGATTTGATGATGCGATTCGCCGCAGTAGCATTGGTCGCATGGCTATACCGCGCAACAGTCTCCTCGCGGAAGCGGTTAAAATCGTCTCGCTTGCCGGCCTCGATCAACGCGAGACTGAGCTTGAAATAGTCCTGCGTGATAGTGTCCCAACTATCAAATCGGTCCACTTCGACTAACGCCCCAAAGCGTTCGGCCGCGTCGCGCCACTCCTGGCGGACGGCATGCCACTCGCCTAAAACGCGATATTTGACGGCGCTTTCCAACGCTGGGGGCGGCACGGTCATTTGTGCCAGCGAACGGTCGCTTTCCAGAACCCGCTCTTGGCACTCGCGTAAAAGAATCCGCGCAATAGCCCAGTCGAACCAATTCTGCGCAGGGTCATTATTCGAGTTGAGGTTGAGCCCATTCTTGAATGCCAGGTCAATCCGCTCCTGGGCCCGGCTCAGTTCGGTGAGCCCTTCCGCACCTTGACCGAGCCGCCAGTAAGCCAGCGCCTGAATCACATGCGCCAGGGCGGCTCGGGGAGCATCGCAATCGGGAGAACTGAGGCAGCGCGTGCAAAGGGTCGTCGCCTTTACGTCATTTGCCCGCCGGTATTCCAGCAATGCCAGCGACGACGCGGTCCAAGGCGTGCGAAAAGCGGGGCCGTCAGCAAGCGCCTTTTCGGCAGCATCTGCCGCTGGTTCGAGACTGCGTAAGAGTTGCCCGTTTGCGGGCAGCAGCAGGCCAGATGTAATAAGCCGGTCCGGCAAGGAGTTGGTCGTGGTGGCCGCGCTGCCAAACCGCGAAACGATCTCCTGGCGGAATCGCTCATAAGCATCCCGTTTACCGGACTCAATCAAGGCCGTGCCAAGTCTGAAATGATCCCACGAAATTCCCCAATCACCGCGCGAGTTCAATTCAATTAACGACACGAAGCGCTCAATTGCTCGCGGCCAGCGGCCATTAATCGCATTCCAATCACCCAGTATGCGCAACAGCGCTTCGGTTTCCCGCGATGGCTTTTCCAGCGGAACCCGACTGAGTAATTCATCGGCTTGGTCATAGTGGTTTTGCGCCATCAGCAAGCCGATCTCTTTCACAGTTTCACGCCACTCAGCCTCGCGCCGCAGTTGCGCTTCTTTGGCCCCAGCGTTTTCCGCGCTCCGTAAGGCCTCTCGTTCCTTAATGAAAAGCCACGTTGAAATAATGCTGCCCAGGAGCAAAGCCGCGATCGCCGTGGCTCCGGATAGGACCACCATTCGGTTTCGGCGGACGAGCTTTTGCATGCGATACAACCGGCTGGGTGGACGCGCTAGAACGGCTTCCTCATGCAAGTAACGCTCGATGTCCTCCGCCAGCCCAGTGGCTGTCGCATAGCGCCGGGTGCGGTCCTTTTCCAGGCACTTCAGAACAATCCAATCCAAATCACCGCGGAGTTGAGATACCAGGCGGGGCGCTTCGACCTGAAGCCTTCTGGCGGTCTTGGCCAACTCCTCGTTGTTCAGCGTTTGGACTTTGGCCGATGGGCTCAGCGGTTCCTGCTCCCGTAATGTTCGTCTCAGTTCGTCCACTCCCAATTTCAATAAATCCGTAGTGTCAAAGGGAGTGCGGCCGGTGAGCAGTTCGTAAAGCAATACCCCGAGTGAGTAAATGTCGCTGCGGGTGTCCAGGTTTAACCCGCTCAGTTCCATCTGCTCGGGACTCATGTAGGCGGGAGTTCCCATCAATTGAGCATACGAGGTGAAGAGCGTTTTGTCTGTCAGGCGTTGCTCCGTGGCTTTGGCAATCCCGAAATCGATCACTTTGGGAAACGGGACTCCGTCATGCATCGTGACCATGATGTTTGAGGGCTTGAGGTCTCGATGGATGATTCCTTTTTGATGGGCATGCTGGACCGCATTGCAGACCGCGATGAATAACTCCAGCCGTTCCCGCATGCTCACGCGGTTCTGGTCACAGTAGTCGGTGATTTTGACGCCATAGACCAGCTCCATCACGAAGTAAGGGCGGCCCGTTTCGGTAGCGCCGGCATCCAAGACTCGGGCGATATTGGGATGATCCATCAGGGCGAGGGCCTGACGCTCGGCCTCGAACCGGGCGATCACGTTCCTCGTATCCATCCCCAACTTGATAATCTTGAGCGCCACTCGGCGGCGAATCGGCCGTTCCTGCTCCGCCATATAGACCGCCCCGCAACCTCCTTCGCCAAGCTTCTGGAGCAACTTGTAGGGTCCGATGCGACTGCTTTGGCAAGGCTCGGCCTCCAAAGCCGATTTAATTTCCAAAGGAACCCGGTCAGAATCAGCATCGGCCGCTGCCGCCGCCAAGGCGGGGCGGCACTCACTGAAGAAATCGCCGGCGCTTTGCGAAAGCGCCAATAATTTCTCGACCCCTTCCCGCAACGTCTTGTCCGCGCCACAAGCCTGGTCGAGGAACTGACGGCGTTGCTCCGGGTCAGTTATTTCCAGCGCCTCACAAAATACCGCCTTTTCGCGCGGAGTACTCATTGGTCCATTGACCACTTATGCGACAAACCCAGGCCACTTGCGCCAAAATAAATGCCGAACTTCTCCTTACATCTCCTGGCTGATGTTGCGAAACAACCAGGCCCGGGCATAGGCCCACTGCCGATCCAGAGTGCGCTTCGAAAGCCCCACCATCTCCGCGACTTCCTCATTGCTCAAGCCGCCGAAGAATTTCAGCACGACAATGCGCTCCAGTTCAGGATCTTCGACTTTGAGGCGCATCAACGCCTCGTCCACCAGCAAAACCTTGTCGTCCGATGTGGTCTGGGCCAATTCCAAATCCTCGATGTTCAATCGTGCCTGACCGCCGCCATGCTTGAGCCGGGATTTGTGGCGCGCCCTCTCGATTAAAATGCGGCGCATGGCTTCAGCGGCCGCCCCGAAAAAGTGGGCTCGGTTTTGCCAGGTTCGATCTCCGTCGTTCACCAGCCGGAGCCAGGCCTCATGCACCAACGCCGTCGGCTGAAGCGTCTGGCCGGCCATCTCATGGGCCATTCGCGCCCCCGCCAAGCGCCTCAATTCGGCATACACGAGTGGAAGCAGCTTTTCGGCTGCGCCTTCTTCGCTGCGACCAATCGCTTGCAGGACCTGCGTAACCGGAACCGTCTCAGCCATCCTCCCTTTATAGACGGCGATGAGCTGAAAGCAAGGACAAGGCAGGACCGCTCGGACAGATGAGCTCCGCGAGTCCTCACATCGGCCGCGCGAGAATTTTGGCGAACACTGCAACCCTTCCGTCGCATTACCGGGTGAATGGACACACGTTTCTTCGATATTTGGAACGAACCGACCTGCAAGAACGATTGTTTTTCGAACCTTCGAGATTTCGAAGCCGCCCCCATGAGCCATTCCAAGCTGATACTCCGCAGTTTCTGCATTTCGGCGGAGTTGGTGCGCCAGTTGCACAACACGGGTTTGGCTAACGAACTGAAATGAAAAATCGAATAGTGCTTATGATCAATACTGCTAATCCAGGGCACCAGTGGGCGAGCGTCGGAGTCTACAAGCTCACTTTGCTCGGCATCGCGTTAGCACTCGCCGGTTGCGGAAAACCCGCGGCCCGCCCGCCCGAGAAAAGTTTCGTGCGCACGGCAGCGGTCCAGTCGATGAGCGATGTGCGGTCGGACGGCGACGCTTCTTACCTCGCGCAGGTGAAGTTCGACCACGAAACGGACTTGAGTTTCAAAGTTGGCGGGATCGTGGTGAGCATCGGGCCGGCGGTCGGAACGGATTGGGACGAGGCGACGCCGGTGAAGGCCGGGATGGTTCTCGCCGAACTCAAGCAAGCTGACTTCACGAATGCTTTGAACTCGGCTCGTGCTCGCGCGGAGTTGATGGCGAAGCAACTTGAGCGCTTTCGCAAGCTGCGCGTGACGGACGCGATTTCCCAACAGGAACTGGATGTCACGGAAGCCGACTGGCGCACAGCGCAAGCCCAACTGGATCAGGCGGAGCAAAATCTTCGCGATTCGCGGCTCGTCGCGGCGAAAGACGGAATGGTGCTGGCGCGCTACATCAATTCGCTCGTCACCGTTTCTTCCGGCCAGCGCGTTCTTCGTTTTGCCGACACGAGCCTCATGTCGGTCGAGTTGGGTTTGCCGGATCGATTGGTAGGGCGGCTCACGCCGGGCATGGAAATCCCGGTGGAAGTTTCGGCGCTGGAAGGAATGCCGCCGTTCAAGGGCCGCGTTACGGAAGTCGGCGTGGCCGCGAGCGGCGAGGGCCGGTTGTTCCGCGTCGTGATCAAAGTGCCCAATCCGGATGGACTGCTGCGCTCCGGTACGACAGCGCGCATTCGCGTGAACGATGCCGCCGGTGTGAAGCCGGGCACGGTGGTCGTTCCGCTCTCGGCGCTCGTGACTTTTGCTCCGGGCACGCAGGTGGGCGTGTTCGTCGTGCAAGACGGCAAAGCCGTGAAGCGCCTCGTGAAGACCGGCGACATTCTGAACAGTTCGATTCTCATCACCGAAGGCTTGCGCGCCGGCGAACAGCTTGTGACCTCGGGCGCAGCTTTTCTGTATGACGGCGCTCTCATCGAAGTCGCTGCCAACTAAATCACCAAAGGAGACAGTTCGATGTCACATCCAGTTGAAAACGAAAAGCGGTCCGGCGGGTTGGCCCAATTCTGTGTCGAGCACCGGGAAGTGAGCTGGCTGGCGCTGATTGGCGTGTTGGTGTGGGGCGGCATTGCCTACACTCGGCTCGGCCAACAGGAAGACCCGATCATTCCGCAACGCACGGCGATGCTGGTCACGGTGTTCCCGGGCGCGACGGCTTCGAAAGTGGAAGAACTTGTTTCCAAGCCGCTCGAACGAAAAATCAGCGAACTCAAATCCATCGAGGAAATCAAGACCGAGTCCCGCCCCGGCATTTCGACGCTGAAGATCAAACAGCTTCCCGCTCCGACCGCGACGATTGACCAGCAGTGGGATAAGGTCCGGGCCAAGATCCAGGAAGTGCAGTTGCCTGAGGGCACGCGTCAGCCGTGGCTGAACACGGACTTCGGCAACACCATCACGATGTTGTTCGCCCTCACGAGTCCGCCGGTCAGCGATGCGGAGTGCCTGGCGCGCGCGAATCTCTTGCGCGACCAGCTTGCGGAGTTACGCGCCGGAGCGACCTCGACGAACCACGCTACCGTGGCCGTGTACTTTCCGCCGTCCATCAGTCAGGGCTACCGGGAAGTGCTCCTCGGCCGGTTCGAGACGGCGATTCGTGCGGCCGGCGTGGCCAAACAAGTGCGGACGGTGCAGGGGCACTCGTTCATTCTGGCTGACTTGGAAACGCCAGCGAGCCGGGCCGACTTGGAGAAGTTCATCGCCGATTTCACGCGCTTGGTGACCGGCACCGACCGCGAATTGTTTCACCCGGATTTCACGCCGCCGATTTTGCTGATGGGCGATGAAGACCCGTTGCCGCAAATCCGCGCGTCTGCGCCGCCGCGGTACAGTTACAGGACGCTCGAATTGCTGGCGCGCGATTTTGAGGATGAGCTGAAGCAAGTCGAAAGCGTCGGCAAAGTCACCAAGGTCGCCATCGTCCAGGAATCGGTGTATCTCCTGTACTCGGATGCGAATCTATCCGGCTACGGACTGACACCGGAAACTGTCAACGACTCGATCGCCGCGCGCAACGCGGTGATTCCCGGCGGCACGCTGCGCACGGAGGGACGCAACTTCCCGGTGCAGCTGTCCGGCGAATACAAGACCGAGAACGACATGCTCGGCACAATCGTCGGCATGAGCCGGCAAGGCGCGCCGGTGTATTTGCGCGACGTTTTCGAAGTCCGCCGCATGTATGAGTCGCCCATCCCTTACAAGGCGGACGTGCTCGCGCGCATCGGCGACAAACTCGACTCGCTCCGGTCGGTCATGGTCGCGGTCGAGATGCGCGACGGCGAAATCATCCGCTACTTCAACCGCGATGTCTGGAAGGTGGCGGACGCGATGAAAGCCCGCAGCCCGGAAGGCATCGAGTTCCAGTTGCTCTCCGACCAGCCGACCGCCGTCGCGCATCGCATTCATCACTTCGTGAAGTGCTTTATCGAGGCGGTGGTGATCGTGATCATCGTGGGATTGTTCCTGATGGATTGGCGTTCGGCGCTGGTGCTGGCCACGGCGATTCCCCTCACCGTCGCCATGACGTTGGTCGGCATGCAGATGCTGCATATTCCGTTGCAACAAATCTCCATCGCCGCGCTCATCATCGCGCTGGGAATGTTGGTGGACGTCCCGGTCGTGGCCGCCGACGGCATCAACCGTGAACTGCATCTGGGCGAGCCGCGGATCCGGGCGACGTGGCTTGGGCCGCTGCATCTCCGGCATCCGATGGTGTTCGGTACGTTGATCAACATCTTCGCGTTCCTGCCGCTGCTGATGCTTACCGGCGACAAGGGCGAATTCATGAAGAGCTTGCCAGCCGTGGTCAGCATTTCTCTGATGGCAGCGTTCTTGGTCTCGATCACCTTCACGCCGCTGGTCAGCTACTACGTGCTGCGTGGACAAAAAGGTTTCGATGAAGGCGGGGAGGTGCGGTCATTCTTCCTGTTCCGGTACGTGGACCAGGCGCTCGCGGCTGTCTTGCCGCGCTACAAGGCCGCGTTGGAAGGCTCGCTCAGGCGTCCGCTTCTGGTGCTGGGAATTGGCTATGCGGTGCTGGCGGCGAGTCTGCTGCTCGTTCCATTCCTCGGCAGCCAATTCTTCCCGCCGGCCGAACGCAATCAGTTGTTGGTGGATATTGATCTGCCGTCCACCGACTCGCTGAACAGCATGCGCGCCACGGTGGACAAAGCCGTGAACATCATCAAAGCCCACGAGGAAGTCACCAGCGCCGCGATTTTTACCGGCGGCACTGCGCCGCGCTTTTACTACAACGTCGAACCGAAAGAGCCGGCCAACTACCTCGCGCAGATTCTCATCAACACGCGCACCGAGCACGAAGTCAAACCATTGCTCGTGAAGTTGCGCCAGGAGCTGGATGCGAAAGTTCCGGGCGCGCGCAGCGTGGTCAAGGAACTCGAGCAAGGCCCGCCGGTCAAAGAGCCGATCCAAATCCGTCTCAGCGGCGCGAACCTCGACAAGCTCCGCGGCTTGGCCGACGAGACCAAAGCCGCGCTCCGCGACGCGGGCGGCTATCACGTGCACGACGACCTCGGTCTGCGAATGCCGAACATTCAAATTGATATTGATCAGGACCGCGCCAATTCGCTGGGCGTGAACAACGATCAGATCGGCAAAGTTTCTCAGGCGAGCTTTACCGGCTTGAAAGTCACCGAGCTGCGCGAGGGTGACCGGCTGATCCCGGTGCTGATTCGTGGTCGCATCGAGGAGCGCAGCGAGGCGGAGAAGATGCGCGGCCTCTATGTGCCAACCGCGGATCGCAAGGGCGTTCCGTTCGAGAGTTTCTCCAGAATCAACATCCAGCCTGAATTCGTCACGATTCCGCACTACAACCAACTCCGCACGGTCACGGTCAAATCGTACGCGCCATTTGGCGTGTTGCCGTCGCAGATTTTGGATTGTGCCCGGCCCGCCTTGGCGAAGATCAAATTGGACCCTGGCTACGAAATGAAGTTTGCCGGTGAGGACAAGGAGTTGCGCGAGAACAAGGCGGAAATGAGTTTGGTGATGCAAATATCGCTGGCGCTGATTGCTTTCACGATGGTCCTCCAATTCCGCTCGGTCATCAAATCCGTGGTGGTCATGCTGACCGTGCCGCTGGGACTCATCGGCGCCTTGCTTGGGCTATGGGTCACCGGCTCGCCCTTGGGATTTATGGCGCTCCTGGCGATCACCAGCCTGGCCGGCGTCATGGTCAGTCACATCATCGTGCTCAGCGACTACATCGAGCACGCACGGGCCGAGGGCCTGCCGTTGGACCAGGCGCTCGTCAAGGCCGGCCTGGCGCGGCTGCGGCCGGTCTTGGTGACGGTGTTCGCCACGGTCGGCGGATTGATTCCGCTGTTTCTGACCGGCGGCGCGCTCTGGCATCCGTTGACGGCGGTTCATATTGTTGGCTTGCTTCTGGCAACGGTGATGACGTTGGTCATGTTGCCGACGCTCTACTACGTCTTCTGCGCCAAGCTCAAGTTCATCAAGTAACTCTCACGCCATGCGTCCCTCCAATTTCACGAAAGTCACTCTGTTCGCCGCCGCGCTTTCGCTCGCCGGGTGCGCCGTTGGCCCGAACTACAAACGACCCGCGGTGAACGCGCCGACCGGTTTCCGCGGTGCGACAAACGACGTTTCCAGCAACTCGTTCGCGGATTTGCCGTGGTGGGGCGTATTCCAAGACCCGGTGCTCCAGGATCTCGTGCGTACCGCGCTCACGAACAGCTACGACCTGCGCATCATCCTCACGCGAGTGGACCAGGCCCGCGCGCTCCAGGCGCAGGCCCGCTCGCAGTTCATCCCGCAACTGGATTATCGCGGCGACGCCACGCGCGGGCGAAATTCCTTTCTCGGGTCGGTTTCTCCGAATGGCGGCAAGACGATGGACAGTTTCTTCGGCGGCTTCGAAGCCGTTTGGGAGATTGATTTATGGGGCCGCGTCCGCCGGATGAACGAAGCCGCGCGCGCGAACTTCATGGCCACGCAGGAAGGCCGCCGGTCGGTGATGATTTCACTCGTGAGCGGCGTGGCGACCGCCTACTTCGAGTTGCTGGAACTCGACGAGCAACTCGCCATCGCGAAGCGCACTCGCGATTCGTATGAGCGCAGCTTCAAGCTCTTCGACGACCAGCGCGTCGCCGGCCTCGCTTCGAACCTCGAGGTCTCGCGCGCCAAACTCGCGCTGCGTTCCGTTTCCGCGAACATCCCGGACATCGAGCGCCAAATCGCGCTCAAAGAAAACGAGATCAACGTCCTGCTCGGTCGCAACCCCGGCTCCATTCCGCGAACCGCAACACTCGTTGCTCAGGAATTTCCCGTCGAGATTCCCGTGGGCTTGCCCTCCGACCTGCTTGAGCGCCGCCCTGACATTCGTCTCGCCGAGCAGAGAGTTCGTCAGGCCAACGCGGAAATTGGCGCCGCGGTCGGCGACTTTTTCCCGCGCGTCGGCCTGACGGCGTTTTACGGCGGCGCAAGCCCTGAACTGCACAACCTCACATCGACCAGCGCCAACACCTGGTCGCTCGCTGCCAGCGCCGCCGGCCCGTTGTTCACCGGCGGAAGATTGACCGGCCGCTATCGCGAGGCCAAAGCCGCGAGCGAAGAAGCGAAGCTCCAGTATCAAGACACCGCTCTTATCGCCTTCCGCGAAGTGTCCGACGCGCTCATCTCTCGCCGCCGATACGAAGAAGGGCGAGTCGAACAAGCCCAGGCCGTCGAAGCCGGCCGCCAGGCTGTCGAACTGGCGAGCGTGCGCTACAAAGAAGGCAAGGCCAGCTACTACGAAGTCCTCGAAGCTCAGCAACAACTCTTCCCCGCTGAGAACACCCTTTCGCGCCTCGAAGTCGCGCGCCGCCTCGCGCTCGTTCAACTCTACAAAGCCCTGGGCGGTGGGTGGGAGAACATGGAGCCGTCAGCGCGTGCCCAGGTGCAAACTACTCCACCCGCAAAATGATTTTCCCCTTACCACCGATGACTTTCTCTCTTCTAAACGTAGTGATCCTGACAGTCTTATGCGCCCTCGCCTGGCATGATCAACCAGCGAGGAACCCGGAGAAGACGTCGCTGCCCGAGAATCCGGCAAGACCGCAACAGCGGAGGAAATCATGAACCAAATTACGCAGTTCCTCATTTCATATGGTGGGCCGCTCCTGTTTGTGGTCGGTTTCGCGGAACAGAGCGGATTGCCGTTTCCGGGGGCGCCGT
>DATLUX010000382.1:0-8579 GCA_035577805.1 Verrucomicrobiia bacterium
CCGTCCTCGCATCGCGATCCTGGATGCCCACACGTTGAATCCCGGCGATCTGAGCTGGGAACCCCTCCAGGCCATGGGCGACTGTGAGATCCATGAACGGACGACGCCCGCTCAGCTCGTCGAACGGGCCGCGCAGGCCGAAATGATCATCACCAACAAAGTGGTGATTTCCCGGGAACAGATCGGGCGCCTCCCCAAACTGAATTACATCGGAGTGACGGCCACCGGCTACAACATCGTGGACGTCGCAGCGGCGCGCGAGCGGGGCATTGCCGTGACGAATGTGCCCGCCTACGGCACTCGATCGGTTGCGCAACACACCATGGCGTTGCTGCTGGAACTCACCCACCATGTCGGTCTGCACGCGGACGGCGTTCGCGCCGGGGACTGGGTCAAAGCGCGGGATTGGTGTTATTGGAGAACGCCTTTGATCGAATTGGAGGGGCTCACGCTGGGCATCGTAGGTTACGGGCGGATTGGCCAGGCCGTGGCGCGGCTCGGGGAAGCGTTCGGCATGCGCATTCTGGTTGCGGTTTCTTCCCGGCCGCAGGAACCGCTGCGCAACGTCGCCGTGGTGGACCCGGATCATCTGTTTCGCAACAGCGACGTCGTCAGCCTGCATTGTCCGCTGACCCCTGAGACACGCCAACTGGTTAACCCCACGCGGTTGGCCCTCATGAAGCCCACCGCGTTCCTGATCAATACCAGCCGCGGTCCGCTCATCGATGAGGCGGCCCTGGCGGATGCGCTCAATCGCGGAACATTGGCGGGAGCGGCGCTCGATGTCCTGGCGGTGGAACCCCCGGGCGCGGACAATCCGTTGCTGACGGCCAGGAATTGCTTGATCACACCGCATCAGGCGTGGGCCACGCTGGCGGCGCGCCAACGCCTTTTGTCCATCGCGGTAGAAAACGTCCGCGCGTTTCTCGCCGGCAAACCGCAGAACCTCGTCAGCTAAAGGCGATCCGATGAGTTTCGCTGAGAATCTAAGGGCGCTGCAAGCCCGCGTGAACAACGCCTGTGCCCGGGTCGGACGCGACCCTGCGGCGGTCACTTTGTTGACGGTGAGCAAAGGGATGCCTCCGGAACGGGTGCAGGAAGCCGCCGCCGCGGGGGTGTGTTTGTTTGGTGAAAACAAGGTGCAAGAAGCCCGCGCCAAAATCCCGCTTTGCTCCGGGCACCTGCATTGGCATCTCATTGGGCATCTGCAGTCCAACAAATGTCGCGAGGCCGTGCATTGGTTTGAAATGATTCAGAGCGTTGATTCCCTGAACCTGGCCCAGGAGATCCAGAAGCAAGCCGACAAACAGGCCAAGACCATGCCGGTTTTGCTCGAGGTCAATCTCGCCGGGGAATCCACCAAGTTCGGGTTCAAGCCGGATCAACTGCTGGCCGACCTGAGCGCGATCAACGCCTGTCGGCGCCTGGAGATCCAAGGGTTGATGACGATCGGGCCCTGGACGCCCGGGCCAGAAAAGGTGCGCCCGATCTTTCAGCAGCTTCGGCAGCTCAAAGAGCGATGCGAAGAACAGTTGGGCGCAGCTCTGCCCCACCTGAGCATGGGCATGAGCGGCGATTTCGAAATCGCCATCGAGGAAGGGGCGACCTTGATTCGGATCGGGACGGCTTTGTTTGGGGCGCGCCCGCGGCCAAAGGCAGGTTAAGTGGGCCGTGGGTTGTCCTTTCGAGTTGAACTCCGCGCGTGGCTCTGCCCCAATCGCGCGCATGCTCAAATGTTCCACCAGCCTGTGGTCGGCCGACCTGGGCAATCTGGCTGCGGAGATCCGCCGCATTGAACCGTTCACCGAACGTTGGCATCTGGATGTGGCGGACGGACATTACGTTAAGAACCTGCTTTTTTTTCCTGATCAAGTGGCTCAATTGCGCCGGCACACCACACTGCCGTTCGAGGTGCATCTGATGGTGACGGATCCGTTGGGCTGGGTCGATGTGTTCATCGAGGCCGGCGCGGACATCTTGATTTTCTGTTTCGATGCGGTGCCGAACCCGGGCGAAGTGCTGAAGAGGATCCGGGCGCGCGGAAAACGAGCAGGGGTATCTTTGCTGATCACAGAGCCGCTCGAGGTCATTGAACCATACTGGGCTGACCTGGATGTGCTGTGCGTGGTCGGAACCGCCATGGGCATTAAAGGCGCCAGCATGGATCCTTCTGTCCCGGGCAAAATCCGTCGGGCCCGCCAAACGATCGAGGCGCGCGGATTGCCGACGGAGATCGAGGCCGATGGCGGCATTCGTCGCGAGACTGTCCCGTTGTTGAAGGGGGCAGGCGCCGATTACATCGTCCCTGGTTCGCTCATGTTCAAAGAGGATCCGCGAACCATGCGCCACTGGTTGCAGCAACTTTAACCAGACAAGACATGGCCAGGCCAGGTGCCAAAGCAAACGCAACGTGGCCTGCAGGTAGAGTGGTCACGTGAATAGTTCCTGCGACATCCTCGGGCTCGGCTGTGCCGCGGTGGATGACATTCTGTTTTTGCCGCGTTATCCGGCGGCGGACGCCAAGGTCGAGGTTCGGGAACGGCAACGTCATTGCGGCGGGCTGACCGCCACGGCTTTGGTGGCGGCGGCCCGGTTGGGTGCCCGCTGCGTTTTTGCGGGCACGCTCGGTCGTGACGAAGGGTCTGAGTTTGTTCTGGAGACGTTTCGGCGCGAGGGCATCGATATTCGCCCGTCGGTTCGCAAGGAGCGGGCCGGCCCTGTTCGCTCGGTCATTCTCGTGGATGAAGAGCGCCAAACCCGCAATATTTTCTACGATACGTTCCTGGCCCGGCATGCGGGCGCGGATGCCCGCCAGCCCCCAGTCCGCTTGATTGAACGGGCGCGGGTTCTGTTGGTGGACCGTTTCGGCATTCCGGGGATGATTCGAGCCGCGCGGATCGCTCGGGCATCGGGGGTGGCGGTGGTGGCGGATTTCGAAAGCTTTCGCCTGCCTCGATTTGGGGAACTGCTGGCCTTGGTGGATCATGTCATTGTTGGAAACGAATTCGCCCGGGCTTACACGGGCGCGCGCACGCCGGCAGAGGCGGCGGCCCGGCTCTGGCGGGTGGATCGCGCGGCGGTGGTGATTACCTGCGGAGCGCGCGGCTGCTGGTACAAGGGCTCGGATGAATCTCCGGCGCGGCATCTGCCTGCGTTCGAGGTGAAGACAGTCGACACGACTGGGTGTGGCGATGTTTTTCATGGAGCGTATGCGGAGGCGCTGCTGCGGCCAGGGACGTTGCCCGCTCGATTGCGTTTTGCATCGGCGGCCGCGGCTTTGAAAGCGATGCAACCGGGCGGGCAAGCGGGCATCCCGACTCGGGCCGCGGTGGAGGCTTTTTTGGGGAAGCGTGCCTAGACTAGACTAGACTAGACTAGCACTAGACAACGGCTTGTTTTTGTGGATTTATACCGGTTTGCAAATCGGGCTTTCCACGCGTTGAGAGGGTTGGTTGTCCACAGCTTCAGCGCGGAAAAGTCGGTCCTGCGCCCAGGGCGCCTACGATCATTGGAACCACGGACTGGAGAGAATGTGTGTCGCGCGCGCTGTATTCCGCCGCTTGCCCTTGCCCAAACCTGTGCGAGGGTATTCCCCATTCCCACACGATCAGCGCGCTCCCGTTCGGGTTGATTCCGAGTGGTTTGCGCCCTAATCAGAAGAGAAGCATGCGTTGTTTTTGGATTCAGCTGCTGGTGGCGTTGCCGGTTTTGACCAGCGGCGTGCTCGGCGCGGCCAAGGCTGACTTGGTTCCGCCGTCCACCTTGCGCATGCCTCAGGAGCCGCAGTCTTTTGGGTTCCGCTTGGTCAACGCGTTCGGCAACCTGACTTTCATCGATCCGCTTGGCTTGGCCACGCCGGCGGGAGAAAGCAACCGCCTCTTTGTGGTGGAGCAAGCGGGGCGGGTCGCGGTGATCACGAATCTGGCGGCGCCCACCCGCTCGGTGTATCTCGACATTGCCTCGCGCATCACCGCGGGCGGTGAGATGGGGTTGCTCGGGTTGGCGTTTCACCCGAACTACGCCACCAACGGTCAGTTCTACGTTTATTACACGGTGAATGCGACTTCGGCCCAGGCAACGAACACGCGGCACGAGCGGCTTTCCCGTTTCCTGGTTTCCAGCAACGATCCGAACCTGGCCGACCCGGCTTCTGAATTGATTCTACTCGAGCAACGGGACGAGGCGGAAAACCACAATGGAGGAGATCTGCATTTCGGGCCGGATGGTTACCTTTACGTGTCGCTGGGCGACGAAGGGGGAGCAAACGACAGTTATGAAAACAGCCAGCGGATCGACAAGGATTTCTTCTCTGGCCTGCTCCGGATCGACGTGGATAATCGTCCGGACAGTTTGCCGGCCAATCCGCACCCGGCCAACACCAACAATCCGGCCGGCGAAATTCGCTATCGAATTCCCCCCGACAACCCATGGGTTGGGGCGACGAGCTTCAACGGGCTGCCGGTGGATCCGGATCAGGTGCGGACGGAGTTCTACGCGGTCGGGCTGCGTAATCCCTGGCGGTTCACATTCGACTCCGCCTCAGGCGAGCTGTATCTGGCGGATGTGGGAGAGCGCGGTTACGAGGAAGTGGATATCATTCGGCGCGGCGGCAACTACGGCTGGAACTATCGCGAGGGATTGCATACCGGACCACGACTCAATCCGCCGTCCGGGGTCGTGTTTGATCAGCCCATCCTCGAGTACACGCACGGCACCAGTTCTGACCAGGGCAACTCCATCACCGGCGGAGTGGTTTATCGAGGGACCCGGTTACCGGCGCTCTTCGGCGCTTACATCTTTGGCGATTTTGTGAGCGGCAACGTGTGGATGCTGCGCGCCAACGGAACCAACCTGCTCCAGTTCCCGCGCTTGACGGTGGATACTTTCATCGCCGCCTTTGGGGTGGACCCCCGCAACGGGGATGTGCTGACGGCCGACCAAAACGATCGCACGCTCAAACGGCTGGTTGAAGATACCGGCGTGGTCACGGGCGCCCCGCTCCCGGCCAGCCTGTTTGACACCGGGGCGTTCACGAATCTGCTCGCCCTCACCAGCGGGTCACAGTCGCTCACGCCTAATACCGGCGTGCGTCCTTACGAGATTAATGTGCCTTTCTGGTCCGACCAGGCGCGCAAAACCCGTTGGGTTTTCCAGCCCAACCGCAACCTTGCGTTTGGCTTCAATCCGACAGGCAACTGGTCGTTCCCGACTGGAACGGTCTGGGTGAAGCATTTCGATCTGGAGTTGACGAATGGCGTGGCCAGCTCGGCCAAACGTGTTGAAACACGGTTGCTGGTCAGAAATTCCAGTGGCGTCTATGGCGTCACTTATCGTTGGGGCAGCTCCCTGACCAATGCCACGCTGGTTCCGGAAGACGGTTTGAACGAAGAGTTCACGGTTTATGACGAGGGCGTGGCGCGAACGCAGCTCTGGCATTATCCCGGTCGCACGGAATGCCGATCCTGCCACAGTTACGCTGCCGGCTTCGCCTTGGGCTTTGCCACTGCTCAACTGAACCGAGACGTCGACTATGGTAAGGGCCCGACCAATCAAATCAGCGCGTTGGCGGCCGCCGGCTACATCACCAGTCCCCTGACCAACTTGAACTTGTGGCCGATGCTCGTGGCCGCAACCAACGAGGCGTGGAGCCGTGAATGGCGCGTCCGCTCGTACCTCGCCGCCAATTGCGCCCAATGCCATCAACCTGGGGGCAACGGTCTGGGCCATTGGGACGCCCGCGCGCACAACCCGCTCTCAGCCGCAGGGCTGATCGGCGGAACGCTCATCAACGACGAAGGAAATAGCGATGCGCGCGTGATCGTGCCCGGCTCACTGTCGCAGTCCATGCTGTTATCGCGTCTCGCGCGCCGTGGTCCGGGCCAAATGCCGCCATTGGCCACGAGCCTGCTCGACACGCAGGCCGTTGCCCTGGTCAGCGCCTGGATCACAAATGATCTGGCCCGTTACGAGACCTTCCCGGAATGGCAAACAAACCGCTTCGGCGGCTCAGACATCCTGGGCGCCGCCGCCGGCGACGACCCCGATGCTGACGGTTCGCAGAATTTCCTCGAGTGGTTGACCGGCACTGACCCGGGGCTGCCGACCGATTTCTGGGCGATGGGCGTGGAGCGCGACGGCGATATTCTGCGCGTGGTGGTCCCCCAGGTGGCCAACCGCGGTTTCGAATTGCAAACCGCCGACAGCTTGGCCCCGGGTGCGACGTGGATGCCGCTGGATCTCCCCGTCAACCGCCGGTTTATCTCGGCGACCAATCAGCTGCTCGTGTTCGAGCAGCCGGTGACGAATGCGACCAGCCAGTTCTTTCGCGTGCGTGTTTACGAGCCCTAATGAGGCAGAGCCTCAGAACAGCAAGGCCAGGACGATTCTTTGCAAGATTGGGCGCCTGGAGTGCCTTGCCGCTCTGAGGGCTGAGGATCGGCTTCACGCGATTTTCGCACGATCGTCACCGTTTGGACGTGATTTCGTCACGAAAACGAGGCAATCTCGTTAACCTTGAGCCCTGCCCGTGTCCCGAGACCTAATCCCGGCTCGATTGATTGTTATGCTGTCATCGCTCGCTAAACCCTTCGTCTGGATGGTTGGCGCCTTCCTGGTCGTTCAAACCGCCTCCGCTCAATTGGCCATCACCGAAGTCATGTCCTCGGCCTCCACCAATCTTGGTTCAACGGTGGTCACGCAAGCCTCGGATTTTTGGGAGCTGACCAACTTCGGCACCAACGCCGTGAATTTGAATGACGGTTATCGCTGGAATGACAACGCCGGCGGCTTCGTCGGCGCGGATCCGAATCCCTTCGTGGGATTAAGCATTGGGCCGGGGGAATCCATTCTTTTCTTCGAGACCAACAATCCGTTCATGACCACCCCTGAGCAGTTCCGCACATGGTGGAATCTTGCCCCTACTCAAAAGGTGGTGGTCTACGTTGGCAATGGCTTGAGCTCGGCCGGAGACGGGGTGCGCGTGTGGGATGGAAGCGGGAATTTGATCGACAGCGTCGACTTCGTCGCGGCCGAACGGGGAAGAACTTTTGTCTATGACCCGGGTACAGGCAACTTTGGCCTTTTGAGTTCAAACGGGGTGGGAGGGGCCTTCAAGGCGAGCACGGCGGACGACTTCGGTTCGCCTGGAACGACCACGGGGCCGGTGCCGGCTCAGATCTTTACGCAGCCCAGCAGTCTGCAGGTGAATCCAGGTGACACGGCCACGTTCACCGTGGTGGCCGGGGGCGTGCCTCGCCCGAAGTTTCAATGGTACTTCAAGGGCGACACGATCGCCAACGCCACCGCAGCCACCTTGAGCGTGGTCAATGTCCAGAGTGACCAATTGGGCGAGTACAAGGTTTTTGTTGAGAACGTCGCGGGCGGTTTATTCAGCTCGACGGTCACACTCGGGCTAAATGCCCTTCCGGAACCGCCGGCGTTTGTTATCTCGCCGTCGAATCAGAACGCCTTCGTGGGCCAGACCGTGACTCTGGTGTCGTTGGCAAGCGGCACGCCGCAGCCCACTTACCAGTGGCATCGAGACAGCACGCTCCTCGCCGAGACAGGGTCCACGAACATCCTGCGCAATCTCACCTTGGCCGATGCAGGCCTCTATACTGTGGTGGCCTCCAACCCGCTGGGCGCGGCCACCAACCAGGCTACCGTTCAAGTGACGACCCGGCCGCGATTGGTCATCACCGAGATCATGCCGGCCCAAAGCACCAATGGCCCGTACGGTGGCCACAATGACTGGTGGGAACTCACCAACCTGGGGGAGTTCCCGGTGGATTTAAGCGGATACAGATTTGATGACGGCTCAGCCACGTTGCTGGCTTCAGTCACGTTCACCAACACGCCGCTGCTGATCGCTCCGGGTGAATCGATCATTTTTGTCGAAGGCATGCCGGCTGAGGCCTTTCGCTCGTGGTGGGGGGCGGACAACTTGCTCCCGACGCAACAGATCATCACGTATCGTGGCGCTGGTCTGGGCCTGGCCGCCGCCGGAGATTCCGTCAACGTTTGGAACAGCGCCGCCACCTTGGATAACGACACGGCGGTCAGCCAGGTCTTTTCTGGAGCCAGCGCCGGAATTAGCCTGGGCTACAACGCGGACGCCCAGCGATTTGGGGACGCTTCGCGGGTCGGGTTTGACGGCGCCTTTGTCGCGCGGGAAAACGGTGATATCGGTTCCCCGGGATACATCCGCAACCCGCTCAACCCGCGGATTATCAACTTCAATCGAACCGGCTCGGGTTGGGTGCTGACGTGGACGGCGATGCCGGGTCGCTCCTACACGGTGGAATCGGCCAGCGATCTGGGCGGCACGACTTGGTCTGTGCTGAGCACGTTCCCCGCCACGGACACGCTCGAGGTTTTCACCGACCCCTTGAGCGGCGATGCGCGCCGGTTTTATCGCGTGCGTTTGGAACCGTGAGGGCGCTACTTCACGGGCGTCGGTAGCAAGGTTCATGGGTAGCTGGCATCTGCTTGTGCACGCGAATTGGGGCCTTGAACTTAAATCTAACGTAGCAGCCGAGGTAACGAGGCTCTGATCTCTTTCCCGACGAACGCGCCACGAT
>DATLUX010000383.1:0-2331 GCA_035577805.1 Verrucomicrobiia bacterium
GTCGATCCCCTGTTGGAGGAATCGATTGAGCTACGCAAGATGCTCGGACGCTCTCTCAAAACGCTGGCAACCCGCGCCGATCTTGCCGCTGCTACCAATCCCAATACCTCCCAAAGACCAATGAGCAATGAGCAATGAGCAATGAGCAATGAGCAATGAGCAATGAGCAATGAGCAATGAGCAATGAGCAATCGACCGAATCGAACGACGGTTGGAAACGCGCCAAAATGTCCAAACTTCAGAGCGGCGGTCTATGACCGCCGCCTTTCCGGCTCCTTTTCGCGCACCAGCGGCGGTCGCAGACCGCCGCTACAGCTAGAATTAGGACAGGACGGACAAAGCGCCCGGTGCCGAAGCAAAAATCCAAAGTGAAATTGCCACCTTGGCCTGTTCTGTTAGCCTGCCGCCGGTATGGCTTTCGAATCCTTCACCGACTTCGTGCAAGCACTCGATCAAGCGGGTGAACTGATCCACATCCGGCAAGAAGTCGCGACCGAACTCGAGATCGCCGAATTGGCTGACCGCCAGATGAAAAGCCCGCAGGGCGGCCGCGCGCTGCTTTTCGAACGCCCGACGGTGAACGGGCGGCCGAGCCCGTTCCCGGTTGCGATCAACACGATGGGTTCCTGGAAGCGAATGGCGTTGAGTCTGGGGGCCGATTCCGTGGAAGCGGTGGCGGATGAGTTGGGCTCGCTGATGAAAGCCAAGCCGCCGGCTTCGTTGCGGGAGGCGGTGAAGCTGCTCTCCACCGCGTTGGATCTGCGCCACGCCAAGCCCAAGCTGGTAAAAACCGGCCCGTGCAAGGAGGTGGTGCATCGTCTGGACGACGGGGCGCGGGCGGCGATCGACGCGTGGCCATCCGCGCCCGACTGGAAGAATCCGGCCAGTTTCGATCCCCGCCCGCCCACGCTCCTGGACCTGCCGATCCTCAAGTGCTGGCCGCTGGACGGCGGTCGCTTTATCACGTTGCCCTGTGTGGTGACCAAGGATCCTGACAGCGGAGAACGCAACGTGGGCATGTATCGAATTCAGATCTACGACGAGCGCACCACCGGGATGCATTGGCAGTTGCAAAAGGTCGGAGCGCGGCACGGGCGCCGCTATTACGAAACCGGCACCCGCATGCCGGTGGCAATCTTTCTTGGCGGCGATCCGGTCTTTACGTTTGCAGCCACCGCACCGTTGCCGGATGGGTTGGATGAGTTTCTCCTGGCCGGATATCTCCGCCGGAAATCCGTCGAGTTAGTGAAGTGCGAGACCAACGATCTCGAGGTGCCCGCCCAGGCGGATTTTGTGATCGAAGGTTATGTCGATCCCACGGAGCCGTTGCGCCAGGAGGGGCCCTTCGGCGATCACACCGGGTATTACACCTTGCCGGAGCCCTATCCGGCTTTTCACCTGACCGCCATCACCCACCGCAAGGCCGCCATTTATCCCGCCACCATCGTCGGCGTGCCGCCCATGGAGGATTTTTATATCGGCAGCGCTTCGGTGAAGTTGTTTCTGCCCGTGTTCAAGATGAACTTTCCTGAGCTCGTTGACCTGGCTCTTCCGGCCGAAGGCGTCTTTCATAACCTCGTCTTTGTCAGCATCAAGAAGACCTACCCGATGCAGGCGTATAAGATCATGCATGGTCTCTGGGGCATGGGCCAAATGATGTTCACCAAATATCTGGTGGTGGTGGACGACGACGTCGATGTGCACAACACCAGCGAAGTGCTCTTTCGCCTGTGCGCCAATACCGATCCTCAACGCGACAGCATTTTCACCCGCGGCCCGGCCGATGTGCTTGACCACGCCACCAGCGAAATCGCCAGCGGCAGCAAACTGGGCATCGACGCCACGCGCAAACTGCCTGGCGAAGGCTCTCATCGCCCCTGGCCGCCGCCGATTCGGATGGACCCGGCCGTCCAAGCACGGCTCAACCGCACTCCCTGAAGGGCGAAGGTTCCGGAAACATGGAGGACACCTCCAACTTTTGGACGCGCATTGGGACCGTGAACGATTTCCGATTTTCCAATCTTCAATATTGGGAATAATTGGGAATTGAAAATCGACAATTGGCTCCCTCTCCCCTCAACGGGGAGAGGGCCGGGGTGGGTGAGAAGGCCAAGAGTTTCGAATTCCCGAAGGTCGGTTCATGGAGAGCGAACACCTCCAACTTTTTGGACGCGCATTGGACCCATGAACCCAACCCAAATCTCACGTAGCAGCCGAGGTCACGAGGCTCTGATCTTTTTTCCGACGAACGCGTTGGGGTAGAGTGAGCCCCTTCGAGAAGCTCAGGGCAGGCTTCCTGACGTCGGCTGCTACCTGAGGGTCGGTTCATGG
>DATLUX010000384.1:0-10771 GCA_035577805.1 Verrucomicrobiia bacterium
TCCGCTTTCCCGGCTTCGCCCTACGGGCTACGCCGTGGCAGGCCGCTTTCCGCTTTTCCCCTACCCCTGTTGCCACTTGGGTTTGTTGGCGTAAACCCAGCGGTAATACTCGGCTCGCTTCAAGCGGGTGGCGGCAGGTTCGTCGACCACCAGCGTGCAGGCCGGATGCATCTGAAGGATGGACGCCGGGAGATCCGCGGTGATGGGTCCTTCCACCATGCCGGCCACGACGTCCGCTTTGCGGTCGCCGGTCGCCAACAGGAGACATTGGCGGGCGTCCATGATGGTGCCCACGCCCATGGTAATGACATGATGAGGCACCTGCTCGGGATTGCCGAAACAGCTGGCGTTATCCTTCAGTGTTTGGGGAGTCAGGGTCTTGATGCGCGTGCGAGAAGCCAGCGAACTGCTGGGCTCGTTAAAGCCGATGTGGCCGTCCCGGCCGATGCCCAGCAACTGCAAATCGATCCCGCCGGCCTGGCGAATCGCCTCCTCATACTCCGCGCAGTGGGCCGGCACATCCGTCGCCAGTCCATTCGGGAACCGGATGTTTTCGGGAGGCAGATTGACCTTCCCGAAGAGATGTTGCTGCATGAATGCGCGATACGAACAAGGATGATCGGGGCTCAGCCCCACGTATTCATCGAGGTTGAAGGTCCGGACTTGGCCGAAGTCCAACTCTCCACGCTGGTGCATCTCGCAAAGAATGGCATAGACACCGATCGGCGTGGCACCCGTGGCCAGTCCGAGCACACTGTCCGGCTTCCGCCGGATCTGGCGCCGCAATATCCTGGCCGCTTCCTGCTGAGCGTCGGCCACGGTGGACTCGATAATAATTTCCATGCCAACTCACCGGCGCGGCGCGTTCCCCTTACGGCCAATCACCGAACAAGATTCGCGGCGTGTTATAAGGGGCTGAGGGTGGCGGGGCGAACACAATTTTACCACCTCCTCACTTTGCCTGTTAGGAATTCCTTCGTAATGTTGGCGCGGTTCGTGCATCTAACCATTATGCGACTGGCTATCCAACTTGCCCTGCTGCTGTTCACGAGTTCCGTCCTGGGCGCCCCGGGACTCACCACCGCCACCCGTCTGGTGTTGTCTCATCAAACCGCGCGCCCAGGGGAAACCGTGTGGGCGGGCGTTCAATTCCGCCTCGAGCCGGGTTGGCACATCTACTGGGAAAACAGCGGCGACTCGGGCATCCCCACGCGCGTCGAATGGGCACCTACTTCCGGCCTCACCGTGGGCGAACTGCGCTGGCCGATGCCGGAACGATTTGAAGAGGCCGGGCTGGTCACCTACGGCTACAGCTCAAGCGTCGTTCTGCTTGCCCCCATCGCCATCGCCTCCAACGCCGCGTCCGGCCCGTTGACGCTGAAAGCCAAGGTTTCCTGGATGGAATGCGCCAAGACATGCGTCCCCGGCTCGGCCCCCATTTCCGCGACTTTAACCATCGGCCCAGAAACACGGCCGGGCTCCGAATCCGGTTTGTTGGATCAGTGGCAACCCAGGATGCCTCTAGGCAAGCCCGAAGACTTCGCGCGCGCCTGGTGGGAGAAACCGGCCAGTGCGGAGCCGGTGCGCCCGCTGGTGATTGAATGGCCAGTCCAGCTCAAGACGACGGCAGCAGACTTCTACGCCTTCACCTTGAGCAACGCCACCCTGCGCAGCAGCGCCGAGCCGATCGAAGCGCCCGCCGGACGGGTCCGCGTGCGCAAGGAAGTGGAGAAGCAGGACGGCGATTGGCCGCAAAAAATCCGCGGGCTCCTCATCGAACGGCGCGAGACGGAACCGCGGCAAGCGGCCTTCCAGGTGACGCTCTCCGTTGCCGAGGGTCCGTCCGGCCCAGGCGGCGCCGGGGATGTCGCTCGCGCACCTGGCCAAGACAACGCCGGCGCGACTGGAGACCGAACGTCGGGGGCGGAGTTCAGCCAAAGCCCGCTGGTCTTGTGGTTCGGCTACGCGTTTCTCGGCGGGCTTATCCTCAATCTGATGCCCTGCGTGCTGCCGGTGATCGCGCTGAAGATCTTCGGGTTTGTGGCCCAGAGCCAGGATGCGCCCGGGCGCGTTAGAAAACTGGGCTTGGTCTATCTGTGCGGCGTGCTGGTCTCGTTCCTGGTGTTGGCAGGATTAGTGATCGGCCTGAAGAGCCTGGGAAAACAAGCCAGCTGGGGAATGCAATTCAGCGACGCACGTTTGCTGGTGATCCTCACGACGCTGGTCATGCTGGTGGCCTTAAACCTGTTTGGGATCTTTGAAGTCACCCTCGGTGGCGGCACGATGAGCGCGGCGTCGAACCTGGCCGCCAAAGAAGGCGCCAGCGGCGCTTTCTTTAATGGCGTTCTGGCCACCGTGCTGTCCACCCCCTGCAGCGCACCGTTCATGGCCAGCGCGCTGGGGTTCGCCTTCGCCAAACAGACCAGCAACCTGGCCATGACCTTGATTTTCCTGAGCATCGGTTTGGGCCTGGCCTTCCCGTATGTGGTGCTGAGCTTTCAACCACGTTGGCTCAAGTTCCTGCCCAAACCCGGACCGTGGATGGAAAAATTCAAGGTGCTGATGGGTTTTCCGATGTTGGCCACGGCCGTCTGGCTGTTCACGCTTACCTCGGCGTATTACCAGGACGTGCTTTGGCTGGGTTTCTTTCTGGTCATCGTGGCGTTGGCCGCCTGGGTGTTTGGCCAATTCGTGCAACACGGACAAACGCGTCGCCCGCTAGCCGTGGCCATGACGTTGCTGCTGCTGGCGGTTGGCTACGGTTACGGCCTCGAGACCAAACAGCGCTGGCGCACCCCGCAACCACCTAGCCATGCCGGAGGGGAGGACGAGATCATTCAGGAAGGTCCGGACGGAATCCAGTGGCGACGCTGGAGTCCGGTCCGGATCCAGCAAGCCCGCGCGCAAGGCCGTCCGGTCTTCGTCGATTTCACCGCCAAATGGTGCGTCACCTGCAACCTGAACAAAAACACCAGCATCGAGATCGATTCCGTGCGCAAGAAGCTGAAGGAGATCAACGCGCTCCCGTTGCTGGGCGATTACACTGCCTTCCCGCCGGAGATCACGGAGGAGTTGCAGCGGTTCGGCCGGGCCGCCGTGCCGCTGGTCCTGGTGTATCCGAAAGATCCATCCAAACCACCGGTCGAATTGCCGGCCTTGCTCACGCCGGGCATTGTTCTGGACGCCCTCGACCAGGCCGCCAAGTAACCACGCATCCCCATGAGATGGTTCAGGCCCAAGAAAGCGCTGGTCCAGCCGCTGCTGCGACAACACTTTGGACCAGTGCCGCTCAACAGCCTGGTCACCGCCAGCCGCACTTTCCCCGAGACCTCCCGCGTGGACCTGCAGCAGGCCATCACGCGTTTGTTCAGCGACCGTTACCAAGGCCGATTGCTGGGCGTTCATCCCGAACACGAGCATTTCACGATGACGATGGCGCATCTCGTCACCGACTCGCACTACAGCGTGTTCGTCGGGCCATTGCAATACGACGAGATCGACATTGGAGAAGCCGCGCCGGCGCGTTGTTTAAAGCGCGCGCTTTGGCTCGCCCAGGGCACGCAGATGCCCTTTGCCGTCCTATTGAGTCCATCGGAACGCTTCGGACAACAATTGGGGTTGCACCTGGAACTCGCCGTCGCCGCCAGCGAGAATGGGCTTGAGTTGTCCCGCACTTTTTTTGATGTCCTGGAGAAACTCATCCATCAAACCGGCTCCTATCGCGGCAAGGTAATTTCCCTGGAGGCCGCTCGCACCATGACCGGGCACACCGGCACCATCAAAGTGCATAAGCTCCGCTCCGTGCCACGGTCGGATGTCATCCTGCCGGAAAAGACGCTGCGTCTGCTGGAACGGAACGTGAACGATTTCATCGAACACCGCGAACAGCTCAAAGGACTTGGCATGGCCGCGAAGAAAGGGCTGCTCTTTTACGGGCCGCCGGGCACCGGCAAGACCCATACCATTCATTATCTGGCCAGCCAGTTGCCCAATCACACCACGCTGCTCATCACGGCCGAGCAGGTTGGCCTGCTCGATCACTACTTCCAGCTCGCCCGTTTCCTGCAGCCCGCTCTGGTGGTGATCGAAGATGTCGACCTGATTGCGCGTTCCCGGGAGAACATGCGATCGGCCTGTGAGGAAAGTTTGCTCAACAAACTCCTCAACGAAATGGATGGTTTGCGCGAGGATGCTGCCCTGCTCTTCGTGCTCACCACCAATCGACCCGATCAAATCGAGGCCGCCCTCGCTTCGCGTCCCGGCCGCATCGACCAAGCGATCGAATTCCCGTTGCCCGACGCCGAGGGACGCCAAAAGCTGGTTCGCCTTTATAGCCGGGGCCTGAAGGTGCCCGATTCGGTGATGCCGTTGATCGTCAAGAAAACCGACAAAGCCAGCGCCGCGTTCATTAAAGAATTGATGCGCCGCGCCGCGCAGTACCAAGTGAACCAAGCAAACCAAGGGGATTCGGCCGGTTCCTCCCCCGTTCTGGACGCCGCCCATATCGAGTGTGCTCTGGACGAAATGCTCTTCAGCGGCGGAAGCCTGAACGTGAAATTGCTGGGCGGCTGCGCGGAATAACGGCCTCTGGGAGCCGACGCTTGCCCGCCGTAGCCCGTAGGCGTAGGCGGGTCAAGTCGGCGCTCGACGACTGCCGTCCCGCGCGGGTAAAAAGCGCACGACACAGTTATCATGCCGGACAACGGAAAACCGCTGGTTGGGATCATCATGGGCAGTCAATCCGACTGGGAAACCATGCAACATGCGGCCGCGCAGCTTGAGCAGCTGGGGGTGGCATTCGAAACCCGCGTGATCTCTGCCCATCGCACGCCCGACTTGCTGTTCGATTACGCGAGCAAGGCGGCGGCGCGCGGCATCGAAATCATCATTGCGGGAGCCGGTGGTGCCGCCCATCTGCCCGGAATGTGCGCGTCCAAGACCGAACTGCCGGTGCTGGGAGTCCCGGTCGAGTCAAAGGCCTTGAAAGGACTCGATTCGCTGCTGTCGATCGCGCAAATGCCGGGCGGTGTTCCGGTCGGCACGTTGGCCATCGGCAAGCCGGGAGCCATCAACGCTGCTCTTCTGGCCACGGCCATGTTGGGAAACAAGTATCCGAAATTCCGGCAAGCTTATGACCAGTTTCGGCGTGAACAAACCGCCCAGGTTCTCGCCCATCCCATTCCACCCTCCGCTCCTGCCCATCCCGCCAACCCCGGCGCAGACCCTTCCAAGAAGAAAAAGCGCAGAACCATCGCGCGCTCCTGAATCCCCCAACCTCAGGCGCCTTTGAGCGTCCGCCAGCCCTGATTGCCGCCGCTCGTGTTAAGCCAAAAGCCAAATCCAAAATCCCATCCGCCCCCGCTTTTGCCCGGCTCCACCATCGGCGTGCTCGGCAGCGGACAGCTCGGACGCATGTTCGCCTTGGCGGCGCGCGAACTCGGTTATCGCATTCTGATCTATTCGCCGGATAACGACACGCCGGCCGGCCAGATCGGCGACCAGGAGTTTGCCTACGCCTACGAAGATCTCGATCGCATTCGCGAGTTCGCTCGGCAAGTCCAGGTCGTTACCTTCGAATTCGAGAATGTCCCGGCCGCCTCCACCGCCGCTGCCGCGGAGTTCGTCCCGGTTCGTCCGGACGGCCGGGTCCTGCACGTCACCCAAAATCGATTACGCGAAAAAACCTTCCTCGACGGAAATGGTTTTCCGGTGACGCCCTTTCGCCGGATTAAGACTCGCGCCGATCTGAATGAGGCCGTCGCGGGGTTGGGGTTACCGGCGGTGCTCAAAACCGCTGACTTCGGCTACGACGGCAAGGGGCAGATCAAACTCACGGCGGCGGATCAATTGGACGCGGCCTGGAACGGGTTGCGAGGCGCCGAAGGCATTTATGAAGCGTGGGTGTCTTTTGCCCAGGAGATCTCGGTGGTCGGCGCGCGCACGCTCCGGGGCGAATTCGCCGCCTTCCCGGTTTTCTCCAACACGCATGTCGACCACATCCTGGACGTCACCATCGCTCCAGCCCCATTGGAGACGCGCCTGGAAAAGCAGGCGGTGGACCTGGCGTCGGGCATTCTGGCCAAGCTCGACGTGGTGGGGCTGCTCACGGTGGAGATGTTCGTGACCACCAACGGACAGCTCTTGGTGAACGAGTTGGCCCCGCGCACGCACAATTCGGGGCATCTGACCATCGACGCGTGTGTGACCAGCCAGTTCGAACAACAGGTCCGCGCGGTGTGCGGCTTACCCTTGGGCTCGACTGCTCTGCGCCAGCCAGCAGCGGCGATGGCCAATCTCCTCGGGCACCTCTGGGCAAAAGGAGAACCGAATTGGGTGGCGGCACTCGAGGATCCGCAGGTCAAACTGCATCTTTACGGCAAAGCCCAGGCTCGAATCGGACGCAAGATGGGGCATCTCACCATCACTGGAACCACAACGCAGGATTGTGTCGAACGCGTGCTGCGGGCACGGGAACGCTTGGGCCAAGGCCGGGAGCCCTGACGATCGCTCGTGCTTTGGCGAAGCCAAGTACCTCTTTAGCACCACAATCGCTGCGCGCATGCTGAGGGAAAGATCCATTATTCCTTCAGTGCATAAATGCACAAATTATCAATGAGCGGAAACCCGGCGAAATGCGTTTGACTATATGGCCTATGAAAAACCAAGCCCTCACTAGTCGCATTTCGCACCAGGACCTGGTCGCGGTGGACACTTTGCTCAAAGCACTCCGGCGCGCCATGCCGTTCCTTGTCGCGCTTGCGCCCAAGGAACGTCGACGACGCGAGCTGCGGATCCGGAAGCTCGCCTTGGCGGAACACGCGTTGGAGGGCGTCCGGGAGAATCGCGCCGTGTTGCCGCCTTATTTCGATTTTGAGCAATTTGAACACGATGTGCGGATGACTCGCGGATTGTATAACGCGCTCCTTGATCTCAAGCAGTTGGTCTTCGATCTGCAAGCCACCCTGGCCATCTCCGGCAGCGAAGTCGCCAAAGGCTGTGATGCAGTGTGCGGGCATTTGAAAGCGGCCGCAAAAATGACGCCCGGACTAAGAGCCATCACCCAACAACTGGCGGCGGTAAGAGATCCTTCGAGCACCGTCCGGCTGCCTGTTTCGACCGACTTTGAACACCGTCCGAGCGCCGACCCTGCCGGATTGCCTGGAAATGGTGGCATCGCTAGTGCTAGTGATGCGGCGGCCGCCGGCCTTCATTTTCCTTAAAAATGGCCCTAAACGTCCGCAAAGCCCCAGGAAAAGTGCTTTACACCCCCCCGCGGCAACCCCTACTCTCGCGGCCTCTATTAAAAGACAAGATGAGCGCTAAAGCACCAGCGAAAGCCAAAACCGTGCAGGATTTTCGCATCCACGAGCAGGACACAGGGTCCGCGGATGTGCAAATTGCTCTGCTCACAGAACGCATCAACAAGCTCACCGAGCATCTGCAGAAGAACAATAAGGATCACAGCTCGCGACGCGGCTTACTGATGATGGTCGGACAACGCCGCCGGCTGCTGGATTATCTCCACACCACCGACGCGCCTCGTTACCAGGCTGTCACCAAGAAGTTGAAGTTGCGCCATTGAAGGGGTAACCAGGGTGTGGCCGGCTCGACCTGAGCCAGGCACCTTTCCCTTCTTCGCGATGGACTGCCAGGTGAGCCTTCCATCCCTTAATCATTTTTGTGGCCGACGTTCCCGTCGAGCCCAGTCTGCCCCGAAGCTTTTTGCGCGGATCCTTCCGGCCGACTTCAACCCCTGCTCCGCGCGTCTACAAACTGTTAACCACGCCTGCCGGCCTTGGGTAATTTCATTGAGCGTCTCGAGCCGTTGCCTCGTTGGTGTTCACTGAAGTTCCTCAGTGCCGGTGGCCCCAAAACACACTCCTGTTATGCCAGAAAAAATCAGCGCCCAAGTCGGTGACAAACAAGTCACAATCGAAACCGGCAAATTAGCCAAACAAGCGGACGGCGCCGTCACCGTTACGCTTGGCGAAACCATTGTCCTCGTTGCTGCCGTCGCCGCCACCAAGGCCAAGGAAGGACAGGAGTTCTTTCCTTTGACCGTCGATTACCGCGAGAAAGCCGCGGCCGCAGGCCGATTTCCCGGCGGCTACTTCAAACGGGAAGGACGTCCCACCGAAAAAGAAATCTTGACCAGCCGCCTGACCGATCGGCCCATTCGGCCGCTTTTCCCCAAAGGTTGGTACAATGAAGTCCAGGTGCAGAGCATTCTCCTCAGCGCCGACGGCGAGAATGATCCGGACATCCTCAGCATCATCGGCGCTTCCACCGCGTTGCTCGTCAGCGACATCCCCTGGGAAGGCCCCCTGGGCGCCGTGCGCGTCGGGCGTGTCGCCGGCAAGTTCGTCGCCAATCCCACCCACACCGAACGCGCCCAGAGCGATCTGGACCTGGTTTATGTCGGCAACGAAAAAGACGTCGTCATGTATGAAGGATCCGCCAAGGAAATCTCCGAAGCGGACTTCAATGCGGCCCTTCGCTTTGGCCATGATTGCTGCCAGCCTCTGATCGCGGCCCAGAAACAACTAGCCAAGGCCGGCAAAGCCAAACGCCAGATCACGCTCAACATCGTCCCGGAGGAAATCCTCAAGGAAGCCAAGGCCCTGGCCGGCGATCGCATCGTGCCTGCCCTCCTCACTCCCGGCAAACTCGCCCGCGAAACCGCCGTCAAAGTCGTCTTTGACGACGTCGGCGCGCAACTGGTCGCCAAGTTCGGGGAAGAGAAAGTCACAGAATTCGTCCTTAAAGACGCCGCCTATTACATCCAGAAAGAAGCGGTCCGCGCTCTCATCCTCAATTCCGGTAAACGCCTGGACGGCCGCGGCTTCGAGGTCATCCGTCCCATTTCGAGTGAAGTCGGCTTGCTTCCCCGCGCGCACGGTTCGGCGTTATTCTGCCGCGGTGAAACCCAGGCCGTGACCCTGGCCACCCTGGGCACCAGCGAAGATGCACAGGAGTTTGATAGTTACACCGGCGGCGAAAACGAGAAAAAATTCATCCTTCACTACAATTTCCCAAACTTCTCCGTCGGCGAAACCGGCCGCATTAGCGGTCCGGGCCGGCGCGAGATCGGCCACGGCGCCCTGGCCGAACGCAGCATCGAACCCATGCTGCCGCTGGAGAATTATCCCTACGCCATTCGAATCACCAGCGAGATCATGGAATCCAATGGCTCCACGTCGATGGCCAGCGTTTGCGGCGGCACCCTGGCCTTGATGGACGCCGGTGTTCCCCTCATCCGTCCCGTGGCTGGGATTAGCGTCGGCATTTGCGCCGAATACGCCGGCGGCGGGGATGAGATCTCCCGTTACCAACTGTTGACCGACATTATCGGCTGGGAAGACGCGTTCTGTGACATGGACTGCAAGATTGCCGGCACCGAACAGGGCATTACTGGCTTTCAACTCGATCTCAAATTGCGCGGCTTGCCCCATCAGATCATGGCCGAAGCCATCGAAAAAGCTCGCGTCGCCCGCCTCTTCATCCTCGGGGAGATGGCCAAAACCCTGGCCGAACCCCGTAAGGAACTCAGCAAATACGCCCCGCGGATCGTCACCGTGAAGATTAACCCCGAGAAGATCGGCGCCCTCATCGGACCCGGCGGCAAGAACATCAAACGCATCGTGGAAGAGTCCGGATGCGAGATCAACATCGAGGACGATGGCACCGTCAACATCTACTCCACCAGCGCCGATGGCATGGAGGTTGCCCGCCGCGAAATCGAAGGCATGACCGCCGAAGCCGAAGTCGGAAAGATCTACCGCGGCAAGGTCGTCACCATCAAAGAATTTGGCTGCTTCGTCGAGTTCCTCCCCGGCAAAGACGGCCTGTGTCACATCAGCGAACTGGCCAACTTCCGAGTCAAACAGACCGAAGACATCGTGAAATTGGGCGACGAGATCTGGGTGAAATGTCTCGGCGTCGACGAAAAAGGTCGGGTCAAACTCTCGCGCAAAGCCGCCATGGCCGAACGCGACAAGGAAATGGGTGACAAAGGCGACGTGGGCGACCGCCCAGAACGCGGCGACCGCCCAGAACGCGGTGACCGCCCGGAACGCGGCGACCGTCCAGAACGCGGCGAGCGCTCAGGCCACGGGGACCGCATCGACAGGTAAAGCACCGCGCGCAGGTGCACGGCTCATCCTGCGATGAGCCGTTGGGACCGCGCCTGCCCTGCATGTCCACACCTGTTGAGTCAACCGAATTGCCCGGTCTGCGGGTGACCGTAGACCAGGTCTTGCATCAGCCCGACGCCCAGACTCCGGCCAACCGGCCGCATTGTTTCGTCTACTTCGTCAGCATTCGCAATGACAGCGCCACCACTGTCACCATCAAAGGCCGCAAATGGGTGGTCAGCAATGCGCAAGGTGAAATCACCGCTGTGGAAGGAGACGGCGTCGTCGGCCAGTTCCCCACGCTGGCGCCGGGCGAAAAGTTCAGTTACAACAGCTATCATCTCATCGATCATCTCCCCGCCGTCGCCGAAGGCAGCTACCTCGCCGTCGACCAGGACAACAAGAAACGGATCGTGCGGATCCCGAAGTTTGTGATGGACCTGCCGAGGGGGTGAGCGGCACCTCAGTAACGACTGAAAGCGCCAGTTGGTCTTGGTCGCTAGTGATGTGTCTCACAAATAGCTGGTGTTTTGTTGCGCCCAAAATGGGCTGGGGCGAGGCGCGACGAGGGAGCATATCCGCAGCGATCTGTGACCGAGGAGCAACGAAGCCCCAGCCCATTTTCGGCGCAACCCTTC
>DATLUX010000385.1:0-28517 GCA_035577805.1 Verrucomicrobiia bacterium
TGAACCTGACCTTCGGGAACTCGAAACTCTTGGCCTTCTCACCCCTCACCCCGACCCTCTCCCCGTTGAGGGGAGAGGGAGCAGTTCAAGGCCCCAATGTGCGTCCGAAATTTCGGAGGTCGAAGCTACCCATGAACCTGACCCTCAGGTAGCAGCCGACGTAAGGAAGCCTGCCCTGAGCTTGTCGAAGGGGCTCACTCTACCCCAACGCGTTCTCCGGGAAAAAGATCAGAGCCCTTCGACAGGCTCAGGGTGTACCTCGTGACCTCGGCTGCTACGTGAGATCGGGTTGGGTTCAAGGCCCCAATGTGCGTCCGAAATTCGGAGGTCCGTCCTACCCATGAACGACCCTCACCCGGCCATGCGGCCGCCCTCTCCCATCCGATGCATCCGATGGGAGAGGGGCCTACGCTACGGCGTTGCTGGTCGGCCCGGCTGCTTGCGCCATTCCCGCCAACGCGCAGCCATTTCGGCAGGCGTGAGGGGCACGGGGCCAATCTTCGGATCGAGGCGATGGGCGGCCAGCAACTCGGCTTGCCGTTCCAACACGTCGATCGCGGGGCGGAAAGGAGACACATTCCATACTTGCACAGAACCTTCATAGGTGGAGACCGCCACCTCCTGTCCATTGGGACTCCAGGCCGCCCAGGTCACCGTGCTTTCGTGTCGGAGTGGAGGCGTGATCGGTTCGCCTGAGTCAGCATCCCAGATCCGCGCAGCCACGTCCTCCCAGGTAAGCACCATGCGGCTGTCGGGACTGAACGAAAATCCCACCGGCAGTCCCTCATGCCGCAGCGACGGAGCGCTGCGTTGGCCCGTCTCCGAGTCCATGATCGCGACCGAGTTGACGTCGTTCAGCAACAGGTAGTGACGGCTATCTGGGCTGAAGGCGACGGGATACCAACTCGAACCATAGAGCGGGGTGATTGGGCCGACTGGATGTCCGGTGGTCACATCCCATAGCTGGGTTCCGGCCCCCGGCCCACGCCAGAGGATCAGGGCACGCCGGGCGTCGGCGCTCAGGCCCGCGGATAACAGATTCGAGCGTCCCGTCGTCAGGCGGATAAGGGACTGGCCGTTCAGCGCGTCCCACACCTGGACAGTGCCATCAAAGCTCCCGGTCACGACGCGACGTCCGTCCGCGCTGAACGCCGCCGCCCGCACCGCTCGCTCGTGGGACAACGCAGCGCTGGCGGGCGAGCCATCGGTCGCGTTCCATAGACGCGCCGTGCCGTCGTCGCTGGCGGTGAGAAAACTTTTTCCATCCGGGCTGAACTCGACGTGACTCACGGCTGCGGCGTGCCGCGCCGAGAAGAGTTCCTGATGTGTCGCCAGGTCCCACAAGCGAACGACACCGTCGGCCTCGGCCATGGCGAGCTGGGTTCCTTCCAGGTTAAAGCTTGCGGAAGGCACCAGAGCGGGCAGGTCCCACGCGGCCACCAATTGGCCGGAACGCGCCTGCCAGACCCGGACGACGCCCCTCTCGCCATAGACGAGCACCAGCCGGCCATCCGGGCTGTAGCACACCTGGGTGCGGCTCTTGATCTTGTGCGACAATCTCAAGCGTTCGCCGTTTCCCGACGGCAGTTCCCACAGGCGAACCGTCCCGTCCGTGCAGGTGGTGAGCAGGCGTCCACCGTCCCGGCTGAACCGCGCTTCATGCACGGGGCTGGCGTGTCGCAAGACTGGAAAAGCCGACCGGCCGCTGGCCGCGTCCCAAACACGGGCACTTCGATCGTAGCTGGCCGTAGCCAGTCGGCGTCCATCCGGACTGAACTCCATCTGGACCACATGGCTGCTGTGGTTCATGGATTGGCGAGCTGGCTGGCCGGTGCGGGCATCGACCGTCCGCGCGAATGCCGAGCTGGCGATGGCGATCCGTCCTCCATCAGGGCTGTATTGAAGGTCGCTGGTGATCAAACCGGGCTCGATCGTGGGGAACACGCGTTCCCTTCGGGCCACATCCCACACGTCCAGGTCCTGGAGCGCGGTTCCGGACGCCGTCACGAGGCGTCCGCCGTCCGGGCTAAAGGCTGAGAAGCGCACCTCGCTGCCCAGGTTGGGCATGGTCCATACCGGACGGCCCGACGGCACGTCCACCATTTGAAGCGCTGGTTGATCGCCGCAAATCAATACGGTCTGTCCATCCGGACTGAATCGCACACGACGGACCACGCTGGTCTCGGCCAGCAACGGGCCGACTGGCTCGCCCGTCGCCACGTCGTAGATCTGCACGCCCGCCGGCAACGCGGCCAGCACACGCCGTCCATCCGGGCTGTAATCCACGCAGTCGAAATAAGTTCGTCCTCGTTTTGAACGCACCTCAGTCGGCAACAAAGGCCCGGCGGGCGCGCCGGTGTCCGCGTGCCAGTGCCGCAATTTTCCATCCCGGTCCACGGTCGCCAGGAATTCTCCGTCGCTGGTGAACCAGGCAAAGTTGGGCGGCGGCGTCGTGCGAATCGGTGCAAGCAGTGGCTCCCACGTCTTGGCGTCGAAGACCTGGACTCCGCCCCGTTCATCGCCGCAGACGACGCGTGTGCCGTCCGGGCTGAATCGGGCGGTGGCGACTCCGCCGGCGTTGGGCCAGAACTGCTCCAGGCGCGGGGCAGTTCTTAGCACGGCCGCGAATCGGCGGCGATGCAGCTCCTCCCGCGCCGCGTCGCCGGCATCCAGGCGCAACGCTTCGACGAAATGCAACAACCCCATGAAGGCATCGCCATCGTCCACCAGTTTGTTGCCGGCGGCCAGGTGCAGCCGCACCAATTGCTCACGTCTCTGCTCGGCGTTGGTGTTGGCGTCTCGGCGCGCCTCGAGTGCGGCGCGTTCGTTCTTCTCGGCGCGCTGGCGCAGTCCACGCTGGACCCGGGCCTCCTGCAAACTGATGACCACCCCCGCCACGAGCAGGAGCGCGATCACCGCGAGCAAGGCGACCTTGGCCTTGTTGCGTCGCACCATTTTTTGCAGGACATAGACCGCGCTGGGTGGGCGGGCCGAGATCGGCTCGTGGCGTTGCCATCGTTCGAGATCCTCGGCCAGCGCTTCCGCCGAGGCGTAGCGGTGAGCGGGTTCCTTTTCGAGGCACTTGAGGCAAATCGTTTCGAGATCGCGGTCCGTGCCCGGAAGCAACGCAGAGGGCCGGCGTGGTTCCTTTTCCAACACCTGCTGGACCGTCTCCATGGTCGTGCCTCCCGCGAAGGGCGGCTGGCCGGTGAGCAATTCATAAAACACCGCGCCCAGGCCATAGACATCGACGGCGGTCGTCAGTTGTTTGGCCTTGCCGCGGGCCTGCTCCGGCGACATGTAGCTGGGGGTGCCCAGCATGGCCATCGTCCGGGTCAGCGTGCTGTCTTGTTCGACCAGCTTGGCCAGCCCGAAGTCGGTGAGCAACGGCTCGCCCTGTGCGTCCATCAAGACGTTGGCCGGTTTGATGTCGCGATGGAGGATGCCGCGTTGATGGGCGAAATGAACTGCGTGCGCCAGTTTGATCAGCAGCCGGGCTGCCTCTCGATGCGAGAGAGGAGGTTCGGATGTCGCAATCCGCCGGGCCAGCGACCCGTGCTCGACGAGTTTCATGCTGAAGAACGGTTGCCCCTCGCATTCGCCCACTTCATAGATGGGCACAATGTTCGGATGATCCAGACTGGCTGCGGCCTCGGCCTCCGTGCGGAAACGCTTCACGAAATCGGGCGCCGCGAACTGTCCCGCAGCCAGCACCTTCACGGCCACCAACCGGTTGATCTGCGGCTGACGCGCTCGATAAACGATGCCCATGCCGCCTCGGGCGACCTCCTCAAGCAGTTCATAGGCGCCGAACACGCGCGGCAGGACCAGTCCGCCGACCGCCGCCCCCAGCGCTCCCGCCAGCGGGCCGCCGTCGAGCACGGCCGCCAGGAGGCACTTCGTGCAAAGGCCCCGAGCCGCATCCTGAGGCAGCACCCGCCCGCACTTTGGACAGACCGCGGTTGTTGGCTGCTCTGGCATTAATGTTTCATGTCTGTTCTGCTAAGAAGCAGATTCGGCGAAACCTTTCCCTCTAACGAGGCGGGGCCTCAGATCGGCAAGGCACTCCAAGGCGCCTAATCTTGCAAAGAATCGTCCTCGCCTTGCTGGTCTGAGGCTCTGCCTCCTTAGGCACTCAGCGCCGCCAACAAGTGGCGCAGTTCCGGTTCCACAGCGTCGGGCGTGCGCACCGTGTTCGAAACCTCCTCGACCAGCAGCGCGCTGAAACGGGCCCGCATCCGATGGATGGCGGACGTCATGGCCGCCACCGACATTCCCAACTGGGCCGACCCTTCCTCGTAGGAGACGGCGCCCTTGTCTTCGAGCAGAAATCGTTTCAACACTTCGAACCGTTTTTCGTCTGTTTCGGCCGCCAGACGGTCCAGCACCACCCCCACGACGGTTTCGGCCCAACGCCGTTCAAAGAGCGTTTCCGGCGTGGTGTGTTCCATGGGTTCCAGCTGGTAACGGCCCTCCGCCGAGACGTCATCGAACGAGATCACCCGCTGGCCACCCCCGCGTTTTTGGGCTTGGGTCTTGTCCCACTCATTGGCCAGGAAATGAGTCATGGAAGTCAGGAGAAACGTGCGGAACTTGCCTAGATCCACATCCACAGACTTGAGAAAGCGTTTCTCCAGGAACTTGGCGAAATAGGCCTGTGTCAGATCGCTGGCCTCTTCATGGCTGTATCCCTTGCGCCGGACGAACACGTAGAGCGGATACCAATAGGTCTGACACAACCGTTCCATCGCCGAGGCGGCCTCGGGCGAGCCGCTGTCTCCAGCCCGCACCACGACCGACCAATGCGTCGTCGCAAAAACCCCGACCCCTTCCGCGCCGGACTGGGGCGGTTGTTCAGGTGGAATCACTCCTGGATAATGTTCCAGAGCCGGCTGAATTCGAAGTACTTTTCTGCAGGATGAACCGAGAGGCGGCCAATTGTCCCTTTCGATTGACTCACACAAAGAATCAATGCACAGATCGGCCCCGGGATCCGTATCGTCAGTGGCAGATGACCCACGAAGCGAAGGTCACGTCAATCAGCGTGCGCATGGGTCGTTGGCGGCGCAAGCGCAGCGCTGCAGGACGCAAGATTAAACCCGAGGACCTAGCCCAAGTAACGGGGATATCCGTCGAGCGGGCCGGGAAGGACAAAGCGGCTGTTTCTCTGATCCGTTTCGCTTCGGGACTTCGCATGTATGGGTGAAGCGCACTGTTGGAGACGCGGGAGGTGGGGGTAGCTTTGGGGACCGAAGGGAAGCCCTGAGCCGCAATGACGAACATGACCAGAGGAAACGATGAAAACGACCTGCCTGAAACTGGAGACCGGCAAAACCATGACTTTATGGCTCGGCGCCCTGGGTTGCCTCTTACACACCGCGCCGCTCAACGTCTGGAGTCAGCCCAATCCGGTCCCGCAAGGGAGCACCCTTTATTCCGTCGCCTACGGCAACGGAACATTCGTCGCGGTCGGAGACAGTGCAATGGTCTTCGCCTCTACCGATGGAGTGAACTGGGCCATCGGCAACACGGGGACAAACACGGCCCTCTCTGGGATAACCTTCGGCAACGGATCGTTCGTGGCGGTTGGCGGCGCGAGCGTTTTCACCTCACCTGATGGAGCAAGGTGGATGCAGCGTGATCCGGGACCTAATGACGGTTTGGTTGCCGTAGCCTACGGTAACGGTCGCTTCATGGCGGTGGGCGGAGGCGTCCTCTCGCGAAGGAATGTCGCGTTCTCAACCAACTTGACGGACTGGACGGTTGTCGGCGCTGCTACGGTCCGCCCGCTGCGGGCGATCGCTTATGGAAGCAACTTGTTTAGGATTGTCGGAAACGAGGGCGAAGGCACGTTCACGAGCGACGGCTTGTCCTGGGGGAGTGGTGGTTTTCCTACCTTTGCCGATCTGCTCGGCGTGGCCTATGGGAATGGCGGGTTCCTCATTGTGGGTCGGAATGGCTTTATCGCCTATGGGAGAGTCGGCCCCGGCCCGACTCCCCCGCCCGACGCACAGCGCTCTGGAACGACCAATGACCTCTATGGTGTTGCGTTCGGTAATGGCCGCTTCGTCGCCGTCGGCGAAGCCGGCACACTCCTGACTTCAACCAATGCGGTTGACTGGTCCGCGGCCCGTTCCGGCCTGGCCACACGCTTGCGCGCCGTCACGTTTGGCAATGGCCTTTTTGTCGCCGTCGGTGATGGAGGCAGAATTGTGACCTCACCGGATGGGATCACCTGGACTGTTCGCGGCCCGACGCCGGAGGCTCTCCCCGACTGCCATTCTTTAGCCAGGTACTTCCCGATGCACGAGGGCGACACAAAACGTTTCCGGGCAGCCGAGGGGGATGTTTTCCTGGCCACCACGGTCAACCTGTTCCATGGCAGACCAGTCGTCGGGCTCATTGTCAGTGCTGGCACCGATGCCTCTACTGAATACTTCAGCTACGCTGGCGACGAAGTTCTGGTGTGGGGCGAATCGGATCAAGGTGATCAGGACATTGTCTTCGATAGTCCGGCGGTCTGGCTTGATGAAGACCTTGTGCTCAACGGGGGCACCAGAACTTCACGGACCACCGCCGTGTACTCCGGGTTCACCGCCAATTTGACGCTCACCGTCGCGGTGACAAAGCTCGGCTCGGTTACGGTCCCCGCGGGGACTTTCGGAAACTGCCGGCAGCTCTTGCTGACGCTTCACGCAGCCATCCCAAGAGTGGGCTCAGCGTCGAGTCGCCAGTCGTTCGTGTTGGCGCCCGGGATCGGCATCGTGAGGCTTACCGACGTTAATCGGCCAAACGATTGGGCGGATCTGATTTCGGGAACGGTCAACGGCTCCGAAATCGCGGCCCTGGCGTCGCTGAGCCAACTGGCGTCGCCGTCGATCACCACGCCGCCTGCCAACGCCACTTTGCTTTACGGCAGCACCGCGACGCTGCGCGCGGCGGCCGATGGCTCGGATCCACTGGGTTACCAGTGGCTGAAGGATGGGACAAACGTGATCGATGGCGGAAGGATCTCCGGCGCCAACAGCGCGACGCTTGCCATCGCCGGCGTCCGACTCGAGGACCAAGGCAGCTATTCCATCGCGGTCACCAACTCCGTCGGCTGTGTGACCAGCCAACGGGCGACCATGCAAGTCGTTCCAGACGTGACGCCACCGACGGTGACGATCACTAACCGCCTGGCCAATGCGCGCGTCAGCCAAGCCATGCTAACCCTGGGCGGTAAAGCGACTGACAACGCACAGGTAGACCAGGTTGTTTATCAGCTGAACGGCGGCGCTCCCGAACCCGCCTTGGGCACGACCAACTGGACAGCGCTGGTGACATTGCTGCCCGGGACAAACCTCTTCCAGGTCTATGCTGTCGATCCTGCCGGCAATCGCTCCGGGACCAACCGGTTGACGGTGGTGTTCGTGGCGACGAGCGCGCTCAATCTGTCGGTTGACGGCAGTGGGACAGTCGGGCCGCTGACCAATGGCCAGTCGCTGGAGCTCGGCCAACGCTATACCGTCAAGGCCACGCCACGGTCGGGAAGCCTCTTCCGCAACTGGAGCGGCGACCTCAGTTCCACCAGCCCAACGCTCACGTTCACGATGGTATCGAACCTGACGCTCACGGCGAACTTCATTCCCGACCCGTTCGGCGCGCTCGCGGGCAACTACACCGGCCTTTTTTACGACCCTCAGCCGCCGGCGCATGACAACGCCGGCATGTTCAACCTGCGGGTAACAGGCCAAGGCGCCTTTAGCGGCAAGCTTCAACAGGGAACAGCGAAGTACCCGTTCAGCGGCCAGTTCGATTTGGCGTTGAACGCACAAAGCGTTGTTCCCCGCCCGGGAACCAACGAACTGGCCGTCACTCTGCAACTGCGGACGGGCTCAGGCCAGATCTCTGGAATTGTCAGCAACGACGCACGGGCCAGCCAATTGTTCGGCGACCGGGCAGTGTTCAATGCTTCAACCAACCCAGCGACGAATTTCCAAGGCAGCTACACCATGCTCCTGCCGGGAGCAGACGAGCCGCCAGAGGCTGCGATAGGCCACGGTTTCGCCCGGGTCATCGTCAGTAGCGCCGGAAGTGTCAGCTTCCGAGGCACGCTTGGGGACGGCAGCGCCGCCGTGCAGACCGTGCCCCTATCCGCCAACGGGCAATGGCCCTGTTACGTGAGCCTCTACGCTGGCAGGGGTTCGATCCTGGGCTGGCTGTCGCTGGTCAGCACCTCCACGAACGACATTGCCGGTCGGTTGCTTTGGACCAAGCCAAAAGGCGTGGCTGGAGCGCTCTATCCCGCCGGGTTTATCAACGAGTTGGAAACTCTCGGCTCGCGGTACGTTGCGCCTCCGGCAGGAACCCGGGTGCTGAACCTGACCAATGCATTCGTACGGCTGCAGGGCGGCCACCTGACTACGCCGCTGACCAACCAAGTCATGCTCGACGCACGGAACAAGTTGGCGATGATTCCGCCCAACACGCCCAAACTGGCGCTGACTTTTTCCCTACCAACGGGAACCTTCAACGGAAGCTTTGTCGATCCGCAGTCCGGAAAGCTGAGCGCGCTCAAGGGAGTGCTGCTGCGCAAGCAAGGGATCGGCGCGGGTTTCTTCTTGGGCACGAACCGGAACGGACAAATCCTGATCACGGAGACGGCAGGATCCACCATTCCTGGCACACCGTGATATTTTTACGCCCAGACGACGCGCGCGGGCAAATAGGCCAGGCCAAGCGCAGCCCGCGGTTGGCCCGGATCACCGTGTGTGCATTGGTGCTGATCGCGGCGGACTTCAGCGCCACGCCGGGTCGGGCTCTCGAAGCGGACTGCGCCGCAGCTGATTTCTGCCGCGGGTGCAAGGACCTTGCCGATGAGTTGACCGCGCGCATCCAACGGCATATCGCCGACGGAAAATCGGCGCAGGAAATTGCGGACCTGGAAGGCGGCGGCTCGATCCTTCGCTCGCGCATCGAAGTCTGGGCGGAACAGCATCCCCAAGCCGTCAAGCCCGATCGCCGGCGGCTCAAATACCGCGGCTCCAGCCTGCAACACAACCTGCTTTTCTCCGCTTACGCACGATGCATCAAGGTGAACGGCATTTGCCTGGGCACGGACAAGTTGGGGCATTTATTTCAGCAAGGCTGGGAGTATTATAAGATTTCGGTCCTCGACGGAAAAGGCGACGCCCTGGCGGAACGCTACGGCGAATGGCTCGAGGGGAAGGAGTCACGGGAGCATTATGGCCAGGACGAGGCCTATTTTCGGCAGCAACCCTCCGGACGGGCGGTGGGCTACGGCGGGTTCGGCCGCAACATCAGTGGAGTGATTTCGCACGCCGATTTGGCGGCCAGCAAAGCCGGCTTGCAACTGTACAAAGATATCAGCCAGCACCGCTTCAAACGCTTCGCCGATTATGTGAGCGACGCGTTTTGTGAGGAAAAGAATTTGAACGATTACACGCCGGCCATGCGGCGCATCGTCGAGCAGAACGGCCGGCGCTAAGGTTTTTAGAACCAGACTCAAACCTAACCGCACCCTGAACCATGAAGATCAAACTGCCACTCCCGTTCGGCCTTGCGCTGTTACTGGCTGGCTGCGTGCCGTCCGTCAATCCCCTCTACACGGAAAAGGATCTCGTCTTTGACCCTGCGCTCGTGGGCGTGTGGAGCGAGGAAAACGAGAAGGAAGCGTGGGCCTTTGCCGAGGCGGGCGGGAAGAAATACTTCCTCAAACACACTGACAGCGACGGCCGGACCGGCGAGTTCGATGCGCATTTGCTCAAGCTCGGCCAGGAATTGTTTCTCGACCTTTATGCGCTGGGTTTGGGCGGCAACGGTGGATGGGAAATCAATCAGTTGGCGCGCTGTGCCTTGGTCATTCGACCTGCTCACCTCTTCCTCAAAGTGGACCAGATTACTCCGACGTTGAAGCTGCGTCTCATGGACCCCGAAAGGCTCGAGGAGCTGATCGAGAAAAACCCGAAAGACATCCAGCACGAGAAGATCCGTCTGAACGGACGTGATAGCGAAGAATTCCAGATCATTCTCACGGCTCCAACCAAGGACTTGCAGAAGTTCATCCTCCGACACGTGAAGGATGAAAAGTTCTTCGCCGATCCGGGCACGTTGACGAAGAAGCCGAAACCGGTGGACGTCGAGCCAGTCAACAAATAATTGGCCCGCGAGTAACCTATGAAAAAACCAGCGCCTGAATCACCGGTGTCATTGGGTGTCTTTGCTGTTTTGCGCAGGCGGGTTGCTACTGTAGCACCGATTAAGAAAGACAACTGGGTTGAGCGTCGATCCTTACCGCTCGAGTTGTTGAGTCGCCACTGTCGCCACCTCCATAGGCCGGAAGGAGACCAAAGAGCGGGATGAACTGTTCGCGCGTCTTGTGATCATGAAAACCTTGCAAAGCAGCCCGTGGTTATTCTTGTTGCTCCTGCTTGAGGTTGGCACCGCCGGGTGCGGGACCACCGGAGGCACCTCCACCTTTGTTTTGCGGCCACCATCCGGCGCCAGGCCATTGGCGAAACAACTGAGCGTGGCGGCCGTGATTATGGAAGAGGAGGCTCCGGCACGGATTGCGGTAGCGGTCTTCGAGTGGGGAAAGCTCGACACCAATGACGTGGCTCACATCGCCCAATCGCTCCGCGACACCGTCCGGCTGTTACCAAGTTCGCCCGCCGAACCGCCCAGGTCCCAGTTGGAGATCCATGTCGTAGTTCGGAAGTATGTCGTGGCGTTGAGCAACACCAGCGGCGCCGTGCTGGCACGCGTAGCCTGGGCGGTCACCGAAGAAGGGGGCGAACTGATTCATCAGGAAGAGTTTTACTGCGCGAAAAAAGTTTACCTCGTCGGAACCATTGGACTGCTCAAGGACTCGGTCCACAAGGCGGTGGTGCAGCGAATCGCAGAACGATCAGCGCTGCTGGCCTCGCAGAAGCCGGCGACCGTCGTTGGCGAAGTCCGGGTGAAGGGCACTTACGACTCCATCGAGGAGGCCGCTGCGCACCTTCCGAAAAGAATGGTTTCCATGGGTAATCCCGGTCTGGCGGGGCTCGGAGGGGTGGGGGGCCTGGTTGGATTGGCCGCTCCGCGTGCAGCGTCGGAAGTCGGCTGGGAGTCGTTCATGCCACCCGCGGAGTTTGATTGGAAGAAGTACTTGGGCCAACCAACCACGCCGTGATCCAGCGGAAAAGCTTCGTTCTCGGTGTTACTGGACCGCAGAAATAGGTATGAAAGAAGTGGGCTCGGGCAAGTGCGCTCGGGCTTGGGCCTTCCAACCGATCTGGAAGGGAGAAAATGGCAGGATCGCGCACCATGAAAACACTGAATTTGCGTTCGGGCCTGCTGACCATGAGTTCTGCCTTGCTTCTGGCCATGGGTCCGGCCCGCGCGCGCGCGGACGCGTTGGACGACTGGAGCTCGCCGGCTCAGTCATTGCCCACTCAGAACTTGAAGAGCCTCAGCTATGGCGACGGAAGATTTGTCGCCGTGGGTGACCGCGGCACCATCCTGGCTTCCGCCGATGGCATGGAGTGGAGCCCGATGTTGTCCGGCGTCACAGACGACCTTGCGGGTGTTGCGTACGGGAGACAACTGTTCGTGGCGGTGGGAAACGCGGGTTTGGTTTTGACTTCGACCAACGGATCAAACTGGACCAAGCAAGCTACTGGAACGGTTGAGTCACTTGTGGCTGTGGCCTTTGGTGGCGGCATGTTCGTGGCTTCCAGCATATTTTCGTTTCTAACCTCAACCGACGGAGTCCACTGGCTACCACGCGTCGCCGGCGGCGGTCCGCTCCTCAGCATCGCCTACGGCAATGGAAGCTTTTTCACCGTCGGCGGGACTTGTTCGTGGAGCGGAGATTGCGGACTGGCTTGTTGTTGGGATGGGCAGAAGCTTGCGTCCTCTGATGGGGGGACCAATTGGACCGTTGTCGGAGGCGGCAGTGAGTTCGGCATGCCACTGTGGGCTGTGGCCTTCGGCAACGGTCGATTCGTCGCGGGAGGTTACAACCCGGATTACCCTGGTTCTCTGATCGTGAGCTGGACGAATGCTCCCCGGTGGGGCATCGAGTGGACGCAGACCGAACGCACTGGTTTTCGTGGAGTTGGCTTTGGGGCCAACCAGTTTGTCGCGGTAGGGCCAGGCATGATCCTGACTTCCATGAATGGGAGAGCCTGGACTTCACGGGCGGCTTCCGGTTCGGCAGGTCTCCGAGCGGTTGCTTATGGAGCGTGGCGTTTTGTGGCGGTGGGCGATGCGGGATCAATCTTGTTCTCAGGAGACACTCGCCCATTGTTGGCAGGTCGAACGCTTCCGCAGGGCGGTTTCGAAGTCACTGTGCGCGCCGGGCCGGAAAACCGCTACCGCCTGCAAGCGTCCGATGACTTGGCTGCCACGCATTGGACGGACTTATTGACCTTCGGTAAGAGCCCGCCCTCGACCAACTTCGTGGACCGGAACGCGACGAATTTCAGCCGGCGCTTTTACCGTGTGGTCTCGCCGTGATGGAGGAACCAAGCAACGAGATGGTGCAATCGCCAATATCGCCAATATAGCCAATAGCCAACAACCAATCGCCACCGCTTGTGAGCACAAGACCCTCCCTTGTCCTAGTCGTCACCGCCTGCGGTCTGTTCCTTCGTATTCATTTTGTCTCTGCTCAGGACTGGACGCCAACGACCGCTCCCGCCCAATACTGGTCGGCGATTGCCTCGTCAGCGGATGGAACCAAGTTGGTGGCGGCGGGCCTTGCGCTCGCACCCATTCACATCTCCACCAACTCCGGGGCCACCTGGTGGCCGGTGACGAATGTCTTCCCCAGTACGAATTGGAGCGTCGCAATTTCGTCCGATGGGACCAGAATGGTGGCTTCGGCTGGGGGCGCGATTTACACTTCGAGTGACTCGGGTGTGATTTGGAGCAAGACCAGCGCACCCGCGGCCAGTTGGACGTCGGTCGCTTCCTCCGGGGATGGCAGCCAGCTGGTGGCGTTGGCCTCCTATTCTTTCGCCTGCCCCTGTCCAGGGATTTACACCTCGACGAATTTCGGTGTCACGTGGGTCTCGAACAACGCTCCCTTCAGCATCGCCGCATTTAATTCCACGATCGTGTCGTCCGCAGACGGAACCAAACTGGCCGCATCGGGCTCCGGTCAGATCAATCTCTCGACGAATTCAGGCGCCACTTGGACGGCTTCTAGCTTGCCCGACGGAGCCATTACCTCCATCGCTTGCTCCGCGGATGGAACCAGGCTCATCGCGGCGGGATACATTTATTTTCCCTGTTCCTGTCCGGTCATCTACACCTCGAGGGACTCTGGAGCGACCTGGGCGTCGAACAGCCTGCCCGGCCAAAGCTTTGAAACTGTGGTGGCTTCCTCGGCCGACGGGAGCAAGTTGGTGGCGGCGACGAGTTACCCTGGTGTCATTTACAACTCCACGGATGCGGGAGCGACGTGGGTCTCCAACCATGTGTTCGCACAAGCCTGGGGAGCCGTTGCCTCATCCGCGGATGGAAACAAATTGGTGGCGGCCGCGCAGAATGACACGATTTACGGCTGCTCACTCACGGCGCCGGTCATTTACAACCCGCCGACGAGCCGGACCGTGGTGGCTGGAACCAGAGTCACCTTCAGCGTGGGTGCTTCGGGCGCTGTTCCCCTGGCTTACCAATGGCAGTTGAATGGCGCGGATTTGGCGAATGAAACCAACGCCGTTCTCGGATTACCAGACGTCCCGATGGCCGCTTCGGGTCGCAGATATGTGGTGCGCGTGAGCAATATATTTCGACGAATGGCGGAGCGACTTGGCTGCCAACGAGCGCCCCGAGCGAGGATTGGAGTTCGGTCGCCTCATCAGCCGATGGGACCAAACTCGTCGCCACCTCAAGGTATTTTAGCCAGGGATCAATTTATGTTTCGTCCGACGCGGGATCACATTGGACAAACGTAAACGTGCCTCCCACCGCATGGACTTCCGTCGCCGCGTCGGCCGACGGGCTCAAACTGGTGGCGGTTTCCGCGAGTGGCTTGGTTTACCGCTCAGTGGATGGCGGCAGCGTCTGGGCGTCGGCTGGCGACGCGCCTCTCGCATGTTGGAGATCCGTTGCCTCTTCGGCGGATGGGAGCAAACCGGCGATCGCGCCTGCCTATGGCACTGTTTTCACTTCGACGAATTCGGGAGCATCCTGGGTGCCCAGAGCGCCCAGCAACGGCTTCAACCTCACTTCCATCGCCTCCTCCGCGGATGGAAACAAACTTCTTGTGTCGGCCTACGGCGGCGGAATCTACGCTTGGCAATCGACACCGGAACCGTGGTTGAACATTTCGTCTGCGGGCAGCGACTTCGTCCTGTCTTGGCTAATGCCTGCCATGCCTTTCGTGTTGCAGGAGAACACCGAGTTGACCACGACCAGCTGGACGAACGTGACAAGCCCACCTGCACTGAATCTCACCAACCTGCAAAATCAAGTGATCGTGTCGCGCCCTGTCGACCATCGCTTCTACCGGCTCAAACACTGAAAGGGCCGGCGATTCGTTAGGACCGATTGGTGCGCCCGAGTGGTTAGCGCGGCCCTTCAGGCCGCTGGCTTCGCGGCGCAGGCAACCCAGGCCTTCGGTCTGGGCTCAGGAATAGACGGCCCTTTGGGCCTCGGTACGCGTTTCTATCCTCTTTTCGATCTCGAGAAGTTGCCTTTTCCGATTCACACGCCCAGCGTAGCCGCCCAGCGCTCCGTCCTTACCAATAACCCGGTGGCACGGGATAATGATGCTGAGAGGATTTTTCCCATTGGCGCTCCCGGCAGCCCGAATGGCAGACGGCGCTCCGGCCCGGCGCGCCAACTCCGAGTAGCTAATCGTTTCGCCAAATGGAATCAGCGCCAGTTGTGTCCAGATTTTTTGCTGAAATTTTGTTCCGGCGAAATGGAGGGGCACGGAAAAGGATGTCCTTTCGCCCTGCAAAAAGGCGGTGAGCTCCTCCTGCGCTTGTTGGAGGACGGGCTGGTTCGGATTGAACCTCCAGCCGGCCTCGATCGGGGGCGCGTGTTTGGAATCGGTGTAGTAAACACCGATTAATTGCGTGTCATTGGCAACCAGCAAAAGCTCGCCGAGAGCCTGCGTCTGTATCGTGGTATATGAGGTCATTTTTCCTTTTCCAAGCCGGCCCACAAATGAAGCGTCGCGTAGGAGCGCCACGGCCGCCATTTTTCAGCCAGCTCTAAGATTTTCTTTGCACTGTTTGTGCGCAGCGCTTTTTTGACGCCAAGATCCGTGTGCGGAAAAGCGTCTGGCCAGGACAAGGCGCGCATGGCGATGTATTGGGCCGTCCATTCGCCGATGCCTGGAATTTTTTGCAGACGCTCGAGCGTTTCTTCAATGCCATGGCCGGGTTCCAGAAGCAAATCGCCCTGGGCCACTGCCTGAGACAAGGCGATCAAAGTTTCCGCGCGTTTGGTGGTGATTCCTAATTTCCTAATCTGCTCGAGGCTAGCGGCGGCCATTCGTTCCGGAGTCGGAAACAGATGCGTCAGCGCCTTGACCTGGGTGGAGAGCGGCGTCCCGAAGCGAACGGCCAGACGCGCGGCGATGGTTCGGGCGCCTGCCACGGAAATCTGTTGACCGAGAATGGCGCGAACGGCCAGTTCAAACCCGTCAAACGTGCCGGGAACTCTTAGTCCTGGCCTGGTGGCTGCGATCTGGCCCAAAACCGCAGCGATCAAGGTCGGTTCGGCCTGCAGGTCAAAGAGCTGCTTCACTCGCTCCAAAACCACCGCGCAAACCGGAAGCAGCGGTTCGGAAAGCCGGACGGAGATCGTCTGGCGTTCTGGTTCATGGCTGACCTGGATAAACCCGACGTAATCTTGCTGGCGGCGCCTGATCCGCACCGTCCTGAAATAAATCGCTTCATGAACGGCTTCGACCTGAGGGATCGCCCGCGCCGCAAGGAAATGAATGAGCCGCACCCAATCAAATGGCGGACGATACTCCTGCCGAAAGCAAACGTCCGCGAAGTTTTTCGGCGCCTCATTCTTTTGATTTCTGCGCAGCCCGGTTGGAGTCATCCGATAGCGGGCTTTCAGCAAGGTGTTGAATCGGCGCAGGCTCTTGAAGCCACTGGCCAACGCCACATCCGTGATCGACATCCTGGAGTCCGTGAGGAGACGTTTGGCCAGCAAGAGTCGTTGCGTCTGCCAAAACTGCACCGGAGCCACACCGAATTCATTTTGAAACACCTGACGCATATGCCGATCGCTCACGCCCAAAGTTTCTGCCAGGTCTGCGAGGGAATGGTCGGCTAGAAAATCCTGGCCAATTTGATAAGCCGCGCGGCGAGCCAGCTGACTGCTCGCCTCCAGGCTGCTGCGGCCAGGCGCCAGTTCCGGCCGGCAGCGTTTGCAGGGCCGAAACCCCGCCGCTTCGGCCGCCGCGGCGTTGCTGAAGAATTGGCAGTTCTTGCGCATGGGCGTTTTGACCCGGCAGATGGGCCGGCAATAAATTTGGGTGGATTTGACGGCCACGAAAAACCGGCCGTCGAAACGTGGATCGCGGGTCACCACGGCCTGATAACATTGATCCGGATTCAGGTTCACGGCCACACCTTATCCGAGGACGGCAAACTGTGCTCGCCGTTTTCGGAAATCGAATTTCGGGCCCCCGGCGGTGACCGGGTCCACCTCGCCTCTTACCGCTGACACAAAAGCCGATAGCCCACCGCTGGCTCAGTCAAAATCAGTTCGGGCGCGGAGGGATTTGCTTCCAGTTTCTCCCGCAAATGGGCGATGTGAACTCGCAAGTAATGGGTTTGGTCAATCGCCTTCGCGCCCCACACTTCCTGGAGGAGCTGGCGATGGGTCACAACTTTTCCAGCGTGTGTCACCAGCAACCGCAGCAACCCATACTCGATCGGCGTCAATTTGACCTCCACGCCGCTCTTCAAAACAACCCGCTTCGACAAGTCGACTTCCAGGTTGCCGGTGCGGAAAATGGCCTCGGCTCCCTGCGGTTGGCCATGACGCAAGGCCGCGCGCAAGCGGGCCAACAATTCCGCGCTGTTGAAGGGTTTGGTCACATAATCGTCGGCGCCGGAGTCGAGCGCGGCCACCTTTTCTTCTTCCTGGTCCCGAACACTCAGGATAATGATGGGCGTGCGGCTCCATTCCCGGATGCGCTTGAGCACCTGCAGGCCGTCGAGGTCAGGCAACCCCAGGTCCAGCAGGATGACATCCGGCTTACGTTGAGCGGCTTGAACCACACCGTCTTGTCCGCTCGACGCATCGGCCACCCGGTAACCGTTGGCTGCCAGCGTCACCCGCAATAAACGGCGAATCTGCGGTTCATCATCAATGACCAACGCCATGGGACCGGGTTTGGTTGTTTCCTGCTCGGTCATTCAGGGGCAACGATCGGAGGTTTGTCGGGTTGCGGCAAGAGAATCGAAAAGAGCGCTCCGCCACCCGGACGGTTCTCCGCGCTGACCGTGCCGCCGTGGGCTTCGACAAAACCCTTCACGATGGTTAGGCCAAGCCCGCTGCCGCCCGTCGGAGCTTTGGACCCGCGGAAGAACTTGTCGAATATCCTCGGCAAGGCCTCCGCGGGAATGCCAGGCCCGCGGTCCGCGACGCTAAGCCGCAAGCGGCCATCGCTCAACGCGGCCTGGACGTCGATCGGTGTTCCGGCTGGAGTGTGCGCCGCGGCGTTGAGCAACAGGTTGCCGAGCGCGTGCTGCATGAGCGAAAAGTCCAGCCGCACCAAGAGCGGCTCGACCGGGAGTTCCGAAGTGACCGGATGCGAGGCCAGTTCTCTCTTCAATTCGCGCAGCGTCGTTTGGACCAGATCACGCGCATCGTGCCAGTCCAAGCGTGGCCGCACCTGGCCGGATTCAAGACGGGCCACATCCAGCAAATTTCCCACCACCCGATTGAGCCTGGTATTGGCCTCCAAGATCTCGTTCATCAACGCGGCGCGCTGCTCGGGCGTCAAGGATTCAGCGGCCGCGAGCGCGGAGGCCGCACTCGTGCTGGCCGCCAACGGCGTGCGGAGTTCGTGCGAAATTGAATTCAATAAGGTCCGGCTGAACTTTTCCGACTCGGCCAGCAGTCGGGCTTGTTCGGCGGCGGTCCGAAGTTCGACCCGGTCGAGAATCAGGGCGGCCTGGCGCGCGAACGTTTCGAGCAGATCGCGCTGAGCCAAAGTCAGGTCTTGATCCGCCCATTGCACCGCCAACACGCCAAACGATTTGCGCTCCGTGAGCAGCGGCAGATGAAAGGCACCGGCGCCGGGCAGATTATCGGTGAACCGTCCGGCCGCTTTGCGCTGGCGAAAGGCCCAATCGGCCACTCCGAATTCCTTTTCCGAAAGGGTCAGGGACCCGTCCGGGTGCGCGGCCAGCTGGTCGTTCACAGCCAGCACCACCGCGCTCGGCGCTTGGAACACGCGGTTCACTTGAGTCACGAGATGCCAGACAACTTCATCGCGTGAAGCGGCCTCCGCCAGGTCGCGCGTGAATTCATAAAGCGCGACGGCGCGTTCTTCGCGGCGGCGTTCCGCCTGTTCCTGGGCCCGAATCCGCGCGACCAGTTGACCAAGGACGATGGCCACCACGAAGTAAAGGGCGAAGAGGATGGCGTCTTCCAGCCTCTGAATAGTCAAAGCAAATTGCGGCGGTAGAAAGAAGAAGTCCCACGCCAGTGCACTCAACGCGCCGGCCAGCAAAACCGGTCCGCGTCCAACCTTCAGCGCCACCAGCACCACGGCGAGCAGAAAGACCAACCCCGGCACGCGCGGCCCGGACACCGCCATGAGGCCGAGATTAAGCAGGCCTGTGCCCAGAACAACACCAACAGCAAATGCGTATTGTTGGAAGCTGGATGCCAACCCCGGCAGCCACACGCGCGCCGCCGCACCGCCGGTGCCTTTTTCGGCACGGACCACTTGCAAATCGATGTCCCCGCTTTCTCGGGCCAGGCGTTTCAGCAAACGGTCGCCGCGCAACCACTCCAGCCAGCCTGTGCCCACGGGCTTGCCGACGATGATCTGGGTGGCGTTTTGCTGCCGACCGATCCGCAGCAATCCGCCCACGAGATCGTCATCGGTGGTGGTAAAAACTTCCGCCCCAAGTTCGCGAGCGGTGGCCAGGTTTCTCTCCAGTTGCGCCTGAGCGGAGGCGGTGAGGACACGCGAACTTTCCACATGCACGGCCAGCCAGCGGCAGTGCAGCCCGTCCGCCATCCGTCGTGTCCAACGCAAGAGCGCTTCGGACAGCGGGCTGGGCCCGACCCCGACGAGCAGGCAGTGAGCGGTCTTCCAGGGGCTGGTCTCCGCTTGATTTCCCCGGAACTCGCGGGTGTCAACCCCAACGTGGTCAGCTACCAGGCGCAAGGACAATTCCCGCAAAGCGGTCAGATTTGATTCCCGAAAGAAATGGGTGGCGGCAACGGCGGCACGATCCGGCAGATACACCTTGCCTTCCTGCAAGCGCTGAACGAGTTCGGCCGGCGGCAAATCCACCAATTCAAGCACCGCCCCGTCCAGGACGCCGTCCGGCACGGTCTCGCGAACCTCGGCGCCCGTTACCTGCCGCACGGTGTCGGCGCGACTTTCCACGTGCTGCACGTTCAGCGTGGTGAACACATCAATGCCCGCATCCAACAGTTCGGTTACGTCCTGCCAGCGTTTGGGATGGCGCGCGCCGGGCGCGTTGGTGTGCGCCAGTTCATCCACCAGCGCGAGCTGCGGACGACGGGCCAGCACCGCGTCGAGGTCCAGTTCGCTGAGAGTCATCCCGCGATGTTCGAATTGTTTTCGGGGGACCTGGGGTAAACCGGCGGCGAGCGCGTTGGTCTCCTGCCGCCCATGTGTCTCAATGTAACCAACGACCAGATCGCGTCCTGCTTTTAATTCGCGCCGGGCGGCTTCCAGCATGGCATAGGTTTTGCCCACGCCGGGGCACATGCCGAAGAACACCTTCAGGCGTCCGCGCTTTTTCGCGGCTTCCTCGCGCTGGATGGAACTCAGCAGCGCATCGGGATTGGGGCGGTCGCCATCGCTCACAGATCATCCTAACGGATCCAAAGCCAGGACTCCGATCAGAGCATTAACATCCGCTTTTGGGAAGGCTGACGGCGTCCTTGTTTGGGCAATTGAGTTCACGCACCTCCTGTCAACGCTTTATCCTTCTCGTCGGACATTTTCTTGGTGAGTTGGGCCGTGAACTTCTCCAATTCTCCCAAGTCCGGGCCCTTTTCTGTGACACCCAGGCCGGCTTTCTCAGCGAGCAGCAGAGTCAACAGTTGGCCAAGCGAACTGACAGAAGTGAAATCCGCTTTTCCTTCTCCGTCCTTGGCTGCGCCCATCAACAACAAACGCTCGGGCACGAGCGGTTGGGCGCTTTTGGCAAACTGATCGGCCACGAGGCTAAGGGCGAACAACCTCGGATCACCATAGGCCCGAATCTTTTGCAGAAAGACCGCCGCCTCAGACAAACCGATCTGCGCAATGCGTGCGCCTTCGCCTTTGCCGAGCAATTCTTTTGCGCGCGATTCACCTTCGGCGCGGGCAATGTCGCGTTTGGCTAACCGCTGCGCTTCGGCCAGTTGGGCTTCGCCTTTGTTGGCCGCAACCTCGACGTCAATCCGCGTTTGGGTCAATTCGGTCTGCTTCTCGGCCGCGGCGCGGGCGTGGTTTAGCTCTTTGAGCCTCACCGCTGCCTCCTCTTGCCGGCCGAATGTTTCCTTCTGTTCAGCGGCCAGCCGGCGGATGCGCAATTGATCAAACAACCGTTCGATCGGGTCTTCCTGACCCGCGGGGGTCGCTTTCGACTCGGGTCTGCCAATCAGCACGGCGACACAGTTGATGTCATAATCCTGAAAACGGTGGCCCAGCTGCTCGGTCGCCCGCTTCTGAATTTCCTCGCGCTTCGTGAGCAAGTCCAGCATGTGCGACGATTGTGCGACGTCGCGGAAGTAGGAGGTGAGGATCGGATCGAGGGTCTGCGTAATCAGCCGCTTCACATCGCCGAATCGCTGCACCACCCGCGGCGCTTTTTCGTAGTCAATGTGCAAGACCAGCGAGAGCGGCAGCACCGGTTCGTAACCGTCGGCGGTGATCAACTCAATGCTCAACAAGTCCTTGTCGTACTGGTGGGACTCGACCACGCCCGTGATCCAGCGCAGGACGAAGTTCACGGTGGGCACCAGTTCGACTTTTAAGGCGTACGGGTTAAGCGCAAACTTGCCCGGGGGCAACGCTTGTTTCCACACCCCACGAAGTCCCGGCTCGACTTGCTCCCCGTATCGGAAAGTCACGCCCGTGACGTCTTCCCCTTTGCTCCCATAATACGATACGACCACGCCGACGTAGCCGATCGGGATCAGCAATTTCGGGCGTATCTCGACGGTCGCGAACCAGCGGTTGATAAAAAACGTCCCGTCGGTCAGCACCTGCAACTGTTTGCCACGCCGGCCACCCAGGTCCAGAAAGGCTTCCGGATTCTGAAAGTAATCATGGTCTTGCTTGCCGTCCGCCGGCTTCACCTCAGGCGCGATGATTTCGCCCGACCCAATGGGTGCGCCGTCATGCACCGTCACAATGCCCAGTGTGTCCGAGGGCAACAGAGTTGTGTCCGCGTCGGCGGCGCCGAGTCTTGGGCTCGTTTCCCCATGGCCGTGTGGTGGCGGCGCCTGCGTCACGTTCCCGCGCCCGATCACGACGGGATCAAAACCACCCACCGCCGAGAGTTGATTTTGCCATTCGACGATTTGCGCGGCGGCCTTGTCTTTGACCGGGCCGGAATAGTACCCGTCATCCGTGATGACGACAAAGAGGGCCTGGTTGATAGCAAATACTCCTTCGCGCAAGATGGCGCGCTGACGTCCGCGCTGGCCGCCCTTGCGCAGGAATGACACGGCATCCTGGAAGTGGTTGCTCTCCACGATGCGTCCGAGTGTTTGCGTGGGCGGCAACGGCGCTCCGTCGCGTGCATACACGTAGCCGATTTTTCCTTCGGCAACAGTCACGAGCGGTTCTTTATGGATGCGATATTGCCACGGAAAGTACCACGGATGAAGTCCGCCGCGAAGGATCGTGGTCTGGAAGCCGGCCTCGCCCTCGAGTGCGACCATTCCGCCCTCCGTGAGCGAGCCCTTGGGTGACCATAGTTTCTCCACAATTCCGACCTTGGCGTGCGGAATATACCGGATACCGAGCAGCCACTTGAGTGCGGCTGCGCTGAGTGCCAATACGATCAGACCGCCAACGACTCGGCCGGAGATGGTCAGGAAGGACTCGAGGTTGATAGCTGCAATGATCAGCTTGGTCATATTCCAACTCCAATCTTTGATGGTTGTGGCGGCGACGTGCGACCGCTGCCACGACGCTGACTGATTCGGGAAAGAGGTTCAACCGCCATCTCTCGCGTGCTTTCATATCTGAGGTGTGGGCCAGCAAACGTCAGGATTCGGTCGCTCGCGGTGCTCGGTGTATTTGATTCAGCGCAAGATTCGGCTTCAAAACGTCGGAGCGCTCAATTCTCCCGTCGCAATCGGCACGACCAGCACAGGGCACGGCGCTCGTCGAATCACGCGCGCCGCCGTGTTGCGCCGGAACAGCCGCAACCGCCCCTGCTTTTTGTGAGTCCCGATGATGATCAGGTCTGAATTCCTGGCGCGGGCTTCTTGAACAATCACGTCAGCCGGGCGCCCCTCTTGAATCGCCACCGTCGCCATGATTTCGCCCGCCCACAGGATTTCAATGAGCTTACTCAAATTTTGTCGAGCCGCATCACTCAACTGACGAATCAAGGCCGCGCGTGGAACGCCTGCCTCTTCACCGGCGATGTTGAGTTGCACGACATGAACCACGTCAATGACCGCCTCGAATTGTTTGGCCAAGGCGCTGGCGTGTCGCAGTGCCTCGACCGAGCGGGCCGAAAAATCGACCGGCACGAGTATCCGCTGAATAGACACGCTCTCGGCTAAGCGGTTCTCCCAGCTAACGAGCTGCGATGGTTCGAGCCGATTCACTGTTTCAAGTTCTTCTCCAACTCGTCCAGAGCGAGATTCAGGCGCAGCAGTTTGATCTCCGGCTCACCGACGACCCGCGACGGCGACGGTTCCGTGAGCCGCTCAATGAGCGCGTTGAGCTTCGTTTCGACGTCGGGTCCAAGGTTGCGCTCTGCCGCGATGCGTTTCACCTGCAAGCGCGCGTCGGCCGCGCTGATGCGCGGCTCTGCAGTTCCGCTGTGCGATGGCTGGGTGCGGGAGGCGTTGGGCTGGAAGTAACGAGGCCCCGTGAATTTCTGCGCCAGCAGTTTGAAGGCAGCAGCCTCCTCGTCCGGGATCACCAAACTGGGTTTCGTGCGACTGAGGCTCGCCAGGTGGTCATCCAGGGCAAGATTCAGACGCAACACATTGACTCCTGGTTCACCAAGAAACCCCCAATCCGGCTTATCGGTGTGCCGGTTGATGAGTGGGCGAAGCTGCTCCTCGCTTAGTCCGCGTGCTTTGGCCACACGTGATACTTGCAGTTCGGCGTTGCGCAGGCTGATGTGTGGGTCAAGCCCGCTGCCGGACGCGCTGACGGCATCAGCGGGGACGGAGTCGAACTCCTTCAGGCCGTTTTCTTTGCGGTACGCCTCGACGCGTTCCTTGATGGCATCATTCAGCTTTTGTGAAGTCGGCCCGAGATTGCTGCCGCTGGAATTCGCCGCATCGTAGCCGTTGCCGGCGGAGGACGGACGCGGGTGAAAGTATTTCTCGCCGGAGAAATTCTGGCCGAGCAGCGCCGAGCCGCGCACCGTGCCGTCTTTTTCCACGATCAAACTTCCGTTGGCTTGGTCGTGAAACGCGGCCTGCGCGATGCCAAACACAATCAGGGGATAAATTCCACAACACACGACCGCAAGAACCAGCGTGGAAACAACCGCGCCACGAATGTCGGAGAATAGTTCTTTCATAGGCTCAAACCAGGTTGAGGGCGGTGATGATGAGATCAATCAACTTGATCCCAAGGAAGGGAATGATAACGCCCCCTACGCCATAAATGAGCAGGTTGCGTTGCAGAGTGGCGAGCGCGCCGATGGGCGTGTATTTGACGCCGCGCAAGGCCAGGGGAATCAAGGCGATGATGATGAGCGCGTTGAAAATGACGGCGCTCAGAATGGCGCTCGTCGGGCTGTGCAGACGCATGATGTTCAGCGGTGCGATGGCCGGGAAAGTGGCCATCAACATCGCGGGGATGATGGCAAAATACTTCGCCACGTCGTTCGCAATGCTAAACGTCGTCAGCGAACCGCGCGTGATGAGCATTTGCTTTCCGATCTCGACGATGTCGATGAGCTTCGTCGGATTGCTGTCCAGGTCCACCATGTTGCCGGCTTCACGGGCGGCTTGCGTGCCGGTATTCATCGCCACACCCACGTCCGCCTGAGCCAGCGCCGGGGCATCGTTCGTGCCGTCACCTGTCATGGCCACGAGATGCCCCGCCGCCTGTTCCTCCCGAATCCGTTTGAGCTTTTGCTCCGGCGTCGCTTGCGCCATGAAATCGTCCACGCCCGCTTCAGCGGCGATGGCGGCAGCGGTGAGCGGATTATCTCCGGTAATCATGACAGTTTTGATCCCCATTTTGCGAAGATGCGCGAAGCGCTCTTTGATTCCGCCCTTCACGACATCTTTCAAATGCACGACCCCGAGCACTTCGCGGCCTTCGGCCACGACCAACGGCGTGCCGCCGGAACGGGAAATCTCCTCAACGCCCTGGGTAATCGCTGGCGAAAATTGTCCGCCCAATTGATCCACATAGACACGAATCGCATCGGCCGCGCCTTTGCGAATGGCGCGCGCCGGCTGGCCATCCAGAGCCGCAAAATCCACCCCGCTCATGCGCGTCTGGGCGGTGAACGCCACAAACTTCGCCTGCGAGTGGACCACGTCGCGCACGCGCAAATTGAACTTGTCCTTGGCGAGCACGACGATGCTGCGGCCCTCCGGCGTTTCATCCGCGAGCGACGCGAGTTGCGCGGCGTCGGCGAGGCGTTCGGGCTTGACGTTCGGAGCGGTCAGGAACGCGGTGGCCATGCGGTTGCCGAGAGTGATCGTGCCCGTCTTATCGAGCAGCAGCACATCCACGTCGCCGGAAGCCTCAACCGCGCGTCCGCTCATCGCGAGCACATTCCGTTGCAGAACGCGGTCCATGCCTGCGATGCCGATGGCGCTCAAAAGGCCGCCGATGGTCGTTGGAATCAGACACACCAGGAGCGCGATCAGAACCGGCACAGAAAACACCGCCGATGAATAAAGGCCGAACGGTTTGAGCGTCACGCAAACAAGCAGGAAAATGAGGGTCAGGGCGGCGAGCAGAATGGTGAGGGCAATTTCGTTGGGCGTTTTCTGACGTTGCGCGCCTTCCACCAGTGAAATCATACGGTCGAGAAAGCCGTGACCTTTGTCCATCGTGATGCGAATCACGATGCGGTCACTGAGCACGCGGGTGCCGCCGGTGACGGCGCTGCGGTCACCACCACTCTCGCGGATGACGGGCGCGGATTCGCCGGTGATGGCGGCTTCGTCCACGCTGGCGATGCCTTCGATCACGTCACCGTCGGCGGGGATAACATCGTTGGCCTCGCAAACCACCGTGTCGCCCTTTTGTAATTCGTTGGCGGGGACTTTTTCCTCCCGCCCATTTCGCAAACGACGGGCCATGGTGTCTTTGCGGGCCTTGCGGAGCGCGTTCGCCTGCGCTTTACCGCGACCTTCGGCCACGGCTTCGGCAAAGTTGGCGAACAGAACTGTGAACCAAAGCCAGAGGGCGAGTTGCGCAATAAAGCCGCGATCAGCCGATGCGGTGAAAATGCCCACCGTGGTCAACGCCGCGCCAATCATGGTCACGAACATGACCGGATTTTTGATCATCAGGCGCGGATCGAGCTTCTTGAACGAATCGCCAATCGCCGGCCCGACGATGGTCCAGTCAAAGAGAGAGGGAGATTTTTGGGTCATAGAATCCCGAACGGCTGTTAAAAGACTTTCCCCTGCAAGGTCAGGAAGTGTTCGACAATTGGGCCGAGCGCCAGCACCGGAAGAAAATTCAGCGCACCGATCAGCAGCACCGTTCCAAGCAGCAGCACCACGAACGTGCCGCCGGAAACCGGGAAGGTCCCGGCGCTCGGCGGAGAAATCTTTTTCTGCACGAGCGAACCGGCCAACGCCATGATGGGCACAATCATCAGGAAGCGGCCAATGAGCATGGCGAGGCCCAGCGTCGTGTTGTACCAGGGCGTGTTGGCCGTAAGGCCCGCGAAAGCGCTGCCGTTGTTGCCCGTGCCGGAACTAAAGGCGTAGAGCATTTCGCTTAAGCCGTGCGGGCCGGAATTGTTCAGACCGGCGAGTCCCCATTTGCTAACCGCCGCCCATGCGGAGAATCCGAGAATGGAAAGACAGAGCACGAGCAGCGACAGCATTGCCATCTTGACTTCGTAAGCCTGGATTTTTTTACCGAGATACTCTGGTGTGCGGCCAACCATCAACCCAGCGATGAACACCGCCAGCACCACGAATACCAGCATCCCGTAAAGCCCTGCGCCCACGCCGCCGAAAATGATTTCGCCAAGTTGTATGTTGAACAGCGGGACGAAACCACCCAGCGCCGTAAACGAATCGTGCATGGAATTGACCGCGCCGCAGGAGGCATCGGTCGTGATCGTTGCGAACAGAGCGGAGTTGAATATGCCAAAGCGGACTTCCTTGCCCTCCATGTTGCCATCTGCCACGGTGACGCCGAGTTGTTGGTGAATGGGATTTCCCTTGGCCTCCGCCCACCAACAGACCAGCACGCCAGCCAGGAATAAGATCGTCATCGCGCTCCAGACCGCCCAACCGTGCGCTTGGTTTTTTGTCATGCGCCCGAGGTAGTAGGTCAGTCCGCTGCCGATGCTGAAGATGGAGAGCATCTGCAAAAAGTTGGAGAGCGGCGTGGGATTCTCGAACGGATGCGCGGCGTTGGCATTGACATAACCGCCGCCGTTCGTGCCGAGCATTTTGATGGCGACTTGCGAAGCCATCGGGCCTTGCACGATGACTTGTTCGTCCATCTTCTGATCAATCATGACGGGAACGTTGGTCATGATGGGCTGACCATTTCCATCCAGCACCGGCACGTTCACCATCACGGTCGCGCCATTTTCCAAAATCGGTTTGCCTTGCGCATCAAGCTTCGGCGATTGGACCGTCATGGCGACATTCGTCGTCATCGGCTTGCCTTTGTCGTCGGTTTTCTGGACTTGAATCATGTAGGATTCAGTCAGCTTGGCCTTGGTGTAGGGCTTGAAGTTTTGAATCATGCCTTGGGACACGAGAAATAGCGCGAAGACAAGACAGATCGGGAGGAGGAGGTAGTAAGTCACGCGCACCAAATCCACCCAAAAATTGCCGAGCGTTCTGGCCGAGTGCCGCGCGATGCCACGCACCAGCGCAGCGGCCAGCGCGATCCCAACGGCGGCGGAGGCAAAATTGTGAATCGTCAGCGCGACCATCTGCGAGAGATACGACATCGTGGATTCGCCGCTGTAGCTCTGCCAATTGGTGTTGGTGGTGAAACTGACGGCGGTATTGAACGCGAGGTCGGGACTCAGTGGGCCGAGGCCCTGTGGATTCAAGGGGAGCAAATGTTGCAGCCGCAGAATCGCGTAGGTGAACACGCAACTGATCAGACTGAAAAGCAGCATGGCAAGCGTGTATTGTTTCCAATCATGCTCCTTGTCGGCGCGCACACCCATCAAGCGATACGTGAGCCGTTCCAGCGGACGGAACACCGGGTCGAGCCAGGTTTTGCCATTCGCGTCGAGCACTCGCATCAGGTAAAGCCCCATCGGCTTGGTGATGGCCGCGAGCGCGACGACGAAAAGGGTCAGTTGTAGCCAACCAGAGGGTTGCATAGGAATTCGTCAGAATTTTTCGGGTCGCAGCATCGCGACCAACAGGTACGCGAACAACAAGAGGGCAATCAGTCCAACGATGACATTCTCCATGAGTCCTCCTAGCTAGAGCTTTTCGCAGAGGCGCACGTAAAGTCCGCTCACGACGAAAAATGCCACCAAAACGCCGACGAATATCAGGTCACTCATAAGATACCTCCAGCCACTGACTCAGCCAGGTGCGTTCTTTCATTCCACTACAATGATTCAGGCGCCGCGAAAGCGGGTAATTAAAGTAGCTGTCTTCGGCGTTAAGATTTCGTAAAGAGCACGCTCACTCAAAGTTGTGAATGCGCGCGTCCATGGGCGTATTTAAGGCACTGCCCCGGTGGAGCGCGGCTTTCCAGGCCGGTACGCGTTTAGAAGCGCCTGCGCATCCTGGGGGACTGGAAACGGCTGTAGCGGCGGTCACGTACGTGTTTAGTGTCCCCGGAGCGCGGGCTTCAGCCCGCTTCAAGTTGGGAATCGGAGCAAGCGCTTGCAACTCCCACCGCGGCCGACCCGCCGGACATTGAAGCGGCGTAAACGCCGCGCTCCCTCGCGCGCTAAACA